>CALLUO010000039.1 GCA_938010425.1 uncultured Elioraea sp.
GAAGAGCTTCGCGGCTCCGCCGGCACGCACCGCCTGCGCGAAGAGCTGATGGCGCGCGCAACACTTGCTGTTTCTCCCGCCCAGGTAACGGACGTGTTGTTCGTTGAGATGCTGGTTCAGTGACCGTGCCGCCGATGAGCGAGCCCTCCAACAACACCTCGGCCGACGACGACGCTCTTGCCGCTGCCTGGGGCAAGGCGCTTGGCGACGCGGCAGCGGCGGATGCGGCCGCGCCGGATGCGATGCGGGTGCTCAACCAGGCGGAAATCGACAGCCTGCTCGGCTTTGATGCCGGACCGTCGGAGAAAGTCGAGCTCTCTGGGATTCAGCGCATCATCTCGCAGGGGCTCGTCACCTACGAGCGCCTGCCGATGCTCGAGATCGTGTTCGACCGGCTGGTCCGGATCATGAGCACCTCCCTGCGCAACTTCACCTCCGACAACGTTGAGGTCTCGATCGACAACATCGTCAGCCTCCGTTTCGGCGACTATCTCAACTCCATCCCTCTTCCCGCGATGCTCGCTGTATTTAAGGCGGAGGAGTGGGACAATTACGGTCTGATGATGGTGGATTCGGCGATGATCTACTCCATCGTCGATGTGCTTTTGGGCGGTCGGCGCGGCACGGCGCCGATGCGCATCGAAGGGCGTCCCTACACAACGATCGAGCGCACGCTGATCGAGCGCACCATTCACGTCGTGCTCGCTGATCTCGCTCAGGCCTTCGATCCTCTTTGCCCGGTTAACTTCCGCTTCGAACGTCTTGAGACCAATCCACGCTTCGCCGTCGTTTCCCGCCTCGCCAACGCTGCCGTGGTGGCCAAGCTGCGGGTGGAGATGGAGGATCGCGGCGGCAAAATCGAACTCTTGCTGCCTTATGCCACGCTTGAGCCTGTGCGGGAGCTGCTGCTGCAGCAGTTTATGGGTGAGAAGTTCGGCCGCGATTCGATCTGGGAAACGCATCTTGCCGAAGAGCTCTGGGAGACCGAGATCGAGATCGAAGCGGTACTCGACGAACAATGGCTGAAACTCTCCCAGGTCCTCTCCTGGCAAGTTGGCAGCCGACTGGTTCTGAACGCCACTCCTGACAGTTCGGTCAGTCTTCGTTGCGGTGGCGTGGCGCTGTTCGAAGGTCGCATGGGCCGGCGCAACGGGCGGATCGCGATCGGTATCGAACGCGACTTGCTGCGCCGACATGGTCGTGGGTTCGCGGAGGGTCGGGGCTGATGATCACCGTCCTGCAATGGGCGCTTGAGGTGCTGCTTGCGGTGCTGCTCGCGGTGACGTTGTGGTACGCGATCCGGTTGGAACGTCGGTTGGGCGTGCTGCGTCGTGACAATGCCGCGCTTGAGGCGCTGATCGCTGGCTTCAACGACGCGACGGCACGGGCGGATACGGCCATCCTGCGCCTCCGTTCGGCGGCGGAAGATGCCGGCGCGCAGGTCGCCGCGCGCATCGAGTTGGCTGAGCGTCTTCGCTCTGACCTGCAATACCTGACCGAGCGGGCGGAAACCTTGGCCGATCGCCTTGACCTTCGCGTGCGTGAGGCGCGCGGCCTTGTTCACGGCGAACCTCGTGCGCCGCTGCGACCCGCCCTTGAGGCCGCCGACACAACCCGCGTTCGCAGCCAGGCGGAGCGTGACCTGCTACAGGCGCTGAGGCTCGGCCGATGACCAGCAACCCTTCTTCTGCTCGCCGCTCTGCGGTTCGGACAGGTTTCCGTCTTCGGGTGCTGCCGTTTGTTATCGTCACCACGGCCTCCCTTCTCGTCGTTCGCGTCGTCAGCTTCGTGCTTCGTCCGGTTGAGGCCGATCGCTCGATCCAAGCCTCGCCTGCTTTGCCGATTGTTCCTTTGGCGCATGCCGCGCGTCAGCCGGCGTCTCCCCCTGTCGCGTCGGATCTTCCGGCTGGCGCTGCCCCCGCCGCGGAACTGCCCGCCGCCCGTGAGGGCGCCAGTCTTGGCGAGATGGCCGTGATCGAGGACCTCCGACGCCGCCGTCTCGCCCTCGAAGAGCGGGAACGTGCTTTGGCGGAACGCGAAGCTCTCCTGATGGCGGCGGAACGTCGGCTCGCTGCCCGGGTTGAGGAGTTGGCCGCTCTGCAGCGCACGCTGGAGGCGCAGGACCGCGCGGCGCGCGAACGGGAAGAGGCTGGTTGGCGCGGTCTGGTGCGGATCTACGAACAGATGCGCCCGCGTGATGCGGCTCGGATTTTCAACGAACTCGAAATGTCTGTGCTGATAGAAGTTGTGGCGCGCATGCGTGAACGGATCGCGGCCCCGATCCTGGCGGGCATGGAGCCGGACAAGGCAAAGGCCCTGACGGCGGAACTCGCACAGCGTCGGGCGCGACAGTTCGGAGACGCATCGACCGGTGGGTGACGCGGGCCGCTGTCCCGCGCTGCAGAGATGAGAGGAGATAACGAGGCCGATGGACAAGAACATCAATGTTCTGATCGTCGATGATTACAAGACGATGCTCCGCATCATCCGTAACCTTTTGCGTCAACTTGAGTTTCACAACGTCGATGAGGCGACCGACGGGGCACAGGCCCTGTCCATGCTAAGGGCGGGCAATTACGGCCTTGTCATTTCCGACTGGAACATGCAGCCGATGACGGGCCTGCAACTCCTGCAGGAGATCCGGGCGGATTCGAAGCTCAAGAACCTGCCCTTCATCATGGTGACGGCGGAAAGCAAGACCGAGAACGTAATCGCTGCCAAGCAGGCGGGTGTTTCCAACTACATTGTAAAGCCCTTCAACGCCGAGACGCTGAAGGAGAAGATCGAGAAGGTGCTGGCCCATGCCTGACATGGCGAAGAACGCGATGAGCGATCGCATGGGCAGGCGGCTTGAGGAGATCCGTCGGCGCCACCGCGACGCCACAACGCCGGAGGCAGTGGCCGAGATTGTCCTTGAGGTGCTTGACACGATGCACGGGGACATTTCCGGACCGGAGGCTGCTCTGCTTGCCGAGGTGGAGCAAATCGGCCGCACCATCGCTGCAGCCAAGCAGGAAATCGCCGCGCTGAGGGTTGAAGACATCAAGATCGCCTTCATCCCGTCAGCCACCGATGAGCTCGACGCGATTGTCGAGGCAACGGCGAAAGCCACCCATGAGATCCTGGACAGTTGTGAAACGCTCGAATCGGTGCTGGCCGGGCTGCAGGGCTCAGACGCGGAAGCGGTGCAAGCCGCTGTGACCCGGATCTACGAAGCGTGCAGCTTCCAGGACATCACAGGGCAGCGCATCACCAAAGTGGTGCGGACGCTGAAGTCGATCGAGGAGCGTATCGAACGGATCGTCACCACCTTTTCCGAAAGGCTTCCGGAGACCGATGCCGCGCCGGTTTCAACGACGCCTGCCGACGCGGAAATGTCGCTGTTGAACGGACCGCAGCTTCCTGGCAACGGCGTCGACCAGGCCGAGATCGACCGTCTGCTCGCGAGCTTCGATTGATGCGATCCGCTGCCCTTGGTCTGGGTCTTGCTCTTCTCGCCGCTTCTGCCGCCTGGGCGGCAGACGAGGTGGTTGTGCGAACGGGGGCCCATGCTGGCTTTGCGCGGGTGGTGTTTGAATGGCCGTCCGTTGTGTCCTACACAATCGAGCGGGAGCCGGGCCGGGTCCGCTTGCACTTCGAACGGGAGGGCCTGTTTGCGCATTCTGCGCTGCCACGGTCTCTGCCGAAGCCGATCCTCGACGTGCGGGCAGAGGGTGCGGAGGCGGTCGTCACCTTCGTCGAGGGAGCAACCGCCCGCCATTATCGGCTCGATCGCCGAATCGTGCTGGATGTGTCGCCCGCTGGGCCGGCGTCAGGGTCTGCTGCTGCCGCGGCTGCGCCGACTGCGCCGACGCTGCCGCTACCCCCGCCCTGGCCAGAGCGCAGCAACGACCGCGGACCCGTTGCAACGGACGCAGCAGCGGGCGAGCGGCCGAGGGAAGGTGCAGCGCCATCCTTGGCGGAGACGTCTGTGGCGGAGCAACACGCGCAGCTGCCTGTTTCGCGCGAGCGGCCGAGTGCACGAACCGACCCTGCCGAGGCTGATCGGGCGCCGGTCGGTGGGGGAGGTCAAGCTCCGCAGACGGAAGAGCGTGCGGCAAGAGCGGGTGAATCAAGCAGCGCAGTTTCGGGCCGGGGCGGGGCGCAACCGGTTTCGCTTCTTGTGCGCCCCTCTGCTGATCGTGATGGCCGGGGCATCGTGCTTCCGTTCCCGCACCAAACCGGTTTTGCCGTTTTTCGGCGCGGCGGTGCCCTCTGGCTGGTGGCGGACGAGCCGCGGCCACTCGACTTACGTCGCCTGCCTGGGCACCCGCTGTTTGGCGAAGCCGAGGTGACGGTGACGCCGACTGCTACGGTGATTCGCCTGCCAAACCAAGCGGAGTTGGGCCTTGAATTCGGGAAAGTGCCGGATGGGATCGAGGTGAGGCCGACGCAGCGGGCCCAAGGTACAACTTGGGCAACAATCCGACCTGAGGTGGTCCGTGAGGACGGGCGGGTGCAACTCTGGCTCGGCGCGGTCGGGGCAAACCGGGTGCTTCGCCTTGCTGATCCTGAAACCGGAGAACCGCTTCTCATTGGAACCATGGTCGGTTCTGATTTAGGCGTCGGAATCGGACGGTCCGGGGCGGAATTTTCGCTGCTCCCGACCGACCGTGGTGTCGTCGTTCTCGCCTGGTCGGAAAACATTCAGCTTTTGGCGACACCGGACGGTTTTCGACTGGCGGGCTCGCCCAACCTCCTGGAGGGGTTGGCGTTAAGCAGCCTGGCACGAGGATCGGACGTGGCACTGGCGTCGCGCGCGCCGACCAGGTCCTTTGATCTTCCGGTTCTGCCGCCCGATGCGATGGCCGAACGGTTGCGCCTGCTTCGGGCCGAGGCCGCACGAGCCGCACCCCTGGGCCGGTCGCGTGCGCGTGTCCTGCTTGCTGAGACGATGCTGGCTGCGGGGCTGGGTGCGGAGGCGCACGCGCTTCTGCTCTTTGCTGCGGCTGAAGACCCCGTTCTTGCCACATCGCCGCGCTGGAAGGCCCTCGCCGGTGCAGCTGCTCTTGTGGCGTCGCGCCTCGCTGAGGCGCGACCCCTTTTGCACGATGCGAGCATTCCGGAGACGGATGAGATCGTGCTGTGGCGGACATGGTTCGCTCATGAGGACGGGGCTTCACCGGAACAAACCGCCGCTCGCTTTGCTGCGACGGCCCCTTTGATCCTGTCCTACCCACGCGAGTTATCGCGCCGCCTTGTTCCAGCTGCGATCGAGGCGATGATCGATGGCGGCGAAGCTGATGTCGCAGAGGCGTTGCTTCGCCGAGTCGAGGATGGGCCGGAACTTACGCTCGCGCGCGCCATGCTGCATGAGCATCGTGGCGAGATCGATCAGGCGCTGGCTGAGTATGCTCGGACTGCAACCTTGTGGGATCGCTGGCAGCGCGCGCGCGGCATGTGGCGGGGGACTGAATTGGCCTTGCGGGAAGGGCGTCTGGGACTGCCCGAGGCTGCAGCTCGCTTGGACAGATTACTATACGCCTGGCGGGGCAACGGATGGGAGCGCAAGCTGCGTTTCCGGGCCGCCGAACTTCGGACGGCGATCGGCGACTGGGCGGGCGCGATGGCACTGCTTCGGGAGACGGCGGAGCTTTTTCCAGAGGCTGCGGGCGAGGCCAGAGCTCGACTTGTCGACCTGTTCGGCCGACTGTTCCGCGACGGAATGGCCGAAAACCTGATACCCAGCCAAGCCATCTCGCTGTTTGAGGAGAATTTGGACCTTCTTCCCGCAGGTTCCGCCGGCGACGACATAGTCGCGCGGTTCGCGGAGCGCTTGGTCGCCCTTGAATTGACCACGCGCGCAGCGTCTTTGCTCGCGCGCCTGATGGAGGGACAGGTTGAAGGGAGCGAAGATCGTGCGCGTGCTGGGCTTCGGCTCGCGCGTCTGCGGCTGGACGATGGTGATGCCGCCGGCGCGCTGGCAGCGCTTGCAGCTAGCGAACCGCGTAGCCCTCCGCCCAGGCTTGCCGCAGAACGCGCCATCCTGAAGGCGCGCGCCCTCGCGGCGATGGGTGCAGTGGCGGACGCGCGGGAGATCCTTCGCGATCTTCCGCATCCCTCCGCCCGTGAGGCGGCAGCCGAGGTGGCTTTCGCCACAGGGAACTGGGCTGAGGCGACAGCGATCCTCACCACGCTTCTCAAGGAGACGGTTCCAGCCACCTCCGAACTGGACTCAGCGCAGAGGCAGATGGTGTTGCGCGCTGCCGTGGCGGCCGTCTTGGCCGACGATCAGAAGAGCCTGGTATGGCTGCAGGAGCGATACGGGGCGGCCATGGCTGAAGGGGCGCTCTCTGAGCCTTTCCGCCTCCTCAGCTCGGACAGTGCAAGACCCTCCACCCAGACGCGTCAGCTCGCCGCCGAGCTGCAGTTGGCGCGTTCAGTGCAACGGAGCTTCGGCAGGCCCGGAACGGTGTCCCGCGACTGACGCGGGGCAGTTCCTTGCTGAGTGCCATACTTTGATCTTGCATTGGGGGGGGTCTTGCCCCAGATAGCCGGGCCTGACCGCGCCCGCTGGTCATCTGCTGGTTGGAAAGGGGTTCGCCATGAACGCTCTCACCCGACTGGGGATGGTCTCGGACCCTCCGAGCAATGCCCAGACGATCGATGGTCCCGATGCGTATAGCTCGGAGGACCGGAAAGACTATTTCGTCGAGCGGAACGGTCTTCGTTTCGCCGGCACGCACCTCCTGCTCGATTTGTGGGGCGCGACAGCCCTCGATGATCCCAAGACGATCGAGCAGGCACTGCGCGAGGCGGCATCAGCTGCTGGCGCGACCATCCTGCACGGCCACTTCCATCACTTCTCGCCGAATGGCGGGGTATCGGGCGTGCTGGTTCTCGCGGAGAGTCACATTTCGATACACACGTGGCCGGAACGCAGCTTTGCCGCTATCGACATCTTTATGTGCGGAGCTTGCGATCCGTACGCCTCGGTTCCTGCCCTGAAGAGCTGGTTCCGACCAGAGCGTATTCTGCTCGGCGAGCAGCGGCGCGGCCTGGTGGGTTGAAGCGGACGGCGGGCGGTGCAGCCCTGCGGGCAGGCTGCACCCATCGCCGTCTAACCCGCATACCGCCTCTTTTTGCTGGAACGCGTTGCCCATGACACTTCGCAGCATGCCGCGATGAAGGACGTGGAAATTTGGCTTCATGAAACGCTCTACCCAACCTGGGGGCAGCGGTTTCTGATCGGTCGCGAACTTGTTCGCGAGCGATCACAACACCAAGAGATCGTCATCGTGGAAACGCCTTCCCATGGGCGCGTCCTGGTTCTCGACGGTGTCGTGCAGATCACCGAAATGGACGAGTTCGTCTATCAAGAAATGCTCGTCCATGTGCCGTTGGTGGCGCATGGTGCAGCGCGGCGCGTTTTGGTGATCGGGGCTGGAGACGGCGGCGTGTTACGGCGCGTTCTGCAGCACCCAAGCGTTGAACGCGCTGTCATGGTCGAGATCGACGAAGCGGTGGTGCGACTGTGCCGCGAGCACATGCCAAATATCGGTGGGCAGGCCTGGGATGATCCGCGTGCCGAAGTGATCATCGGCGACGGGATCGCTTTCGTGCGTGATGCGCCTGCAGACAGCTTCGACGTGATCATCGTCGATAGCACCGATCCAATCGGTGTCGGCGAAGTCCTCTTCACTGACGCGTTCTACGCAGACTGTGCGCGGATCCTTGCGCCCGGCGGCGTGCTGGTCAACCAGTGTGGCGTGCCCTTCATGCAGGCAGACGAACTGCGTGAGACGAGCCTTCGTCGCGCGCGTGTATTCCGTGATGTTTCGGCCTATGTCGCTGCCGTTCCGACCTATGTCGGAGGGTTGATGACACTCGGTTGGGCCTCCAACGACCCAGACTTGCGCACCCTTCCCGTCGATGAGGTGGCGCGTCGTGCGCAAGCGGCCGGAATTTTGGGAACAACACGGTATTGGACTCCGGCTGTCCATGTCGCGTCCTTCGCCTTGCCAGCATACATTGATGCCTTGCTGCCCCGCTGAGTGGGGCAGGGCCACGACATCGGCGCGGGTGCGCGAGTTCAGGGTGAGGTTGGTTCCACTCAGAGAAAAGGCAGTTGGTTGCCCTCCTCATACCGCGGCGAAACTTTGAGCCAAGCTGCCGGAGACCAGTCGCCAGCCGTCGATTAGGACAAAGAAAATCAGCTTGAAGGGCAGGCTGACGACTGTTGGCGGCAGCATCATCATGCCGAGGCTCATCAGCACCGAGGCGACCACAAGGTCGATGATGAGGAACGGAACGAACAACAGGAAGCCGATTTCAAAGGCACGCCGAAGTTCGCCGACAAGGAAGGCGGGAACGAGGACGCGCCAGGGCGTCGCTTCCGGCCCGTCCGGCACGGCAAGATCGGCGAGGTCAACAAAGAGGGTGAGGTCTTCGGGGCGAAGATTCGCGATCATGAAACGGCGAAAAGGTTCGGCAGCCCGCCTCAGCCCCTCCAGCTCGTCGATTCGCCCCTCGCTCATCGGGACGATACCTGCCGTCCATGCTGCATCGAACACGGGTTGCATGACGAAGAAGGTGAGGAACAAGGCAAGTCCGATCAGGACCGTGTTCGGTGGTGTTCCCTGCGTTCCCAGCGCGGCGCGCAGCAGCGAAAGGACAATCACGATGCGCGCGAACGCGGTCAGCATGACAAGCAACGAGGGGGCAAGGCTGAGAAGCGCGATCAGTGCCGAGAGCTGGATGATTCGGCTTGCGGTCTGCCCCTCGGCCAGATCGCCGAGATCGAGGGAAAGGGTTTGCGCAAGCGCCGGCTGTGTTGCCCAGAGAGCAGCGAGCAAGAGGCCGACGAGGAGAGATCGCTGCCACATAATTAACTGGCTCGATCCTGGCTGGAACGGATCAAGAGGTCGTTCTGGCCTCCGATCAGCAGCACGAATTCCGTCTCGTCACATCGTGCGATGACAAGGCGTCGCCGGGAGTCGAGTGAGAGGATTTCGCTAACGGAGAGACGGCGACCCGATCGCGGTCCCGGACCGAGACCGATCCGAGCGGCAAGTTTGCCCGCGGCGAGCACGGCCGCGAGGGTTATTGCCAAGGCGGCGAGTGCCCAGGGGAGAGTGGCGAGGGTGTCGGTCACGTCTGTCGGCCTTCTGCCGAGGGACAAGGGCCTCAGGGGCAGGTTCGATCGATCAGGCAGGCTTCAAGGGCTGTAACTTCATCCAAAAGTCGACCGAGTGGACCGGCGAGATCGCGGCCAAGGTTGCGCGGCAGGCTCACCGCATCCGCGCACAGATCAGAAACCTCACGGTCGAGTCCCTCGAGATCGATCGCCACTCCAGCGTCGACCAGCGCTCGCGCGACAGCGATTGTCGAGCGCATCGTCTCGACCACCATCTCGATCATTGCGGCGCGCGCCGCCTCGTCCTCGTTCTCCATGCTGTCCACTCGGCAGCCGGTTGACGCACTTGCCGCCCTCTGGGGGGCCCATGCCGTTTCTCTCCTACGCCCTGATGGTTTGAAAAACCTTTAAGGGCAGGCAGAGTCGCGCATGTTTACGGCGCGTTAAGCGAGGCGCCTGCATCCTCTGCGTTGGCAGATCCGACGTGTCTGCAAGCGCTTAGGCTGTGAAGCGGACGCTTGGTAAGGAGAAGGCCATGGATGTGGGCAAGCTCCCGCTTTTTCGGCTAGCGGAACGAAGACTGGAGTGGCTTGATCGCCGCCAGCAGGTGCTTGCGCAAAACGTCGCAAACGCAGACACCCCTGGGTATTCCGCGCACGACATTACACCCTTCGCCCGGCTTCTGGCGCGCAGCGCGCCCACGGGGCTTCTCCGTACCAACCCCCTGCATCAGACAGCGCGACCAGTCTCAACCATGATTGCCCGTCCGGAGCGTCTCGCCGCGGAACGTACGCCGGTGGCGAACGCGGTGCAGGTCGAGCGCGAGCTGATGAAGGTGGCAGAGACCGAGACTCATCAGGCGCTTTCTATCGGTCTGTTTCGAGGGTTTGCCGGCATGGTGCG
>CALLUO010000040.1 GCA_938010425.1 uncultured Elioraea sp.
GCGTCTTCACCGCCACCTGGCCCGGGGGCCTCACCAGACGACGACGCGCCGATAGAGGTGCCAGGTTGCGTGGCCCAGAACCGGCAGCACCACCGCAAGCCCCATGAGCAGCGGCAGCGCGCCGAGGATGAGCAACACGGCGACCGTCAGGCCCCACAGAAGCATCGGGATCGGATTGCTGGCGACGGCGGCAACCGAGGTGCGGACCGCCGTCCATGGATCGGTGGGCCGATCCAACAGCAACGGGAAGGAGACAACGGTCAAACTCAGCACGAAAGCGGCGTAGACGAAGCCGACGCCATTGCCGATCAGGATCAGCCGCCAGCCCTCCGGAGTGGAGAGCGCCGCGGCGAGAAGGGCACCCATGGTCTCGCCATGCGGCCCGTCGCCGAGGGTAGCGAGCCAGATCAGCCGGGCGGACACCAACCAGGCGAGGAAGATCGCGAATACCATCGCGCCCAGCACCAGAATGGAGCCGAGTGCGGGCGAACGGAGGGCGGAGAAGGCCGTCAGCAGGGAGACGGGCTCGCCGCGCTCGCGCCGGCGGCTGATCTCATAGAGACCAAGCGCGACCACAGGCCCCATCAGAGAAAGGCCAGCAAGGAGAGGAAAGAGCAGCGGTAAAAGCCCCCCGGTGACAAAGCGGGCGGCGATGAAGCCGACGACCGGATAGAGAAGCCCGAGGAACAGCAGCTGGGTTGGAATGGCGCGAAAATCCGCCCAGCCGCGCACGAGCGCCTCGCGCAGGTCGGCTACCGTGATGCGGCGGATCGTGGGCAAGAGTTCGGTGCGTGCAGCCGGCTGCGAGACGATCACGTCTGCCATGACGATTCTCCTTGTCGTCCACTCGGCGCGCCTGATTGGATGGTCACGCCCTTTCTTGATTTTTTCTGCTTGCCAACGTAGAGATTACAGGGCCTGCTAACCATCACGGAGCCGTGTGTTCCGCAGTTTGTGAACAGAGGGTGAGAGGCGGCGGACGCAGCCGCCGACCGGTGCTAGCATCAACACCAAGCGAGACCATGGAAGGGAGATCACGTCAAATGTCGCTCACCCGCCGCGCCACTGTCCGCCTCAGCCTTGGCCTTGCGGCCGCTGCGCTTCTTCCGACGGCCCGCATTTCGGTAGCGCAGCCACAGGGGCCGTTCACCCTGCCCCCCCTGCCCTACGCCTTCGACGCCAACGAGGCGGCGATCGACGCCCGCACTATGGAAATCCACTGGCGGTTTCACCATGGCGCGCAGGTGAACAATCTCAATGCGGCCGTCTCTGGCCATAGCGCGATCGCCCAGATGCCGCTTGATCAGATCCTGATGAAGCTTGCCGAGATGCCGGAGAGCGTGCGCACCGCGATCCGCAACAACGGAGGCGGGCACGCCAACCATTCGATGTTCTGGGTGATTATGGGCGGCAAGGGCGGCGAGCCCTCAGGCGAGCTCGCCGCTGCGATCGCGCGGGACTTTGGCAGCTTCGCAGCGTTCAAGGAACAGTTCGAGCGTGCTTCGAACACGCTGTTCGGGTCAGGCTGGGCCTTCGTTACCGTCTCGCCAGAAGGACGGCTCGCCATCGTGCAGAAGCCAAACCAGGACAGTCCGCTGATGGACGGCAACCGCGTGCTGATGGGCAACGATGTTTGGGAGCACGCCTACTATCTGCGCTACCAAAACCGTCGGGCGGAGTATGTGCGCAACTGGTGGAATGTGCTCGATTGGGGGAAGATCGCCGAACGTTACGCTGCCGCGAAAGCTGGTACGCTGAGCATCTAGTCGCGTCCCACTGCGGCGGTGTTGATGCGGCAGTGAGGAGCCAGCCCGAACGGCGCCTTAGAGGAGGGCGAGCTGGCGCGCTGTCCTCTCCTCAGTCCTCGCCTCGGTGCGGCGCGGCGGGATAAACGCGGAACAGTTGAGCCCCTCGCGCGGACCGTTGAGGCCGAGGCGCCGTGTCGCAATCTCAAAGCGGCGCGCAAGGGTGGCGGCATACACCCCTTCGCCTGAGAAGCGCGTGCCGAAGCGCGGATCGTTCAACCGGCCAGCGCGAGTCTCGCGAATCAGTGCGAGCACACGCGCGGCGCGGTCTGGATAGTGAATCTGAAGCCACTCGGTGAACAGCGCACGCAGCTCGTGCGGCAGGCGAAGCAGGACGAAGCCAGCTGAGGTCGCGCCGGCCCGCGCGGCAGCCTGAAGAATTTGCTCCAGTTCCGCATCGTTCAGACCCGGGATCATCGGCGCGGCAAGCACGCCCACAGGCACGCCCGCAGCGGCCAGCTCAGCGATCGTTTGCAGCCGCCGCGGCGGCGTGGCTGCGCGCGGCTCCATCAGCCGAGCAAGACGCCGATCGAGCGTGGTGACGGAGAGGTGAACGCGCACGAGACGCTGCCGCGCCATCGCGCACAGCAAATCAAGATCGCGCAGTACCAGAGCCGACTTCGTTACGATCGTGCACGGGTGGCGGGCTTGGAGCAGCACTTCCAGGATCGAGCGCGTGATACCCAGGCGGCGCTCGACAGGCTGGTATGGATCGGTGTTCGAGCCGAGCGCGATGGGCCGCGGTTTATAGCCCGGGCGACTCAGCTCGCGCGCAAGCAAGCGACCAGCCTCGGGCTTGAACAGAAGCTTCGTTTCAAAATCGAGCCCAGGCGACAGACCCAGCCAAGCGTGCGAGGGCCGAGCATAGCAATAGATGCAGCCATGCTCGCAGCCGCGATAGGGATTGACCGCGCGATCAAACCCAATGTCAGGGCTCTCGTTCCAGGTGATCACGCTGCGGCTCGCATCACGCATCAGTGTCGTTGCGAGCGGCGGAGGGTCGCGCATCTCCTCCTCCAGCGTGCCCCAGCCGTCGTCCACGGCAGAGGAGACGAAACGGTCATAGCGGCAGGGCGGGCTCGACACCGCACCGCGCCCCTTGCGCGCACGCGCCACCAGCTGACCTTGCCGTGAGCCCTCCATGTCTCTCACGCTCCCCGCCTCTCGCTGCCGAAAGCATGGCAACACGCTGCGCTTCGGTCAAGAACAAAACAAGAACATCTAACCTTGGCGCAGTCGACGCTTACGGGGTATTCTGTCAGTCTGAGAACGTGGACATTTCCGTCGTTATCCCAACCCTGAACGCGGCCAAGTTTCTGCCGGGCACGCTCGCCTCTCTTGGCACACTGCCGCGCGAGGTCATCGTCTCTGACGGCGGGTCCACCGACGACACCGTGGCTATCGCACAGGCGTTTGGCTGCCGTGTTGTCATCGCCCCACGCGGGCGAGGCAGCCAACTCGCTGCTGGGGCTGCGGCGGGGCAAGCACCCTGGCTTCTGCTGCTGCACGCGGACACACGCCTTGCCCCGGGATGGGCTGAGGCCGCCTCGCGCCACATGGCGGCCCATCCAAACAAGGCGGGCTATTTTCGCTTCCGCCTAGACGATGCAGCGCAGGCGGCGCGACGGCTTGAGCGCGCAGTGGCTTGGCGGTGCCGCGTGCTCGCCCTGCCCTACGGGGACCAGGGGCTGCTGATTGCGCAGTGCTTGCTCCGCTCCGTAGGCGGCATCCGCCCCTTGCCGCTGATGGAGGATGTCGATCTCGTCCGCCGGCTTGGACGCGAACGACTGGTTGCCCTGGACGCTGAAGCCGTGACCAGCGCTGACCGCCACCGTCGCCACGGCTATGTGCGTCGCAGTGCACGCAACGTTCTTCTTCTTGGCCTCTGGTTCGCCGGCGTGCCGCCTCGGCTGCTGGCTAGGCTCTACTGAGAGCCGGTGCGCCTCTCGCTCATTCTGCCGCCGGGAGATGCTCCTTCAGCCGCGGCATCAGCTCGATCAGGTTGCACGGACGGTGGCGATTGTCGAGCTGAAAGCGAAGGATGTCATCCCACGCATCGCGGCAGGCGGAGGGAGAGCCGGGCAGCGCGAACAGGTAGGTGCCACCTGCCACGCCGCCCACCGCACGCGACTGGATCGTCGAGGTACCGATCTTCTGGTAGCTTAGCATCCGAAACAATTCGCCGAAGCCTTCGATCGGCTTTTCGATCACACGCGCGAAAGCTTCCGGCGTTACATCGCGGCCGGTAACGCCCGTCCCGCCCGTGCTGATCACGACATCGATCGCAGGATCGGCGATCCAGCGGCGAAGCAGCTGCTCAATCGCCTCCACCTCGTCGCGAACGATTTCGCGCGCAACCACGCGATGCCCGGCACCGGTAATCCGTTCCACCAGCGTATCTCCGGAACGGTCGGTCTCAAGAGATCGCGTGTCGGACACGGTGAGCACCGCGATGTTGACGGGAATGAAGGGTCGCGTTTCGTCGATCCGGCTCATGGCACTCCCCTCTCTGCGCGCCGTCTGGCCGCGCCTTACTCCCAGGGTAGGTCAGTTCAGCCGCCGGCGGGCCGAGACGTCCGCTCCTCCCGCCCCTCCGCCAGCGGTTGTTTGGTCGGCTAGACCATAGCGGGGGAAGCGCCCCGAGGCGAGGGCATCGAGCGAGGGGGTAGGGCGGCGCAGGCGGCTTGCGTAGATCCAGGAGAATGCCAGCACACGCTGCACGTAGGCCCTCGTCTCGTGCACGGGAATCGCTTCCAGAAACAGGAGTGGATCGTTCCGATAATCCATCGACTGCATCATCCGCGCAAGCGAGCCAGGGCCAGCGTTGTAGGCAACGAGGAGGCGCAGCAGATCACCCTCGATCTCCTGGCGACGCGCGAGATAGGCGATGTAGCGGCTGCCGATGTCAAGGTTAAGCTCGAGCTCGTGCAAACGGTGCCGTGCTCGCCCCGCGAGCTCGGGCTGGCCTGCAACATAGCTCGCGGTGAGCGGCATGATCTGCAACACGCCACGCGCCCCAGCCGGGCTGACGGCACCAGTGTTGAAGTTGCTTTCCACGCGCGCGATCGCGACCACGAGCGCGGGGTCGACAACCGTCTCGTCGGGGCGCCAGGCGGGCAGTGGGAACAGCGCATAGTCGCGCGGCCGGCCGTCGCGGCTCTCCACCAGCGGTGCCATGCGCATGGCGAGATCGGCCATGCCGGACTGGCTCGCCACAACCAGGATGGCGCGGGCCAGCGCAGCGTTGTCCAGTGCTGCAGCGGCAAGGCGACGCAGTTCCGCTTCCGCCCGCTCGGCCTGACCAATCTGAAGCAGGGCAAGCGCCCGCAGCCCCTGTGCGGTTTCGGCCAAGACAGCGACTTCGTTCTCGCCCAACACGTCGCGCTCCCAGGCAAAGCCAGGCGCGAGGCCGAGAGCACGTCGGGCGAGCAGACCATAGAAGCTGCGGGTTGCCTGCGCCGCCTCCAAGAGCCATGGCACATAGGCACGATGGTCACGCACGCGAAGGGCGGAACGCGCAGCCCAGAAGGCTGCCGCCGCACGTCGCGCCGAGGAGCCGATCGGGGCACGGGCAGCGCGTTCGAAGTGTTGGCGTGCGTCCTCGAAACGGCCGAGCCGCCACGCCGCAAGCCCTCCGACCCAAGCAAGGTCTGCCACCTCGCTGCCCCCGTCGCGCGCGAACTCCCGAACCACTGCCAGAGCATCTGCATCCCGGTTGGTCAAAAACAGCGCTAGCGCGATCTCACCTGCGACACTCGCTGCATACGCAGCGTCGCGCGGCCGTTGCCGCCGCAAGGCGGCGAGAGCGGCGGCCGGTTCGTCGTTGCGCAAATGGGCACGGATCGCGCGGTCAAGCGCGGGGTTGCGCGCCAAGACCCGCGGCGCGACCGGCGCAGCATCAGCCGAATCATCGAAGTTCGGCAAAAGCGGCTCGTCGGGTTCGGGCGGCAGGAACGCGCCACGCGGACTGCGCGCCCTCAGCAGGCGATGGATGCGCCCAGCATCGGGATGATCGGCGTAAGCGCTGAGCCAAGCCGCTAACTCCTCAGGCCGGGCACGCCAATGGCGCCCGAGCAGACGGTCGGCGAGCACGTGACCAATCAAGAGCGGATCGTGCAGCGTCAGAAGATCGGCGTCTGCTTGCGCGAGACGGCCCTGTGCTTGGGCAGCGAAGATGCGGCGATAGGCGGCGGCATCTGCAGGTCCCAGCACCGCGGGCAAACCGCCAGGGCTAAGGTGTGGGCGTGGTGCGACGAGCGCCACTTGGTCCTGCGCGCCTGCTGCCGCCCCCCCAGCAGCGAGCGCGAGGAAGGCTGCTCCCAGGATTAACCGCGCGGTGTGTTCGCGCAGGCCGGCGTGATCCGTCCCCTGCATACGTCACCGCCTAACCGACACGCGGCGGTCGCGTCCACGCCGATATGCGGGACGAATCACGAGGATCGAGATGACACACGCGCCATCAATGGCCTGCAGCGCGATCCTCTTGTGCCTTAGTGTCGCCCCACCTGTGGCGAGAGCTCATCAAGGCGGCGACGCAGCAGAATGAGGTCGCTCCATGCCTCACGCTTCGCCCCTGGGTTGCGCAGCAGATAGGCCGGATGCAGCGTCGCGAGCGTCGGTATCGGCTCGACCAGGGGCGGACACTCGAGCATCCGCCATCGTCCGCGCAGCCGCGTGATGCCCTCCCGCGCGCCGAGCAGCGCCCGCGCAGGAACACCGCCCGCTAAGACCAGAAGTTTTGGTTTCGCCAAGGCAATGTGCCGCTTGAGGAACGGCAGGCACAGGGCAATCTCGCTGTCGGTCGGGCTACGGTTGCCTGGTGGACGCCAAGGCAACACGTTTGTGATGTACACTGTGCCCTCGCGACGCGACAGGCCGATCGAGGCCAGCATCCGATCAAGGAGCCGACCTGACGGGCCGACGAAGGGCAGTCCCTCGCGATCCTCCTCGGCGCCCGGGCCCTCACCGACCAACATCACCGGTGCTCCCGGCACGCCGTCGGCGAAGACGAAGTTGGTTGCGGTCTCCCGCAAAGCGCAGCCGTCGAACGCAGCAAACACCTCGCGCAAGGCCTCGAGCGTGTCGGCTGAAGCGGCCGCGCGTTCCGCCTGCGCCACCGGAGCCGTAACGGGAGGAGTGGCAGGCCGGGCTGTTCGCGGAGAAAGTGCCACGAACATGAGCGGAGCATCACGTCCAGCCGCAGGCGGCGGAGGCGCAGGCGGAGCGGCGAGCTTTGCGGCGAGCTCAGCCGAAGCGCCAAAGCGATCCTGCGGCGACTCCGCCAGCGCCTCGTCCGCTCCCCAGGCCAGCTGCAAGGAGAGGGCGGCGAGAAGCTCCGCCCGCCCCTGGCCGCCTTGTTCCCTCGGATCGCTGCTCATTTCCTCCCCCGCCCTCGTCAAGCTGGCAGTTTGGGCCTATCTCGGCAGGGCGCAACGGGGAGAGTGGACATGACGCGCGAACGGATGGACTTCGACGTTCTGATCGTGGGCGCGGGGCCCGCCGGACTTGCCGCCGCCATCCGACTCAAGCAGGCCTCTGCCCAAGCCGGCCGTGAGATTTCCGTGTGCGTGCTGGAAAAAGGTGCTGAGGTCGGCGCCCACATCCTGTCTGGCGCGGTCATCGAGACCAGGGCACTGGACGAACTCTTGCCGGACTGGCGGGCACTCGGTGCGCCGATCACCACCGAAGCGCGTCAAGATCGCTTCTTGTTGCTGACGGAACGACGCGCGATCCGCCTGCCCACACCGCCACAGATGCACAACAAGGGCTGCTTCATCGTCAGCCTCGGTCAAGTCTGCCGCTGGCTCGCCACCCAGGCCGAGGCGCTCGGAGTCGAGATCTACGCCGGCTTCGCCGCGGCCGAGGTGCTCTATGAGGGCAACCGCGTCGTCGGCGTTGCCACCGGCGACATGGGCGTCGCCCGCGATGGCACGCCCAAGCCTACCTTCCAGCCAGGGATGGAGCTGCGCGCCACCTACACACTCTTCGCCGAAGGCTGCCGCGGCCACCTCACCAGGACGCTTGAGGCGCGCTACGGCCTGCGCGCAGGACGCGATCCTCAGACCTACGCCATCGGGCTGAAAGAGCTTTGGGAGGTTCCCAAGGAGAAGCATCAGCCCGGCCTTGTCCTGCACACCATCGGCTGGCCGTTGGATTATCGTACTTATGGCGGATCGTTCCTTTACCATTACGGCGACAATCTGATGGCCTACGGCTTTGTCATCGGGCTCGATTATCGCAACCCATGGCTGTCGCCCTTTGACGAGCTGCAGCGGTTCAAATTGCATCCGGCAATCCGACCCTACTTCGAGGGCGCGCGCCGGATCGCCTACGGGGCACGCGCCCTAAACGAGGGCGGGTTGCAGGCGATCCCTCAGCTCGTCTTCCCGGGAGGTGCGCTCATCGGCTGCGCGGCCGGCTTCCTCAACGTGCCGAAGATCAAAGGCGTGCACACGGCGATGAAGTCGGGCATGCTCGCTGCCGAGGCGGTGGCCGAAGCGCTCAGCGGCAGTCAGCCTGATGTTCTGGACGCGTATCCATTCGCCCTGGAAAGGTCGTGGGTATGGGAAGAGCTCCGTCGCGCCCGCAATATCCGTCCCGCCTTCGCCCGCTTCGGCCTGTGGGGAGGCCTCGCCTATGCTGGCCTCGATACCTACCTGCTGCGCGGGCGCGCACCCTGGACCTTCTCTCACCACGCCGACCACGACACGCTCGAGGAGGCGTCGCGGGCGAAGCCGATCGACTACCCGAAACCAGACGGGACGCTGACATTCAGCAAGCTTGATTCGGTTGCTCTCGCCAACGTCGCGCACGAGGAGGACCAGCCGGTCCACCTCCGCCTGACCGACCCTGAGCTTGCCATTCGCCACAACTGGGCCCGCTTCCGCAGCCCTGAAACGCGCTACTGCCCGGCAGGTGTGTACGAGATCGTCGGCGCCGAGGAGGGCAGACCGAAACTCGTCATCAACGCGGGCAATTGTGTGCACTGCAAGACCTGCGACATCAAGGACCCGAAGCAGAACATCACCTGGGTCACGCCGGAAGGCGGCGGCGGCCCCTCTTACGCCATGATGTGAGCTCGCGCTGACATGGCATTCTTTCCCGCACTGCGATAGCCTTTCGGAATGGCAGGGTTCTTCGTCAGACAATACATGCCGCTGGCGCAACGGTCGCTGCAACGGCTGGCTTTCCTGCCTCTTGCCCTGCTCGCCGCCTGTGCCTCCGCCTCCTCTCCCGCTGACCGTGCGTTCGCCGCCGCAGCCCAGGAGGCGCGTTTTCGTCCAACCGGCGCGTTTGGAGCCTATCTTGCCGGCCGTTTCGCCACTGCCGAGTCCGACACCGAGGCGGCGGCACGCTTTTTCGCCTCGGCCCTTGCCGCCGATCCGACCAACCCGGAACTCCTGCAGCGAAGCTTCGCTGCCGAACTCGCCAACGGGCGGGATGCGTTGCTGCTCGCCCTGCGGATCCTGGAGCGCCAACCGCACGCGCTGATGGCAAATCTCGTGGTGCTGGCAGCGGATGTTCGGGCCGGCCGGTTCGACCTTGCGGAGGCGAGAGCGCGTGCGCTTCCGCGGGCGGGGGCGGGGCAGCTCTTGCAGCCTCTCCTGCTCGCCTGGGCCCAGGCCGGACGCAGCGCCTGGGATCAAGCCCTCGCCGGCTTGCGGCCTTTATCCCAAGGCCCTCGCTTCCGCGCTGTCTATGCTCTGCACGCCGGACTGATCGCTGATCTCGCCGACCTCCCGCGCGAGGCGGAGCGCTGGTTCCGCGCGGCAGAAGCCGAAGGGTTGCCATCGTTGCGTGCCGCAGAGCTCATCGCCCACTTCGCCATCCGCACGGGGCGGCCAGGCGACGCGGCGCGCATTCTTGCCTCGGCCATCGCCGGAAGCGAGGAAGCGGCCTTGGCCGAAGCACGACTGGCCCGTGCCCCCGACCGGCGCCCCGTCGCCTCCGCGGCGGACGGCATGGCCGAGGCGCTCTATTCCCTCGCCGCTCCCCTCCGCCAACAGGAGGCTTCGGAGTTCACCCTGTTGCTTCTGCGCATCGCCCTCCTTATCCGGCCCGACTTCCCGCCAGCCAAACTGCTGATCGCCGACATCCTGGAAGCAGATCGCCGTTTCGAGGCCGCCTCCGCCCTGCTGAAGGCGGTGGATCACGCCAGCCCCTACGCGCCACTGGCCCGGATCCGTCTCGCCGGCGTGCTCGATCGGCTTGACCGTACGACCGAGGCCCTCGCTTTGCTCGATGCGCTCGCTGCCGAAGAAGGGCGCCCGGAGCCACTGGCCCGAAAAGGCGACATCTTGCGCAAGCGAAGCCGCTTCAGCGAAGCGATTGAAGCCTACGACGCCGCCATTGCCCGCCTGGGACAGCCGGAACGTCGGCACTGGGTGCTCTTTTACGCGCGCGGCATTGCGCACGAACGCGCCAAAGATTGGCCTCGCGCGGAAGCCGACTTCCTCCGTGCCCTCGACCTCTCCCCCGAACAGCCTTATGTCTTGAATTATCTTGGCTATTCCTGGGCCGACCAGGGACGGGAGCTCGCTCGCGCGCGTCGCATGCTGGAACGCGCTGTAGAGCTTCGCCCTTACGACGGGCACATTGTCGACTCGCTCGGCTGGGTCCTTTTCCGTCAGGGCGACTATGCAGGCGCCGTGCGCTGGCTCGAACGCGCGGTCGAGCTGCTGCCACGCGACCCCGTGATCAACGACCACCTCGGCGACGCCTACTGGGTTGTCGGTCGGCACCTGGAGGCGAGGTTCCAGTGGCAAAGGGCCCTCGCCCTCGGCCCCGAACCCGAGGAGATCTCGAAAATCGAGGCCAAACTCCGCCATGGGCTCATGCTTCCGCCGGCAGCGGTGGCGGCGGAACGGGCGGCCCCCGCACCGCGCTGACCCTGAGCGCGCGCTGCGATCGGCATGAGCAGAGGAACAGCTGGCGGTAACGGCTGCGTCGTCGAGCGGGCACGCGCCAAGGTCAATCTCTTCCTGCACGTGCTCGGCCGCAGGGCAGACGGCTATCACCTCCTCGACTCACTCGTCGTGTTTGCCGAAGCCGCCGATGTGGTCAGAGCTGAACCGGCCGACAGCCTCTCGCTCACACTCTCGGGTCCCTTCGCCTCATACCTCGAAGCGGGAGATGGCAATCTGGTGTTGCGTGCCGCCCGCGCCCTCGCCCGAGAGACGGGAACAGGAGCCGGCGCGCGTCTTACTCTCGACAAGCAGCTGCCTATCGCCTCCGGAATCGGTGGCGGTTCGGCTGATGCCGCGGCCACACTGAGGGTGCTGAACCGGCTTTGGCGGCTCGGGCTTGAGGAGGCGCGCCTTGCCGCCCTCGCCCTCCCCCTTGGGGCCGACGTGCCGGTCTGCCTCGCGTCGCGTCCCGCACGGATGGGCGGCATTGGCGAGGTTCTCGCCCCGGCACCACAGCTGCCGCGCTTCGGCCTTGTTTTGGCCAACCCGGGGCTGCCGCTCGCGACACCCGCAGTGTTCGCCGCTCGCACAGAGCCGTTCGACACGCGGGCCGACCTGCCACAAAGCTGGAAAACCGCGCAGGCCATGGCGCGCGATTTGGCTCGGCTGCGCAATGGGCTCGAAGCGGCGGCGCGCGCGCTTTGCCCAACCCTCGGCACGGTTCTCAACGCGCTGGCCGCCCTACCGGGGGCTTTGCTTGCCCGCCTTTCGGGTTCGGGCCCAACCGGCTTCGCCCTCTTCGCCACCGCCAAGGAGGCCAACGACGCCGCCGCGCTGTTGCGCCGCCTGCATCCTGACTGGTGGATCGTCGCCGGCGAAGCGGGGGGTTAGCCGGTGGAAAGCAGGAAACCGAGCGCCGGCAAAGGCTGCCAACGTTTGGGGATGTCGGACCGGCGGATCGGCGCCACCGAGTAGTGCGGCACCGGCTTGCGCTGGCGGATGAGCAAATGCTCATAGGCGCGAACCTGCTGCACCCTCCAGGCACAGTCGGCCAAGGCTGCGGCGCGCGTACGGTAGACTTCGGCGATGCGGTCTCTCTTCGCCACCGTCGCCACGACGGCCCAGAGCGTGTCGTCCCCTCGCGGAAGCCTCTCGACGGTGGTCACGATCGCCCGATCGATCCTCGCGCTGAGCCTTTAGTTTGGCACGCCTAGGGCACGAAAGAAAATGGGCCGGCGGCTGGGAGGTCAAATTGCCGCCGGCCCCTGCTGCGAGCGATCATCCGCCGGGAAAGACGACCGCTCCAACACACAGGAGGCTAGCCAACCGCACCTTTCCACCGGCGGGACGGAAGATGAACATCGTGTTATCTTGCCGCAGCGCCGAGCCACACCCAAGGCCGACGCCGTCGGTCCTGCTCTTGCCAAGCGGCGATCTCCTCGGCTTGGCGCAGCGTCAGCCCGATGTCGTCAAGGCCGAGGAGCAGCGCCTCGCGACGATCGGGATCGATTGCGAAGCCGTGCGCAGTGCCGTCGGGCCCAACCACCGCCTGCGCCGCAAGGTCGACCGTGATGCGCGCGTGGTCCGGATCGGCCTCGACCTGGCAGGCGAGGCGGCGCACCACCTCCTGCGGCAGCACCACTGGCAGAAGCCCGTTCTGCAGACAGTTGGCAGCGAAGATGTCGGAGAAGGAGGGCGCAATCACGGCACGGATGCCAAGGCCCGCAATCGCCCACACGGCCGCCTCGCGGCTTGAGCCGCAGCCGAAATTCGGCCCCGCGAGCAAGATCGGCGCGCCGCGGAAGGGCGGGCGGTTGAGCACGAACTCGGGATCCTCTGAGCCGTCGGGGCGGAAGCGCCACACTTCGAAGGCGTAACGCCCCATGGCCTCTTTGGGCGTGCCAACCAGGCGTTCGGCGCGGATGATCACGTCGGTGTCGATGTTGGGGCGAAGAAGCGGAGCGGCCGGCCCCGTCACGCGGTCGAAACGCTGCATGCTCAGAACGGCTTGCGGATGTCGACAATTCGCCCCGCAATGGCGGAGGCCGCCGCTGTCGCTGGCGAAGCAAGGTGGGTGCGCGCCCCACGGCCCTGGCGGCCAATAAAGTTGCGGTTGGAGGTGGAAAGACAGCGTGCGCCCGGCGGCACCGCCTCGCCGTTGGCCGCGACACACAGCGAACAGCCTGGCTCGCGCCAGGAGAAGCCGGCGTCGCGGAAAATCCGATCAAGCCCCTCCGCTTCCGCCGCGCGCTTCACCCGTTCGCTGCCCGGCACGACCCAGGCGGTGACGCGGGGATCGACCGTGCGCCCAGCAACGATCGCCGCCGCCTCACGCAGATCGGAGAGCCGCGCATTGGTGCAGGAGCCGATGAAGACCCAGTCCACGCGGATGCCTTCAAGCGGCCGTCCAGGCTCCAGGCCCTGATAGGCGAGGGCGGCTGCCCAGGCCTCGCGCTGTGTCGCATCCGGCGCTTGGTCGGGAGACGGGATTGGGCGATCGACTGCGATCACATGCTCGGGGCTTGTGCCCCAGGTCACTTGTGGGCCGATGGTGCTGATGTCGAGGGAAAGGTCGAGGTCAAACAGCGCCTCTTCGTCGCTGCGCAGAGCTCGCCAAGCGGTGACGGCCTCGTCCCATGCCGCCCCGCGCGGGGCGAAGTCGCGCCCCGCAATCCAGGCGAACACCGTCTCGTCGGGGGCGATGAAGCCGATCCTTGCCCCCATCTCGATGGAGAGATTGCACAGGGTGAGGCGAGCCTCGACGGGAAGGGCGACCACCGCCTCGCCCGCCCATTCGATGGCGCACCCTGCACCCGAACCAGCCCCGAAACGGCCGATCGCGGCAAGCACAACATCCTTCGCTGTCGTTCCCCTCACGAAACGCCCATCGCAGCGCACGCGCATGGCGCGCGGCTTGGCGAGCCTCAGGGTCTGGGTGGCCAGCGCGTGCGCGAGTTCCGAACTCCCCACCCCAAAGGCGAGTGCGCCAAGCCCCCCTTGCGTGCAGGTGTGGCTGTCGCCGCAGATGATGGAAAGCCCCGGCAGAGCCAGCCCAAGCTCCGGCGCCATCACGTGCACGATGCCGTGCCCGTCCTCGCCGAGATCGAACAGGCGGATGCCGTGCCGACGCGCGCCCTCGCGCAACATCGCCACGCCCAAGGCGCCGGCGGGAAACGTCTCCGCTGTCCGGCCGGGGGCGGTGGACACACCGTGGTCGGGGGTGGCGAAGACGAGTTCAGGGTGAGGCACGCTATGCCCCTTCTCCGCCACCTCGGCCAGGGCGCGCGCTCCTGACAGGTCGTGCAGCAGGATGCGATCGATGTGGATTAAATCCCGGCCACCGCCCGCCGAGGCGATGCGATGCGCTTGCCAGAGCTTGTCGAGCAGCGTCTTTGCCATGCCTCAGCCGCCGGTCGCGATCTCGAGGAAGTCCAGCAGCGCCTCGAGGTCCTCCCGGCTGCCCACCACCTGCTCGGGCATTTTGGTGCCAGGGGTATAGGTAGAAGGCCCGAGGGTGAAGAGTTGGGCCACCGTCTCGCGCGTCCAGACAATGTCCAGTCGCCGCAGAGCCTCGGAGTAGGGGAAATCCGGCACAGTGGCGATCCGCCGGCCGAACAGGCGCGCGAGAGTGGGGCCTGCACGGTTGGCGGAATCGCCCTTGAGCGTGTGGCAGGCGGCACACGCGCGGAACACCCGCGCGCCAGGGTGGTCGGACGCCACTTCCACCTCGGCCAACCCCGCAGCACCCAAGTGCATCCCCGTCTCTGCATCCCACCGCCGTACCATGCGGTCGGTCCCGCCTGTCCAAAGCACGCCGTCTGGGGCGAAGGCGACCGCCCAGACCGGAAGCCCCGGGCCGGACAGGGTGCGCAAAAGCCGTCCCTCGGGCAGAGACCAGATCGCGACCGAACCGCGAATGCCGCCCGCAGCGAGGCGGGTGCCCGCGGCATTAACAGCGAGGGTGATCACCGGCGCCGCCCCCCCTTCCAGCCGACGCACCACGCCACCCGTGGGTGCGACGAGGCTCACCGTGCCCTCTGCCCCGGCCACGGCCACTGTCCCGTCAGGCAGCACGGCCAGCGCATTAAGGGGAAGACCCAGTTCGGCGAGCAGTTTCGGTGCCGAACCGTCCAGCGGCCACAGCCGCAGCGTACCGTCATAGCCCGCCGACACGACCGCGGAGCCATCCGGCAACCAGCCCACCGCGTTCACCGCGTTGTCGGCATGGCCTTCCAGCACGCGGGGCGGTGAATCGGCATCGAGCGGCCAGAGGCGAACCGTACGGTCCCAAGCGGCGGAGGCGAGGAAGCGGCCGTCGGGTGAGACGGCGAGCGCGGTCACCTTCGCCTCGTGGCCCGCCAGTGTCTGCTCCGGCCCTGTGCCGTCCGCCCGCCACAGCAGGATCCGCCCGTCGTCTCCGCCGGTGACGAAGCGGCCATTGGGCGCGAAAGCGACTGCGTTCACCGCCCCGTCATGGCCGCGCAGCACGGCTTCGGCGGCATGGCGGGCGGGAGACCAGAGGATGGCAGAGGCATCGAAGCTGCCGGACACGACGCGTCCACCATCCCGGCTCACGGCGATCGCCTTCACGGGGCCGCCATGGCCGCGGAGGTCGGCCGAGGCGGGGCTGGCGAAGAGAAGCGTGGCGAGAAACGCGACGAAACAACGCATGGGCCAGATCCTCAGGTGGCAGGCTCGAACCCCAGGGCGCGCAGCGCCGAACGCCCCGCATCGGAGGTCAGCACACGGCGGAAGCGGATCACCGCCTCCTTGCTTAAACGCGCCTCGGGCACAGCGAAGTCGTAGTGCTCCTCAGCAATCGGGATGAAGCCAAGGCCGTAGGAGCGGGCGAGCGGCGCAATCGCCACCCCCCAATCGGCCCGACCTTGCGCCACTGCCGCCGCCACCGCGTTGTGGCTTTTCGGCTGGTTGAGGTAGCCGGAGGGACGGACGCCTCCGAGCAGGCGGTCGATCAAAAGCCGCGTTCCCGAACCGGCATTGCGATTGACCATCAGGCAGGCTGGGTCGGCGAGCGCCGCCGCGATCGCCGCTTCGGCCGTCTTTCCCTCGAAGCGGGCATCTCCCGCGCGGAACACGATACCCTGAAGCCGCGTCCAGCCGGGGATCAGTGTTACGCCCGGCGGCAAGAACGGCGTGTTATAAAGCCCAGTTTCCGCATCGAGCAGGTGCATTGGGGCAAGATCCGCTTCGCCGCGACGGGCGGCGGCGAGCCCCCCCTGCGAGCCGACATTCAGCACCTTTGCCGTGAGCCCTTGTTCAGCGAGAAGACCGATCAGGCGATCGAGCCCGACGCAATGGCTGCCGATGACGACGAGATCAGGCAGCCTAAGCCCCCGCCCGAGCAGGGTGACGGTCAGACGCGTCCCGGCCTCGACGCCGTCTGCAAGCGCGGGGATGGTCACGAACCCATCGGCGAGTGAGAAGGCGGTGACCGCGCCAGACCCTTTCGCCAACGGATAAGCGACCAGCCCCTCCTCGCCCCGCACGAGCGAGACCATCGCGTATTCGGTGCGCCCAAGTTCAGACGCCAGGCGCACTGCAAGCCGTGCCTCGACCTGCTCAGTCTCGGCCTCGGCCAGTCCCGCAAAAGCGCGGAGCATAGGGGCGACGAAGGCATAGAAAGTAAACACCGCCGAGGTGGGAAACCCAGGCAGCACGATCAGCGGCTTGCCACGAGCCTCAGCAACGAACATCGGCTTGCCCGGTTTCAGGGCAACCCCATGGAACAGCACACGGCCGAGGCCAGAAGCGATGCGGTAGCACAGATCGCCGGCCCCCTTCGACGTGCCGCCCGAGAGGATCACCATGTCGGCGGCGGCGAGGGCCTCCGCGAGCCGTGCGGCAAGCTGATCGGCGTCATCCGGCACGATTCCGCAACGAATCGCTTCGGCGCCGGCTTCCTCGGCCGCGGCCGCGATGATCGTTCCATTGCTGTCATAGAGCCCGGCAGGGCGAAGGGCAGAGCCGGGCGGAACGAGTTCATCGCCGGTCGAGAGCACCGCGACGCGCGGGCGGCGGAACACCGGCACCTCGGCGCAGCCGACGGCAGCCAGCATGCCCAGTTCGCGCGAGGTGAGCCGCGTGCGCGCGCGCAAGACAGTCTCCCCGCGCGCAATGTCGCCACCCGCCCTGCCCACGTTGGCGCCGGGCGCAACAGGCCGACGGAGCAGGATGGCAGGCGCCGTGTCGTCCTCGACGGTCTCCGTCTGCTCCACCATGGCCACCGCATCCGCACCTCGCGGCAGCATGCTGCCGGTGGCGATCACCGTCGCCGTGCCAGGCTCGACCGCAAGCGCAGGGGGATGACCGCAAGCGATCACCTCGGCGTTAAGGGAAAGCCGGACAGGAAGTGTCTCAGTCGCTGTCAGCGTGTCGGCCGCACGCAGGGCGAACCCGTCGACAACGGAACGATCGAACGGCGGAACGTCCGTCGCGGCGATGACGTCTTCGGCCAATACGCGGCCCAAGCTCGCTGCAAGCGGCACAGTCTCGATGCCAAGCGGAGCGAAAGCGAAGGCGGCGGTGAGCCTCGCCCGCGCTTCCTCCTCGGACACGACCTCGAGGAACTGCTCCTGGCGGGCGGCGGAACGGACGGCAGCAAGGGGTTCGAGCGTCGGCATCGGGCGTCAGCGGAACGGGGTGACCACCATCTCGCTGCCTTCCGCAAGGCCTTCGCAGGCAGGCGGGATCTCGACAAAGCCGTGGGCGCGCGCCACAGCGGGCCAGGTAGGCGCATCTGGCGAGGTGAGCGGGCGAGCGAAGCCGCCTTCGAGCGCGACGAGGACGAGATCAGTCACCCCGACGGCGGAGGCAACGCGCGCGGCAAGCCGGGCCGGAACCGGTGCGGGTGGGGAACGGCCGTCCAGACGGGCGAGCAAAGCCACAGCGAGCACCGTCCAACCGAGCCAAGCGGCGGCGGCCTGCGGCAGGGCGAGCCGCCAGCGCTCGCCATCGCAGATGAGCGAGGCATCCTCGAGCGGACGGCAGGCGAGACGAGGAACACCATCCGAGCGGTGGATCACGACGTCCGCGGCGTCTTCGTCGACCAGGGCCAGACCAGCGGCGGCGCGCAGCATCGCCCCAGCAGGACCCTCGAGGGTCACGGCAACGCGCGGGCGGGCACGGACCGTCACTTCGTGCATGCCCGCCGCGGCCGCCGCGCCAAGAGCCTGCTCGGTCAACACCTCACCGGCACCGAGCACCGTCTGTCCAGCGGCAAGCTCGCACCCCGCCGCCAGCGTGTTCTCGCCCGGCGCGAGCGCCGCAAGCGCTTGCACGGCAGAGCCGAGCCGCTCGGCCTCCTCCTCCGCCAGCACCGCATCCGTGCCCTCGGGCAGGGCCTCGCCAGCGCGGACGGGAATAGCACGGAAGACAGGCAGGGGCGCATAGGGGCTTGCGCCGAGGGTCTCGGCAGAGGCGACCGCGAACCCAGGTCGGCGCGCCACCGGGCGTGCCGGAACCGGTGCGGCGGCGACGACCGGTTGGGCGAGCACCCGCCCGACCGCCTGCCCAAGCGCCACCCGCTCGATGCGCGCTAGAGGCTGAGCGGTCGCGATCAAAGCGCGCAGATCAGCAAGCGTGGTGCGGAGCCGGGCCGGGCCGTCCATTGCTTATGACATGGCAGGACGGAGGCTTTTAGAAAAGACCGGGTCTCAACAACGCCGCACTGCCGCTGCAGAGGCTCAGATGGGCGAGGATTTCGTCGCCATCGAGATTGGTGGCAGCTCCTGCGACGTCGCGCCGATGCGCGGGGGGCCGCGTGGAACGAGCCGGAAGCTTGGACATGGCCGGCCACCCGCACGCCCGTGCGGGCGGGTGCGATTCACATGGTTGGAGCTGGCGGCGGCCAAGGTAGTGCACCTCGTGACCCAGGCGGTCATGCAGGCGGTGGAGGAGATCACGCTAGGCCGGGGCCTCGATCAGCGCCGCTTTGCGCTGGTGGCGGGCGGCGGGCTGCGGCCGAGGTTCGGCTGCGAGGCGGCGGACAGCCTCAGCATCGTTCGCGCGTTCGTTCCCCGCCGCGCCGACGCCTTCTGCGCCTTCTGCCTGCTTGCGGCCGATATTCGGCTTGCGTGCTCGGCCCCCGTCTCCGCCCCGCTTGACGACGCCAGCGTTGCGACAGCTGCCCAGCGGTTCGGCACGCGACCACGCGCACAGCGCTCAGCCCGATCTTCGCCCAGGTGCACGATTTCTTCTCCTTGCTCGCCGATGCGTCGCGCACGCCGAGGCTCTGCAACATCCTTGCGGTGTGGAAGGCGCTCAGCCACACCGACCCTGCGCGTGCCTCCGCTGGCTGGGCGAAGAACCTTTGGGCGTGATGAGCGGGCCGCGCGCTGACGGGTCGCGCTGGGTTGGCTGCCACGCCCAGGCGGCGGCTGGGGCAGAGGCGGTGGCGGCTGGGGTGATCCCCGCGCGCGCGACCCTGCCCTGGTCTCGGCAGACATGCACGACGGTCGCCTCTCGATGCAGGCCGCGCGCGACCTCTAGGGGGTGGTTTGCGAGGTGCGCGGTGTGATAACTCGCGCGGCGGCGCTGAGAGCGGAGCGTTAGGCCGCCGCGTCCCACACCGGGGCCCAGGGCGGCGAGATCACGCGGCGATCCTTCGGCAAAGCGTCGATCGCCGCCAGATCCTCATCGGTTAAGCGAAGGGTTAGTGCGCCAAGATTTTCCCGCATCCTGTCCAGGCTGCCCGATTTCGGGATTGCCGCCACATCCTCCTGCCCGATCAGCCACGCGAGCGCGACCTGGGCCGGGGTGGCGCCGTGGCGTTTGGCGATCGCGGCGAGGGTAGGGTCATTGACCAAGCCGCCCTTGCCCAGGGGCGAATAAGCGGTGACGGCGATGCGGTGTGCGCGCGCGACCTCGAGGATAGCGCGCTGGCCGAGCATCACGTGGTACTCGACCTGATTGCAAGAGATGGGAGCCCCGGTTGCCACTGCCTCGCGCAAGAGGCCCGAGGGGAAGTTCGCCACCCCGATTGCGCGCGCAAGCCCTCTCTCCTTCAGCCGTACCATCGCCGCGAGCGTTCGGGCGAGCGGTACAGCCGGGTTCGGCCAGTGGATGAGAAAGAGATCAACCCAATCGAAGCGGAGCCGACGCAGCGAGGCGGCGAGCGCGGCCTCGGGGTCGGCGAGATTGGTCCACCACACTTTGGTAGTGACGAAGACCTGCTCGCGCGGCACCCCTGAATCGCGCACGCCCTGACCGACGGGGCCTTCATTGTCGTACATCTCTGCCGTGTCGATGTGGCGGTAGCCGAGGCGGATGGCTTCGCAGACGGCGCGCGCGCAATCGGGGCCGCGCAGGCCAAAAGTGCCTAAGCCGAGCTTGGGCATGCAGAGATAGGGCGTTTCGATGCGCGGTTGAGCAGCAGGGTCCATGGCGTAAAGCCTGACCCGAACCGGTTGGCTCCTGCAAGGGTGGGAGGCGCCGTGCCAGGCACCTTCCACGCTGGGTCAGGCGCGGCGCAGCAGGGAGCGGCGGAACAGGTCAAGCCACGGCTTGTCCATGTCCACCTCCTGCGCGACGCGGATCGTCGCCTGGCGGCCGTCGCGCACGGTGACATTCAGGATCATGCCCTTCGCACGCTGCACGTCGACGCCAAGCGCGAACAGCTTGTCGTGGCCGGCCAGCCACTTCGCGACTGCCTCGTCGGCAAGCGCGGCGTTCTCCACCATCTGGCCTGCCCAGATGGCAAGGTGGAAGAACACCGGGCCGCGATAGTTGGCGGAGGCGAGTTCCTTAAGCAGCGTGGTCACCATCGCCTGGTTCTCGGCAGCAGGGGTCTGGCCCCCGTAGAGCACCGCGATGCCGGCCATACGCGTGGCCTCCCTCGCCGCCTGCGCCGCCTCTGCGGCATTTTCGGTGGCAGCGAGCAAGACCTGCTCGCCGCGCAGCTTCATCAGCACTTGAGAAGCGGTGAACCCTGCTAGGGTCGAGCAAATTGAGGAGGTGTTGGCGATCAGAGCAACTGAGGGCAAAGCGAGCACATCGCGTAGGCCCGCGCCGATGGCCTGGCCGGTGTAAGCACGAAGCAGAAAGTGCTCGCCGAGGCTGAGTGGGGTTTCCGCCCGCGCTGGGGCGGCAACAGCGATGGCTGCGGCGAGCGCTGCGGCAAACAGGGTCGAACGCATGGAACCCTCCTTCTGATGCCTGTCTGTGAACCCTTCGGCACCAACGTGCCAAAGCTGCATCTCGAGCAGCCGCGGGGAAAATGCAATCTTCCGAAGATTGAAATATTGATGGCGGAGCTCGGAAACATCGCCCGGCCGCTCAGCGAGGGGAGAAGTCGACCAGGGCAGCGAAGCCCGTTTCAGTTCCCCAGGCGAGCCAGCGCCCGTCTGGGCTCCAGGCCAGCGCGCTGACCGGGCCCCGGCCAGGGCCCGCCACGGGCAGCACCGTGCCAGAGGCGAATTCGACGAGCAGGACGAGGCCGTCCGCATATCCCGCCGCCACCACGGCGTGCTCGGGGTGACAGGCAACACGGGTCACCGTCACCATATCACCACCAGCCAGCTCCAGCGGTGCACGCCCCATCGGGCCAGCTTGATCGAAAGGCCAGCAGACGATGCTCTCCGCCCCCGAGGTGGCGAGCCAGCGCCCATCAGCGGAAAATGACAGCGACTTGGTTTTGCCGAGATAGCCGGTCATGCGCATGTGCGCGCCATCCTCGATCCGCCACCCGTGCAGCGCATTCTCCTGCATGGCGGTAACAACAAAGCGGGCATCGCGACTGACAGCGATGCCGATGTGGCTTCCCTTCCAGGCAAGCCTGAGCGGACGGTCCTCCTTCGCCGCGACGAACCACAGCGATGCCCCGCCGTAATGGCTAGCGGCAATCCGCATGCCACGGCCGTCGCTGGCAAGCCCAGTGACCGTCGAGGGATGATCGAGGCTCTTGCGCCGCGCGCCAGCTGCATCGAAAACGTGCACGGTTTTGCCGACAGACGCCGCACGCCACGGCGACTTGCCGGGCCAGGCAAGGACGTGCTCGACCCAACGGCCCGGCCAAGCGGCGATCTCTTCCACCGCTGACGGCGAGACGCGCACCAGCCGGCCGTCATCGCCGCCCGCCAGCACCCCGCCTTCGGTGCAGTCCGGGGCCAGGGCCAACACTGCGCCCTCGTGCGCCGGAAGGATCAGGGGATAATTTTGTTCGCCCACTGTGAGAAGCCGCACCGTGCCATCGCCGAGGCCCCAGGCGGCGAAACGGCCGCCGGGGTCGAACGCGCAGGCGACGACATAAGCGTCCCAGCTGAACGAGCGCCCCCGTTCGCGCAGAAGAGTGTCCTCGGGAGAGGTCGCCTCCGCCGTGTCTCTGTTCTCCGGCGTCGTCTCGCCAGCACTCACGCCCGGCAGGCCTCAAAGCCGCGACGAAGCTCAGGCCGGCTGAGATTGCG
>CALLUO010000041.1 GCA_938010425.1 uncultured Elioraea sp.
AGGCGGAACTGCTCGCGCGAAATGGCAGGCTGCACGCCGAGATCGAGCACCGGCCAGTCGCGCACTAGGCGCTGGCCAGGGGGCAGGCGGTCGACCTCCCGCACGCCCGCGCGGCCGGTGATGAGGCGTTTCTCCTCCGCCCAGGCCTGCTTGCGGGCGATCAGTTTGTTTCGAAGGGCTGCGAGCAGGCCTCGAGAGGAATCGGCGTCGTGATTGTCCAACATGTGCCAACCGAGATGGCAACGAGCCGCGGTGTAACAAGGCCGCGCCGAGTTTAGTGACACCGCCTCGCACAGCTGCGAAGAGAAAAAAGGGAGAGAGGACAGCTCGCCCTCAGTGGTAAGCGCGCCGGACCATCCCGAAGGCCAGCAAGCCCGACAGGACCAAGGCAAGCGAGCCCGGTTCTGGCACCCCGACGGCCCCTCCATCGGGACCGCCAGACCCGGCTGACAACAGCCCATTTTCGGCCGTAAAGCTGTACCCCTCAGGCAGAGTCAACGAAAGCTTTGCCGTATTCCAGAAGTTCAGGACCGCGTCACCTGTTCCATACGTGTACAACCAAAGCGAAAAATCAAGTGGCTTCCCCAGTACAAGATTTAACGGCAAGGAGGCTTCTACTCTGAACATTCCTTCTTTGCAAAATTCGGTCATCAAAATATCTATATAAATATCTATATATTGTCAATAATTTGGCGCAAAATCAAAATTTTATAGGTCTGACCCAGTTTCACTCCGCAGGGTAATACAAAAGGTACGAAGCTGGTGCATCTGGATTGTCGGGATTGTGAGCCGCCTGGGAGCCATCCCTGATTGAAAATTCAGCCATGATAACGCTTCCATAAGCAAACTTTACTACACCGTCAATCATGAACCTCACTTGAGCCAAAGGTGGCTGATGGTCACCAGATCTCATCCCATCGGCTTCGAAAGAAATCTTATCAAAAATTGAAGCTTCCGCTACAGCATATGAAAGATGGGGATAAGGGTCCCTCCCAGCCACGCTGGTCTTTAGCTCCCCCCTCGCCACATCCGCCTTCGCAGCAGCATGCGGGCCAAGCGGCGGCGGCTCATCGAGAGGCAGTAAGTCTCCGCTCACATTATCGCCTGTCTCCGGGAAGCTGACGTGCCAAGCACCGGCATCGCGCGTGAGCCCATTATTGCAAAAAACATTCCTGCCGGTGGTCGCCAGCATGCAGACAGGATCACTTCCTGCCCCGGTGAAGATAAAGGTCCAGCAAACGCACTTTGTTGCGCGCTTGCTACAACCAGCACTGACACCAACACTGGAGTGAAACCAAAAAGACGACTTGACATCTGCGTGCCCCCTTCTTTCAAAAACTTCTCTAAGTGTACCACCCGTTTTGCGGACACTGCGTACCACCTTTTTTGACACAATTCTTCTAGCATCAAAAGGAGAGTTCGCGGTCTCTACACTGCTGGTTGGTAAAGTCTCGCACAAAAAGGTGTCAAACGCGTAAGGGTTGTAGAGGCGTGCTCTTCAAAGGGAGTTCTTGCCTGTCATGGCCTCGTCTTTACGGCTGCGCCTCGTGCCCTCTTGCCCGCCTGTCGCGGGGTCTTGACCTCGTGCCTGCAACGAGACCTGCTGCAACGCATGCGAGGTCGGCACGAACAGCTGCTCAGGCGAAGGGACCGCGATCCTAGCCCCCGCGTTGGCGGCAGGAACCACGCCCGAGGTCGGACGGGTTGGCCTCACCCTCCCCTCGGTTTATGCCCATGCGGCCTCCAGCCAACGCCCCCGTCGTTGCAGACAGACAGCCGGCTGCCGTGCCTCAGCCGCACAGCCCATCCTCAGGCTAAGCCGAAGGTGTTCCAGCAGTCGCCCGGAAACAAAGACGACGCTGGGCAGAAACGTGATGCTGGCCCTCCCGTCATCGAAGGATCACGGGACAAGGGCGCCGTGAGCCATGCTACCTGTTAAACAGCGTATGAGGGATGGAGTGACGAGACGCGACGGTGCTGGCGAAGGCGTGCGCCTTGTTGGCATCGCAAAGTCGTTTGGCGCCACGCGCGTGTTGGCGGGGCTCGATCTTGTGGTCCGCGAGGGGGAGTTTCTCACCCTGCTCGGCCCCTCGGGTTGTGGGAAATCGACCCTTCTCCGCATCATTGCCGGCCTGGAACAGCCGGATCGCGGGTCGGTTTCCATCGCTGGGCGCTCGGTCGACCACCTGCCGCCTGCCGAACGCGACGTGGCGATGGTGTTCCAATCCTACGCCCTCTACCCACACATGACGGTGGCGGGAAACTTGGCGACACCACTCGAAATGCGCCGCCTGACCCTTCTTGAGCGCCTCCCCGTCATCAGGCACCTCTCGCCGCGCCGGCGGCGCGTGATGCGCGGCATCATGGCGGAGGTGCGCGCAGTGGCCGAAGCGCTGCGCATCGAGGCGTTGCTCGATCGCAAACCGGCCCAGCTTTCCGGCGGGCAGCGCCAGCGCGTCGCCCTCGGCCGCGCCATGGTCCGCCATCCGGCAGTGTTCCTGATGGATGAGCCGCTTTCCAACCTCGACGCCGCGCTGCGCATCGAAGTCCGGCACGAGCTCTCTGACCTCCATGCCCGTCTCGGCACCACCTTTATTTACGTCACGCACGACCAGGTGGAAGCGATGACGATGTCGAGCCGCATTGCGCTGATGGACCAGGGCCGCATCCTGCAGCTCGGCACGCCCGACGAGCTCTACGACCGCCCAGCCTCGCTTGCCGTCGCCCGTTTCATCGGCTCACCCTCGCTCACCGTTCTGGAGACGGTGGCGGATGGCGGCGGCGGTATTCGGCTTGGTGCACTGCGCCTGCCCTTTGGCCATCGTTTCGCTGCCGGCACGCGCCTCACCTTGGGCATCCGGCCCGAAGCCTTTGCTCTGCCGCTTGGCCCGGAGGCGGACGGACCGGCATTCTCCGCCCGCCTCGTGCGCGCGGAAAACCTCGGTGCGGAGTGGCACCTGCATGTTCGCCTCAACCTGCCCGGAGAGCCCTCCGCTATTGTGCGCCTCACCGCAGCCGAACACGAGGCTGCGCGCGCCTGCGGGCTCATGGAGGATCCCCTGACGCTGGTTCTGCGTGCCCGCGGCGTCCACCTCTTTGGGCCCGATGGAAGTCGGGCCGAACCCGACCGTGCACGCACCGTCATGATGGAGTGAGAGATGGCCGTCGCTGCTGCCTCCGTCCCGCGCGCAGCTCGGCGCGCCGCTCCGGACCGACGCCTCGCTCTCGCCGGCGCCGCCTTCGCTGCTCCTGCTGCGCTCCTGTTGCTGACCATCCTGCTTGCTCCCCTCGTCGTCCTCGTCCTTCTGTCTCTGACGGATTATCGCCTCGGCGCGGTGGCCGTGCGCTGGGTAGGGCTTGCCAATTATGCCGAGATGTTCACGGACCCCGTGTTCCGCCGCGCCATTCGCAACACCTTCCTCTACGTCGCCTTCGTCCTTCCAGCCGGCGTATTCGGGGCGCTCGCGGTCGCAGCCCTTGTGCAGGCGCGCACGCGCACACGGTCGTTCTACGAAGTCATTTACTTCCTGCCCGTCACCTCGACCCTGGTCGCGATGGCGACGGTCTGGCAGTTTCTCCTCCACCCCACGCTTGGCCCTGTTACCCCATTGATCGCTGGCCTCGGCTTCGGTCGGCTAGACCTGCTCAATGATCCTGACCTCGCGCTCGCCACCCTCGCGGTAATCGGCTTGTGGCAGATGCTCGGTTTCAACATGGTGCTCTTCCTCGCTGGGCTGTCTGCCATCCCGCGCGAACTTTACGAGGCGGCCGCCCTTGATGGCGCGGCTGGGGCAATCGATCGGTTCCTGCGCGTCACTTGGCCCATGCTGAGCCCCACCACAATGTTCGTCACCATCACCACCACCATCTCGGCCTTCAAAGTGTTCGACACCGTGGTCGTACTGACGCGCGGCGGCCCGCTTGGGGCAACGGATACACTGCTCTATGTCCTGTATCTCGAGGGCTTTCACTATTTCCGCACAGGCTACGCGGCGGCGATGACAGTGATCGTCCTCGTCTTCCTCTGCGCGCTGTCGCTCTTGCAGGCGCGGCTCATTGAGCGGAGGGTGCACTACGCATGAGGTGGCGCGCCTGTCTCGCCTCTGCCCTATCGCACGTGATGCTCGCGACAGGGGCGGTCCTGATGCTCGCCCCTTTCGTCTGGATGCTGCTCACCTCCATCCGCCCTGCGGAAGAGGTGTTCGGGGCGGTGTTCAACCCGATCCCCTCACGCTTTGCCGGAGGCGAGAATTACGCGCAAGCGTTGTTTGCAAGTAACGTTCCGCGTGCGATGGTGAACGGGGCCATGGTTTGCCTCGGCATCCTCGCGGTGCAGCTCGCCACCGCCCTGCCAGCGGCTTACGCGCTTGCTCGGCTTCGTTTCCCTGGCCGGGGTATTCTGTTCGGATTGGTTCTCTTTGGCCTGACCATCCCGATCCAAGTGCCTGCGCTGCCGCTCTACCTCGCTCTCGCTAAAACGGGGCTGCTCGACACGTTCTTCGCTCTCATGTTCCCTTTCTTTCTCACCGTGTTCGGGCTGTTCCTGTTTCGGCAGTTCTTCCGCACCTACCCAGAGGAAATCCTGCAAGCGGCCCGGCTGGATGGGATGGGCGAGTTCGAAATCGTATGGCGGCTCGCCGTTCCCGCCGCCTTACCCGCGATTGGCGCCTTCTCCATCTTTTCTGTGGTCGCGCACTGGAACGATCTTTATTGGCCTCTGATCGTCGTCACTTCGACTGATCGCGCCACCCCTCCCTTGGGCATTCTCGCGTTTCGCGACGCCGAGACGGGTGGCAACTACGGCGCTCTGATGGCGGGAGCGACGCTGATCACTGCACCGCTGGTTGTGGCGTTCCTGGTCGCCCGGCGCGCTTTTGTGCGCGGCTTGACTATGACGGCTCTGAAATGATCCCGTACGGCAACAGTCTGAACCGTCATCCCTCAAGAGGAGAAACGAGCATGTTGACGCGCAAAGACTTTCTGCTTGGCACTGCAGCTGCAGCTGGGGCGCTCGCCGCACCGGCAGTGCGCGCGCAGGCTGCCGTAACCCTGGATGTGCTACACGCCTACCCATCCTTCGCCCGCTTCTTCACCCCGGTGGCGGAGGAGTTCATGAAGGCCAATCCGGGCATCCGGATCAGCTTCCGCCAAATCCTGCCCAACTACGACGAGCTCCATCAGGCGCTTCTGCGTGGGGCTCTCACCAACCAGCTGCCGGATGTGGCCTTCTCCGGGTTCAACCGCCTGCCGGAGCTCGCCCGCACGCTCAGCGCGCGCAACCAGATCCTCGCCCTGGACACGCTCATCGCCGACGAGGGCGCGTCTTGGGCAGCGGAGAACTTCAGCCCGCGTATGCTCGCCCTCGGCAAGGTGGATGGGCGGCAGTACGGTATGCCGTTCAATGCCTCCTCGCCCATCGCCTACTATAATCCCGAACTGGTCGCGCGGGCGGGCTTCAACCCGGACCAGTTCCCCGATTCTTGGGAAGGCGTGATCGCGCTCGGAGCCGCAATCAAGCGCGCCGTGCCGCAGGCTATGGGCGTGTCCTACTACATCAACAGCTTCGATTCCGACTGGCTGTGGCAGGCCTTAGTGCAACAGGGTGGCGGCCGCATGCTGTCGGCGGATGGCAAGTCGGTCGCCTTCGGCGGTGAAGCGGGCCTTGCCGCAGTCAGGCTGGCGCGTCGTTTCGTCACCGAATGCGGCATGCAGCTGATTGGATCAGATCAAAACCGTCAGCAGTTCGCTACCGGCGGCACCGGCATCATTTTCGACAGCCCTGCCCGGCTCGCCGTCATCACCAACCTGGTTGGTGGTCGCTTCCCCTTGCGTACCGCGCCATTCCCCATCACCGACAAGGTGAATGGCGGAGTTCCGACGGGCGGTAATGCAGCGGTGATCATGGCGACCGATCCTGCCAAGCGCCGCGCTGCCTGGGAGTACGTGAAGTTTTCGGCTGGCCCCCTCGCGCAAAAGATCGCGGTTGAAATGACCGGCTACCTCCCCGTCAATCTGAAAGCGCTGGCGCCTGAGTTTCTCGGCCGCTTCTACGAGCAGAACCCGAACGCGCGTTCGGCCGCCCTGCAGATGGACCGCTCCCTGCCTTGGGAGGACTACGGCGCGAACGGGCCACGTATCCATCGCGTGCAGCAGGAGCTGCTGACCGCCATCATGCGCGGCGATCTCGCCCCTGAGGTGGGGCTTGCCCGGATGGTGCGCGAAACCGAAGCGCTGATGCGCGCTGCCTGACGGGTCACGCAGCCAATTGCCGAGCGGAATGGCCGGGACCTCCCGGCCGTTCTTGCGTTTCGGTCTCCACACTTGCAGCCTTGCGCGATGGATAAGGACGAGGCGCTTGGCGCCCTGGCGCGTGTTCACGGGATCGAGACAGAGTGGTGGGATTGGCAGGGCCGCAAGCGGCAGGTTTTGCCTGAGACGCTGCGCGCCCTCCTGCACGCGCTTGGTGCGGAGGAATCGCGGCCCATTGACGCTCCGGCCACGCGACCTCCGTCGCGGTCGCTGCCGCCTCTGCTGACGTCGGTCGCCGGCGAGACGCTTCGGCTTGATGTTCCCGACCACGCTGACGGAACGGTCTCTTGGAGAATCGTTCTCAACTCGCACGATTCCGCTTGCGGTGTCGCGGAGGTGAGGCGGGACGCAGACGGGTGCTTCATCCTGGTGGCGACGCCAGCGATGATCGGCGAGGGCATGCTCGAGTTGTCCGGCGCGGTCAAGGCCGCGACTCGGGTCGCGCTCTGTCCGGCAACCTGCTTCCTCGGCCCGCTCGAGGCACATCGCCTCTGGGGTCTCGCCGTGCAGGTCTACGGCCTGCGCAGCCTCGGTGACGGCGGCCTGGGCCACTACGGGGCGCTCGCCGAAGCAGCGCGCACGGCCGCACAGACCGGGGCGGATGCCCTGATGCTGAGCCCAACTCACGCCCTTTTTGCCGCCGACCCCACGCATGTGAGCCCCTACTCTCCATCGTCACGCGCGCAAGCAGACGGACGTCTGGTCGATCCGGCCGCTCTGCCAGAGGTGGCTACTTTGGCCGATCTCATCGCCGCGACGGCGCTCGGGGAAGAGCTCGCTGCGCTCGAAACCCTACCGGTGATCGACTATGCGCGCGCGGTGCCGGTCCGGCTCGCTCTTTTGCGCGCGCTCTTCGCGCGGTTTACTGAGGCGTGCCCGCCAGGATCGCCGCTGGCTGAGGAGTTCGCTGCCTTCGTGCGTGCCGGCGGGGAAACGCTTCGCCGCCACGCGGTGTTCGAAGCCCTGCACAGGGCCCGCTTCACCGCGGACCCAGCGCAGTGGGATTGGCGCACCTGGCCCTCGTCGTTGCGCGATCCGACGCATGGGGAGGTGGCGCGTTTTGCCCGCGACCATGCTGCCGAGGTTTCGTTCCACCTTTTTCTGCAATGGCTCGCCGACCGGGGCCTCGCCAAAGCCCAGAGCGCCGCGCGACGGGCAGGGATGCGCATCGGGCTCATCGCTGATTTTGCCGTCGGCCAGCACGCGGGCGGGTCGCGCGCCTGGGGGCGCGCCGCCGCTCTGCTTAAGGGCGTGAGCATCGGTGCTCCGCCCGACGCGCTCAACCATCTCGGCCAAGCTTGGGGCCTCACCACTTTTTCCCCAACCGCGCTTGTCGAAGCTGGATTTGCACCACTCCGCGATGAGCTGCGGGCGGCGATGCGGCATGCGGGCGGGATCAGGCTCGACCATGTGATGGGCCTCTCGCGCATCTGGTGCATTCCCGACGGCGCGCGGCCAGACGAGGGGGCGTACCTGCGCTTTCCCAAGCGCGATCTGCTTAATCTTCTCGCTCTCGAATCGGTCTGTGCGCAAGCGGTCGTCATCGGCGAGGATCTCGGCACGGTGGAGCCAGGCCTGCGGGAGGAACTCGCGCGCCGAGGCGTGCTTGGGCTGCGTGTGCTGTTCTTCCAGCGTGACCAAATGGGCGCCTTCCTCCCCCCCGACCGTTACGATGCGCGCGCGATCGCGATGACGACGACGCATGACCTTGCAACCCTTGCCGGCTGGTGGCGAGGCGTGGACATCGACCTGCGTGCCCCGCTGGGTTTGCTTGGCGAGGAGCGCGATGAACAAACAGCCCGGGCAAAGCGCGAGAACGAGCGTATTGCCCTTTGGGGCGTTCTGAAGACGCGCGCCTCCGCGGCAGGCGAGCCCCCGCCACCATCTGGGGACCTTTCGCGTCTCGGCGTCGCTGCCGCCCGCTTTCTCGGTCGCACGCCTTCGGCACTTGCACTGCTGCCGATTGAGGACGCGATCCTGTCAGCGGATCAGGTGAATCTTCCCGGCACGGTCGCCGAGCATCCGAACTGGCGCCGCCGCCTGCCTGCTCCGCTCACCGATCTGCTCACGCGCGACCCGGCGGCCTCTATCCTCGCCGCGCTCCGGGCTGAACGCGACGACTAAGCGCCCGCTCTGGAGGGCCGGGTGGGGATCGAACCCACGACCCACGGATTAAAAGTCCGCGGCTCTACCTCTGAGCTACCGGCCCCGCGGCGCGCTTTCTAGGCCAGAACGGAGCGGAGGGGAACGCACAACCCCGCACGCCTGCTCTCACTTCCCTCCGCCTCACCCCCTGCCCGTACTCGAGGGGCGGCCGCGTTAGCGCACGTCGGCCGCGACCCGCAGCCGCACGATTCGGTCTGGTTCGCCCATCACCACGCCGCCGCGGTTCGGGTCGCCGCGCTTGATCCGGTCGACATGCTCCATGCCTTCGATCACCTGGCCCCAGATCGTGTACTGCCCATCGAGGTGGGGGGCGGGCGCGAACATGATGAAGAACTGGCTGTTTGCACTGTTTGGGTCGTTGGTGCGCGCCATACCAACGGTGCCGCGCACAAAGCGCGCCTCGCGGGTGAACTCGGCTGGCAGGTTCGGCAGGTCGGAGCCACCGGTGCCGCGCCCTGTCGGGTCTCCGCCTTGCGCCATGAAGCCGTCGATGACGCGGTGGAACGGCGTGCCGTCATAGAAGCCCCTGCGGGCGAGAGTCTTGATCCGCTCGACATGCTTGGGTGCGAGATCGGGCCGCAGTTCGATCACCACCCTCCCCGTGGAGAGATCCATGAACAGCAGGTTCTCCGGGTCGCGCAGTGGCGCCTGCGCCTCTGCGCTGGCGTTGGCGAACACCGCGAGCGCGCCGATCAGCGCACGCCTCAGGCCGGTCATCTCGTGTCTCCTCCCTCGTTCGCTTCGATGGTTCAGTCGTGCGCCGAACCCGCCCCCATGGCAAGCCTTGCGCGGTCGCCTTCGGATGCCACCCGGGCACTAATGTGGGCAAGCACGGCAGGCGAGACGAAGGCGCTGACGTCGCCACCAAGACGCGCGATCTCCTTCACGAACCGGCTGGAGATGAAGTGAACGCCCTCTGACGCCATCAGGAACACGGTATCGATGCTGGGATCCAAACGCGCGTTCATGCCCGCCATCTGGAACTCGTATTCGAAGTCGGAGACAGCGCGGAGCCCGCGGATAATCATGCGCGCGCCGACCTCGCGCGCGAAGCGAATCAGCAGGCAGTCGAAGGGGCGGACGACGATCTCGGTGCCGTTGCGGGCAGCGATCGGGGCGATCTCCTCCTCGAGCATCGCCACCCGTTCCGAAAGGGGAAAGAGGGGCCCCTTGCCGGGGTTCGCCGCCACCCCGACCACCAGCATATCAACGAGGCGCGCAGCACGGCCGATGATATCGACGTGACCGCGGGTCGGCGGGTCGAAGGTGCCGGGATAGAGCCCAATGTGGCGCGCGCCCATCAGTCCCCCTCCTGCTCTGCCTCTTCGATCACGGGGAAGACGGAAACGACGTGCTCATCCTCTTCGATGCGGAACAGCGTCACACCCTGGGTGGCACGGCCAGCGATGCGGATCTCGTCGACGGGAATGCGGATGGTGCGGCCTTTGTCGGTGGCGAGCATCAGCTGATCTCCCGCCCGCACTGGAAAGGCGGCCACCGCGGCCCCGCCATTCTTGGCGGTCAGCGCGATGCCGATGATGCCCTGCCCGCCCCGGCCCGAAACCCGATATTCATAGGCCGAGCTCCGCTTGCCATAACCGCCCGCGGTTACGGTGAGCACGAACTCCTCCGCCCTCTCTAGTTCCGCATAGCGTTCCGGCGACAACACGATCTCCGCCGCCGCCTCAGCCTCCTCCTCGGCAGCGGCCGGTTCGTCAACATCAGTGCCGCGCCGTCTCGCGTTCGCTATTCTCAGATAGGCGGCGCGCTCCTCCGCCGAGGCCGCGACGTGACGCAGCACGGAGAGGCTGATCACCTCATCACCCTCGGCGAGCTTGATTCCCCGCACACCGGTCGAGGTACGACCCGTGAAGACGCGGAGCTCTTCGGCGACGGCGAAGCGAATAGCGCGACCTAGGCGAGTTACGAGCAGCACATCGTCGTCCTCGCGCACGGCCTGCACCCCGATCAGACGCTCCTTGCCCTCGAGCTTCATCGCGATGAGACCCGACGCGCGGACGTTGCGGAAATCCGACAGACGATTGCGGCGCACATTGCCGTCGGAGGTGGCGAACACCGCGTAAAGCCTCTCCCATAGTGTCTCGTCCGCCGGCAGCGGCAGCACGGCCGTGATCATCTCATCCGGAGCAAGCCCATCCAGCAGCTGGCGGATATTGCGCCCCCTCGCTTGCGGTACGGCTTCGGGCAGTCGCCACACTTTCAGCCGATAGGCCATGCCGCGCGAGGTGAAGAACAATACCTCGTCGTGCGTGTTGGCGACGAAGATTCGGGTGACCGCATCCTCCTCGCGCGTGGCCATACCGCTTCGGCCTTTGCCGCCGCGGCGCTGTTCGCGGAAGGCGGAAAGGGGGACGCGCTTGATGAACCCCTCGCGGGTGAGGGTGACCACCATTTGCGCGGGCTCGATCAGACTCTCGTCGTCGAGTTCCGCTTCCGCCTCCTCGATGGTGGTGCGGCGGGCCGAGGCATAAGCGGCGCGGATGGCAAGCAGGTCCTTGCGGATGGCGGCAAGACGTGCGGAGCGCGAGGCGAGCAGGCCCAAGAGGCGCTCGATCTCGGCGCCAAGGCCCCTCAGTTCCTCGGCGATCTTGTCGCGTTCAAGCCCGGTCAGGCGCTGCAGGCGAAGGTCGAGGATGGCGCGCGCCTGCGCTTCGGTCAGGCGAATGGTCCCGTCTGGGCCGAGCGCATTGGCAGGATCGTCGACTAGGGCGAGGAGGGGCGCGAGATCGGCACCAGGCCAGGCGCGACCCATCAGCGCCGCGCGCGCCTCTTGCGCGTCCTTGGCGGCACGGATCAGCGCGATGACGTCGTCGATATTGGCGACCGCCACCGCGAGGCCGATCAGCGCATGCGCACGCTCGCGCGCCTTGGCCAGCTGATGCCGGCTGCGGCGGATCAGCACTTCGTCGCGGAAGGCGAGAAAGGCTTCAAGGATCGCCTTCAGCCCCATTTGCTCCGGCCGGCCGCCAGCGAGGGCGAGCATCTGCACCGGGAACGAGGTCTGCAGTCGGGTGAAGCGATAGAGCTGATTGAGCACGATCTCGGCGTTCGCCTCGCGTCGCACCTCGATCACCACGCGCACGCCCTCGCGGTCGGACTCATCGCGAATGTCGCTAATGCCCTCGATCCGTTTGTCGCGCACGAGATCGGCGATTTGGGCGAGGAGGTCGGCCTTGTTCACCTGGTAAGGGATTTCGGTGACGACGATCGCTTCGCGGTCGCGCTTGAGGGCTTCGATATGGGCGCGGGCGCGCACGGTGAGAGAGCCGCGCCCCGTTGCGTAGGCGGACCGGATGGCGCTGCGGCCGAGGATAATACCACCTGTCGGGAAATCCGGCCCCGGCATCCTTTCCATCAGTGCATCGAGCGTGGCGTCCGGGTCGTCGATCAGTAGGAGGGTGGCGTCGATCACTTCGGCGGGGTTGTGGGTGGGAATCGAAGTCGCCATGCCGACCGCGATGCCGTTCGCCCCGTTGACAAGCAGGTTGGGAAAAGCCGCAGGCAGGACACGCGGCTCTCTGGCGCTCTCGTCGTAGTTTGGTTGGAAATCGACGGTGTCTTCGTCGATGCCGTCGAGAAGGAGAAGAGCGGCGGAAGCGAGGCGCACCTCGGTGTAGCGCATCGCGGCAGGAGGGTCGCCGTCCATCGAGCCAAAATTGCCCTGCCCGTCGATCAGCGGGAGGCGCATGGCGAAGGGCTGCGCCATGCGGACCATCGCGTCGTAGATCGCAGCGTCGCCGTGCGGATGGTACTTGCCCATCACGTCGCCCACCACGCGCGCGGACTTGCGATGCGGCTTGTCGGGCCCGTAGCCTGCCTCGTGCATGGCGAACAGGATGCGGCGATGCACGGGCTTCAAGCCGTCGCGCACGTCAGGCAGAGCGCGCGCGACGATGACGCTCATCGCATAGTCGAGGTAGGAGCGTCGCATCTCCTCCTCGAGCAGGACGGGCTCGATGTCCTCGCCGCCCGAAGGCTCGGTCTCGTTCGTCACCTGGCGTGTCCCGTTTCCGCGCGGAGGAGGCTAGCCGATCGTTATGGTGCGCCGCAACAAAGGTCAGGTCTCGGGGACGCCCGCCTCGCGTAATCCGCGGGCGTAAAGGGCTCGGTCTTCCTCGCGCACGAAGGGAGCGGCGGCGAGGAACCGTTCGACCGAAAATCCTGGCTCGATGGCAAGCAGGCGCTGGGCTGCCGCTTCGGCCTCTGCCTTGCGGCCGGCCAGAGCGAGTGCTGCCACGTAGGGCTTCCAAGCTGCGGACAGGCCGGGGTGGACTTCGGTCAACTGGCGCCCGAGCTCGATCACCTGATCGTAGCGGCCTGAAAGCAGATAGGCGATCTCGAGCGCGACGTCGAAGAAGAAGGCGTGCGGATCCAGCGGTGAGAGGCGACGGTAGCGCTGGATGCGGCGCAGCGCCTCCTCCTGGTCGCCGGCATAGGCGTGGGCGACACCGGAGAGCGCCCAGGCCATGGGAAGATTAGGGTTTAGGCTAATCGCGCGCTCGTGCAGGGCCATGGCTTCATCGAGCCGACGGTGCAAATAGGCTCTCACGTGCCCGGCGATGGCGAAGGCGCGGGCATCTTGCGGGTCGAGCAGGATGGCGCGTTCGGCCAGGCGGCCGGCCCGTGCCATCGCCGCCGCCTGGTCTGGCGCCCAGCCCTGCCCAACGTAGAAGATGTGCCAATAGGCATACCAGGCATGCGCGGCGGCGTCGTCTGGCTCGCGGGCAATCGCCTCCTCGAGCATCTGTCCAGCCTTGAGAAAGCTTTCCTTGTCGAGGCGGTAGATGGCGGGAATGGCGGACAGGACGAGGACATGCGCCGAGGCATCGCGGCCGGGCGCTACGGCGGCGCGGCGGGCCTCGATCAGAAGGATTTCGGGATCGATGCGGGCGACCACAGCAGCGGCGATCTCGTCCTGCAGGGAGAGCAGATCGGCGGCAGGATGGTCGAAGCGCTGGGCCCAGACGACTTCCCCGCCTGCGTGTAGGTCGAGCAGGCGCAGCGAGACACGCACGCGCGACTCGTCGCGCTGGACGGTGCCGGTGAGGAGGAAATCGAGGTCGAGTGCGGCGCGCAGCGCTTCGGGATCGGAGGCTGTTTCGCCCAGCCGCGCCAGAGAGGCAGAGGAAACGACAGCGATCCAGCGCAAGCGGGCGAGTGCGGTGGTGATCTCTTCGGCAAGCCCAATGGCGAAATCGGTCTCGGCGGCATTGCCGAGCGCGCGCAGCGGAGCAACACCGAGCCGGGCCCCGCGCTTGACGGAGCGCTTAGTCTGCACTCTCAGCTCGCCGAAGGGCTGGGCGCTGACGTCGGGGTCGGTGCCATGGCGCAGGGTTTCAGCGAGAGCGAGCGTTTCTGCCGAAGGGGCAGCCTTCAGTAAGCGAGCGAGAGCGCTGCGGCAGGATTCGAAAGCTTCCAGAGCGCGGCTTCGCTCGCCGCGCATGGCGTAGCCCTCCATCAGCGTCCGCCATGCGATTTCGTGCGCCTCATCGAGCGACACGAGTCGGCGGGCGGTCTCGATCCGTAGCTCCGGATCGGTGACCGCGTCGAGAAGGCGTTCCATCGCGCTGCGCGCCCGGTCGCGAAAGGCGCGGCGTTCAGAGGCCAGCCATGCGTCCATCGCTGGATCCAGGCCCTCAAGCCCCTCAAGCAGGGTTCCGTCGAGGAGATCGAGAAACGCGGGGGACATCGGTTCGCTGCAAACGACTTGCCGGGCATCGACCCAAATTGCATCTGCATCCAGCCACACTTTGTCGCGATCGGCGTGCAGGAGTGCCGGGCCGCAGGGGGTGAGGGCGAGCGACAGTTCGTGCAACGCCTGCCGAAGCGAGGCCCGCGCCTGTTCGCGGTCCCGGGTGGACCACAACAGGCCGGACAGTTTTTGCCGCGGGACCGGATGCGGCGCCGCAAGGGCGAGGATCGCCAGCACAGCCCTGGTCTTGCGGACCCGGGGCAAGACCCGTTCGCTCGACACGCTCCATGCGTCCATGGCGCCAATGAGCTTCAGGCGGAGCCGCAACGCCGACGAGGTGGGCAGATCACCCACACGCATGTCTGGCATCGAAGTGGGGAGCGTGATCATGATGCGTCAGGAACTGACGTTAACCCAGTTTGAAGGTTTTGCACCATCTTATCGCCCGCATGCAGACGACGGGACGTGCGCCAGGGGTGGAGGGGGAGTGGATGATGAACCCGGGAGTCACCGTCTTGCCCTCGAACCAGGCCGTCGAGCGGCCTGGCGGATCGCTTCTTCCGGCGCTAGGAGAAAATTCTTGCAATAGGTCGTTTATCCTAATACGGTGTCAGAGCCCGGCGGGAAGGACTGCCCCGCTGGCCTGCCGCCTCCGCCTCAGCCGACTGACCCTCATGCCGTCGGCTCTTGGAACAAAGCAGGAAGACGCAGTCGAGAGACGAACGAAGGAGATCACCATGACCACTATCCTCAACGCCTCTCCGACGCTGGACACCCGCACCGTCCGCCTCGGAGGCATGGCCCCGGCGCTGAAGCCCGTTGCCGACACGGGCTCCGTTCGCCTCGGCGGCATGGCCCCAGCCCTGAAGCCCGTTGCCGACACGGGCTCCGTTCGCCTCGGCGGCATGGCCCCGGCGCTGAAGCCCGTTGCCGACACGGGCTCCGTTCGCCTCGGCGGCATGGCCCCAGCCCTGAAGCCCGTTGCCGACACGGGCTCTGTCCGCCT
>CALLUO010000042.1 GCA_938010425.1 uncultured Elioraea sp.
CAGAAGGTGAACCTCGGCGATGCGCGAATCCTGGACTATGTGCTCGCCACCCGCCCTTCTCTTGCGCCGTACGCCGAGGCGATCCGCGCCTCCATCGTGCGGCGGCGGCTTGAGGCCCTCGAACTCGCCTTCGCCCGCCGCGACTGGGAGGGCGTGCGCGAGACCCTCGCCCTGCTGCCGCCTGGGGCGTTGCGCGGCAAGAGGCGGTGGAAGGCTCGCATCGCCAGCCTTCCCCCCGCCCTACGAGAGCCGCTGGCGCATGTCCTGCTCGCACTCGGCACGGCAAAATCCTCCCTCCTCGGCGGGCAGCGCGCACCGTCGGCGAGGCCGAGACCCGCGTCGTGATCCTGGTCGTCGAACTCGTCGACGGCGGCACCAGCCATGCCTTCGGCAACGCTGCCTGGAGCCAAGCCATCGCGCGCGCGGCCCCTGCCCAAGCGGTGCGCGTGCTGGGTGCCCAGGACCATGCCAACGCCCTTCGAGCGGACAGGGCTCTGGCCGCCCTGGCAAACGTTTCGGTGCGCGAAATCCCGATCCCGAACACCCAGCGCGGCAAGGTCAACGTCGTCTCGTTGTCCCGCTTCCGCGAGGAGGTCGCCGCGCTGCGCGCTGCGCTTGCTGACGTGCCGCGCCACGAGCCGGTGCTCGTCGTGTTCGCCCAGGCTTGCCCCACGGCGGTGTTCGCAGCCCACCTTGTCGCGGGCCTTGAACGGCGGCCTGTGCGCGTGCAGATGGTTCTGCACGGCTTCCTTAACGCCATCGAAGGCTGGCGCAGCCGTCTGCCCTGGCTCAGGCGCTTCGACCTGCGTGGGCTGATGGAAGCCCCACCTCGAGGCCTGCGCTTTCTCGCCCTCGAGGAGGCGATCCGCGACGAACTGCTCCGCCTGATCCCCGCCTTGGGCGACAGCGTGGACGTGTTGCCCCTGCCGGCGAACGAGGCCGAAATACCTCTCGCCCATCCGGTCCCCCTTGCTCATCCCATCCGCATCGGCCTCGTCGGCCAGACCACCGCAGCCAAGGGGATCGGCCCGTTCCTCGATATCGCCCGCGCTCTCAAAGCCCGCTTCGGCGAGAAGGTGGAGTTTCACGTCGTTGGCCGCCGCTTCCCCGACACGCCACCCGAGGCGCTCTCAATCCTCGCCCGGCCGATCCCCGATGCCTGGATGTCGCGCGCTGAGTTCATAGAGCGGATCGCGCCGCTCCATTACGTCTGCCTGCCGCTGCAGCCCGAGTACTATCGGTTTTCTCCGTCGGGGGCGCTGATCGATGCCATCACCTGGCTGAAGCCGGTGATCGCGACCGACCTGCCCATCGTGCGCACGGCGTTCCGCGACGGCGGGGACATCGGTGCCATGGTTCCCGACCAGGCGGCCATGGAGCGGGAACTGGCCGCGTTGATCGAGGCGCCTGATCCCGAGCGCTACGCCCGCCAAGTCGACGCCCTGCGGCGGCTTCGCGAAGCCCGCCGCCCGCTCGCGCTCGCCGCCCGCTACCGCGAGATCCTGGCGCGGGGGTTCGCTGATCTTTTGCCGCCTGACTGTCTTGGCCCGGCTCCAGCCACGGCAGCTGAGGCCGTGGCGTGATGCCCGCTCTGCTCCGCTCAGCCCTGCCCCTGCCGCAGAGCTTTAGCCACAGCCGCAAGCCCTCCCGTGCGCACAACCTCCGTCCGCGTTGGGGAGGCGGCGATCTCCGCCTCGCTGGCTGGCAGCAAGATCAGCCGCGCAAGCCCAGCCGCTTCTCCAGCCTGCATGTCGGTCGCGCGGTCGCCAAGGATAAGCGAGCACGCTGGGTCAAGCCCGTGTGCGGCGCAAGCGTCGAGGATCATGCCCGGCCCCGGTTTGCGGCGCCGGTTTTCCCGCCGATAGGGGCCAATACCGTGCACAGGATGGTCGGGGCAAAACTCGACCGCCGTAAACCGAATGCCCCGCTCAGCGAAGCGCTCCAGCATCCAGCCGGTAAGGGCATGAAAGTCGGCCTCCGTGTAATAGCCCCGCCCGATCCCAGCCTGGTTGGTGACGATGACAAGAGCAAGGCCGAGCGCTTGCGCAGTGGCGCAGAGATCGAAGATGCCGGGCAGGAAGCGGAAGTCCTCGACCCGATGCACATAGCCGAGATCCTCGTTGATGATGCCATCGCGATCTAGGAACAGGGCCGGTCTCATCTCTGAGGCCGTGGGAATGCGCACACTACAACGAAGCGAGCCAGGGGCCTAGCGATGGCCCGAATCCTCATCCTCCACAGCGGCGAGGGCCCAATCCGCGGCGCTGACGTCGTTGTGCTCACCATGCTTGACCTGCTGCGTGATCGGCATGCGTTCCGCCTGATCACCGACCACGAGGGGCTCGTCGCCGAGGCGCGCGCGCGCGGGCACACAGTCGAACACTGGACCTTCCCGGACGCCTGGTCGCTGAAGATCACCTTGACGCGGCTGCGCACCACCGTCGTGGCAGGGTTTTGGCTGTGGCGTCTCATCCGGCGGGAGCGCATCGATCTCGTCCACGTCAACAACGGTCACTATGCCCATGTGATGGTGCTGCCGGGGCTGCTGACCGGGGTGCCGTGGCTTGCGCATCTGCATGCGCCCCTGTCGCGGCGCACCCAGTTCCTGTTCGGCATCCATTGCGCCGATCGGATCCTCGCCGTCTCCAAGATCGTGCATCGCGCCTGGCAGGACGTCCCGCGCGTGCTGCGCAAGTGCCGCACGGTGTACAACACACTGCCCGTCTTCGCCGACCCAGCCCCTCTACCGCGGTCCGCCTTCGGCATCTCAGCCGATCGGTTTGTCATCGTCGTCGCCGCCGTGCTTACGCCGGCCAAGGCGGTGGACGTCGCGATTGCAGCGGTGGCAGAGCTCGTAAGGCGCGGGCGAAACGTGCACCTCCTCATCGTCGGCGACGGGCCGGAGCGCGA
>CALLUO010000043.1 GCA_938010425.1 uncultured Elioraea sp.
GTATTCCGCCCGTCCATGCGGATTCGTCTCCTCTGGGTCCTGTGTGGGGATACGTCAGTGTCGTTGACATATCAACCCGTGCCGCCTAGCGTGCCGAGCCGTTGCGCAAGACGCGACTGGCACGCAATAACCTTGCGAGGATCCGGCGCCATGGCTCTCGTTCCCTATGACGATCGCGACGGGCTCATCTGGTACGATGGCGTGTTGAGGCCATGGCGCGAGGTTAAACTGCACGTGCTCAGCCACGGGCTGCATTACGCCTCTGCCGTGTTCGAGGGAGAACGCGCTTACAACGGCCACGTCTTCAAGCTGCGCGAGCACAGCCAGCGGCTGATCGAGTCTGCTCGCCTCATGGACATGGCCCTGCCCTGGACGGTCGAGCAGATCGACGAGGCGACCAAGGCCACCCTCGCCGCTTCGGGGCTGGCCGACGCCTATGTCCGCCCCATCGCCTGGCGCGGCTCAGAGATGATGGGAGTGTCGGGGCAGAAGAACAGCATCCACCTCGCCATCGCCGTCTGGTCGTGGGGAGCCTATTTCGGCGACGACCGCATGAAGGGCATCAGGCTCCTCACCGGCGCCTGGCGCCGCCCCCATCCGCAAACCGCGCCTACGGCCGCCAAGGCCGCTGGGCTCTACATGATTGCCACCCTCAACAAGCACGCAGCAGAAGCGAAGGGCTACAACGACGCGCTCATGCTGGATTGGCGAGGCCAGATCGCGGAAGCGACGGGGGCCAACATCTTCCTCGTCATCGACGGCGAGCTGCACACGCCGACCCCCGACTGCTTCCTCGACGGCATCACCCGCCGCACGGTGATGGCGCTTGCGCGCAAGCGGCAGATGAAGGTGGTGGAGCGCGCGATCTGGCCTGAGGAGCTCGCCAAAGCGACCGAGGTGTTCCTCACCGGCACCGCGGCCGAGATAACACCCGTGGCCGAAATCGACGGCCACTGCTTTACCCCCGGCCGGATCACGGAAACTCTGCTTCAAGATTATGAGCGGTTGGTGCGGCTGCCGCCCGAAGAGGTGGAGCGTCTCGCCGCCTGATCGGGCCGAGGCAGGGATCTTGGCGGTCCGTCGCGCCTTTCCCGCTCGATACGACGCCAACTGGTGAACCGGGCCAGCGAGCAGCTCTATGTGGCGCCTCCGCCCGGGGGCAGAGCCGGCATGCACCCTGCCTGATCGACGTACCGGGGCGGTTGGCGGACCTCGTCCACTCTGCCACACACGCTGCTGTGTCCGCCCTCCTCGCCATCCTCGCTCTTACGCTCGCCCGCCTTCTCTGGCTTGGGCTTAATGAGCCCAATCTCTATGCCGATGAGGCGCAGTATTGGATCTGGGCGCAAACGATTTCCGGCGGCTACTACTCTAAGCCCCCGCTGATCGCCTGGACCATTGCTGCCGTCACCGCCCTTTGCGGCAACTCCGAGGGCTGTATCCGCCTTTTCTCCCCCCTCACCCACGCGGCGACCGCGCTGATCCTCGCCGCCACCGCCACGCGCTTGTTCGATTCCCGCAGCGGCTTTTGGACGGCGGTGGTGTATGCCACTCTTCCGGGTGTCTCCGTTTCCTCCACCATCGCCTCGACAGACGCTCTTCTGCTGCCAGCCTGGGCAGTGAGCCTGCACGCTCTGGTGCGCCTGCGCGAGTCCCCCTCCCCAGTGTGGTGGGCGGTTCTTGGCTTCGCGGTGGGGATGGGGCTCCTCGCCAAATACACCATGGCGGGGTTTGTCCTCTCCCTCGCCCTCTGGTGGCTATTAGAGCGCGGGCCGAAGCCGGCGCTGACAGGACCGGGGCCTTGGGTCGCGCTCAGTCTTGCCCTCCTCGTCCTCTCCCCGAACCTCGTTTGGAACGCGGTGCATGGTTTCGCCACCGTGCGCCACGTCGGTGAGAACACCAATCTCGCTCAAGGCGCCTCGTTCAAGCTTCACAAGGCGGCGGAGTTCTTCGCTGCCCAGTTCGGCGTATTCGGCCCTCTTACCTTCGCTTCTCTGCTGTGGATCCTCTTTCGCCGCGACACCTGGCGCGATCCGCGCACGCGCCTCCTGGCTTTCTTTGTCGTGCCCTTGGGCGCTCTGATACTGGGCCAATCGTTCCTCTCGCGGGCGAATGCAAACTGGGCGGCGCCGATCTACGCCGCCGGGACAATCCTTGTCTCGGCCTGGGCGGTCGCACGAGCCCGCATCCTTTTGCTGCGCGCCTCGGTCGCGCTGCACGTCGCTGCCGCCCTTATCATCTTCGCCGGCCCCCTCGTTCTCGCCGCAGTGGGGCACGAACTTCCCCGCCGCTACGACCCCTGGATGCGCCAGCGCGGGTACGACGTGCTTGGCCAGGCAATCGCGCGCGAGGCGGCGACCCACTCAGGCGCACGGTTTCTGTTCGACCAACGCCGGGATATGGCGAGCTTGATCTATTACATCCGCCCGCACCCATTCGACGCACGGATGTGGAAACCGGACGGGATCGCGCGCAACAGTTTCGAGCAGACGGCACCGCTGAGGCCCGATGATCCTGGCCCCTTCCTCTACGTCACGCGCCGAGAGGACCCGGCCGACGTGCTCTCCCGCTTCGAGCATGCTGACCGCCTCGCACGCCTTGTCGTCCCTACCCACCGTGATTCGGCTCTGCGCTACACGCTGTGGCGCCTAGAGGGTTTCCGCGGCTATCGCGACTGACACTCGTCCCCGCCGCTTCTTGAACGCAGGGGGTAGATCTACCACAAATTCAAATGGTTACGCCCCGCGCTTGGGCACCCGAAACCACGGGCGGGGTGTTGAACGAGACAGAGGAGAGGCATGCCATGATGGACTGGAAAAAAGCCTTGTTTGGCGGCCAGATCATCATCGGTCTGGCGCTTGCCCTCACACCCTGGCTGTTCGGGTTCAGTGGTGACACTGTACCTGCCTGGATCGCCTGGAGCAGCGGTGCGGTGATGGCTTTGAGCGGGGTCGCCGCCCTCGCCTGGTTCACCTTCGCCGCCTCCTGGGTGGCGCTGGTGGCTGGCGTATGGTCCATTGTCGCGCCGTGGTTGCTCGACTTTTCCGCTCTGACGGCGGCGATGTGGAGCCAGGTGGCGGCCGGCGCACTGATGGCGATCTCTGCCGCTGCCGTGCTGTGGGCTGAGTACCAGCCGCGCAAGACAGCGCAGGCTTGAGCCAGCCCGGATCTTGGCGGTGTGAGCAGGAACGTCCGTGCGGGCCACCCCGCGCGGGCGTTTCGTCCGTTTGTCCCCTACTCCGCCGCCGCCCGACGCGGCGCCAGCCAGCGCGCCGCCGCCGCGTCGTCCTCAGCGCGGGCAGCCACCCAGGCAGCACCGCCATCGCGAAACTCCTCGCGCTTCCAAAACGGCGCCTTGGTCTTCAGCCAGTCGATCAGGAAGGCGCAGGAGTCGAGAGCCGCGGCGCGATGTGCTGACGCTGTGGCAACAAGCACGATGGCCTCGCCGGGAACAAGCCGGCCAACGCGGTGGATCAGCGTGCAGCCGAGGAGCGGCCAGCGTGTCTCAGCCTCGGCCGCGATGGCAGACAGCGCCCGTTCCGTCATCCCAGGATAATGCTCCAACGTCATGGCGGTGATCGGTCGGCCACCCGCCGTGTCCCTCACCACGCCGAGAAAGAGGCCGATTCCGCCCACATCCGTCCGGCCCCCCGTCAGCCGGGCAAGCTCGGCCGCGGTGTCAAACGGCGCTTGCTGCACAATCACCCGCGCCATGGCCCCTCCTGAGCTCTCATCGGTCAACCGCCTGTTACCGGCGGGAAGAACGCGACCTCATCCCCCGGGGCAAGAGGTGTCTCTAGCCCGGCAAAATCCTGGTTCACCGCGCAGCGGACAGATCCAAGGTCGGCAAAAGCTGCGGCGTGCCCAGGGGAGCGAGTAGCAAGCCAGGCGATGAGATCGCGCACCGTTTGCACCCCCGCCGGTGGCACAACCTCTTCTTCCGCCGTCCCGGCCTTTTCGCGAAGCCACGCAAAATACAGGATTTTCATCGCGGCGCCGGCACGGTGCGAATACGACCGTCCGCCCCCATCAACGTCATCACGCTACCCTCCTGCAGCGTGGTGCCGCTGCCTGATGGCCCGCCGAAGGTGCCCACTCGCCCCATTCCCCCCGTTGTCAGTGTGCCCGGCTCCGTCGCGGGGATCGCTTGGCCGCGTCGGTCCACCGGGGGCGGGGCGAGAGCGCGCGGCGGCACGCGCGCCTGCAGGTCAGCCGGATCCTGCCCCGTGATGGTCTCTGCTCCAGGGCGAGTGGATGAGGCTCGCGGCAGGCGATCGCGGCGCTCACGCGCTGCACGTTCCTCCTCAGTCTGCATGAGTGGCCGCCGATCCAAAGTCAAACGCGGCCAGTGCACCGCATCGTCCGCCACCAACGGCGAAACTCCATCCTCAAGCCCGACCAGACGGCGGCCAGTGTAGCCATCGAGCGCAACAGCAGGGCGGGAGGAGGCGCCGAAACCGCCGAACCTCTCTCCGGACCCGGCGAAGCCAGCACACCCTGCCAGCCACGAGCCGCTGATCATCAGGGCCATAAGCCCGACCGCTCGCATCCCTCGCCCTTTCTTCGTCCGTGCCGCACTCTGCGCGCTTGCGCGAGCCCAGTCTACTCCGCCGCCG
>CALLUO010000044.1 GCA_938010425.1 uncultured Elioraea sp.
TTCGGCCGGCCAGAACGTGCCGGAATTCACGGTGGGCGAGCTGTCGACGGCCATCCGTCGCACGCTCGAGGGCGCCTTCGGGCGTGTGCGCGTGCGCGGCGAGATCACCGAGCTCAAGCGCCACTCCTCCGGCCATGTCTACCTCGCTCTGAAGGACGAGGCGGCGAAGCTGGCGGCGGTGATCTGGCGGTCCGCCGTGCCGCGGCTCGGGCTTGTGCCCGAGAATGGGGTGGAGGTGATCGCGACGGGCCGTCTTACCACCTACGCCGACCGTTCAAGCTACCAGCTCGTGATCGACCGGCTCGAGTATGCGGGCGAAGGGGCTTTGCTCGCGCGTATTGAGGCGTTGAAAAGACGCCTCGCTGCCGAGGGCTTGTTTGACCCGGCGCGCAAGAGGCCGCTCCCCCTCATCCCTGAGGTGATTGGCATCGTCACCTCGGCGGAGGGGGCGGTGATCCGCGACATCCTGCACCGGCTTGAGGATCGCTTTCCCCGCCGGGTCCTGGTCTGGCCGGTCGCGGTGCAGGGTCCTCAGGCGGCAGAGCAGGTGGCGCGTGCGATCCGCGGCTTTAACGCGCTCGCGCCTGGAGGCCCGATCCCTCGCCCCGATCTGCTGATCGTCGCCCGCGGCGGGGGTTCGCTCGAGGACCTGATGGCCTTCAACGAAGAGGTGGTCGTGCGCGCGGCGGCGGAGAGCGCGATCCCTCTCATCTCAGCCGTCGGCCATGAGACGGACACCACCTTGATCGACTTCGCGGCCGATCGGCGGGCACCGACACCTACGGCGGCGGCCGAGATGGCGGTGCCTGTCCGGCTTGACCTGCTGCGGGATCTCGAACAGAGGCGAGCGCGCCTGGTCTCTGCCCTCGCCCGGTTTTTGAAGGAGAAGCGGCTGAGGCTCGAGCGGGCGGCGGCCCGCATTCCTGATCTGCCAGCGTTGCTCGCCACGGCGCGGCAGAGGCTCGATGACCGTTCCGCCCGGCTCGATCAGGCCCTGCCGGCCTTTGTGCGGGCGAAGGAGGTGGCGCTGGCTCGGCTCGCCTCCCGCCTTCCCCATCCGCGCGAGGCGATCGCTGCCCGCCGCGCGCGGCTTGATCTGCTTGCGCAAAGGCTTGCCGCGCGGCTTGAGCGCATTCTCGAGCGGGCGAAGGACAGGCTTGCCGCGCTTTCGCCCCGCCTGGATGCCGTCTCCTACCAGGCGGTGCTGGAGCGGGGTTTCGTTCTGGTGACGGACCGGGCGGGCCATGCCGTCACCCGCGCGGCTGAGGTGGCGCCGGGGCAGAGGCTCGCGCTCAGGTTCGCTGATGGCGCGGTGGGTGCGACCGCGGATGCGACCAGATCCAAACGATCGACCCGCGATATGACCGCACCCCGCCAGGAGCGGCTTTTGTGATGCGACGCCGCACCCTCTTTGCTGTCCCCGCTTTGCTGCTTGCCAGCCCCGCGCGCGCAGTGGTGCTAGGGGGGCGGATCGAGCAAGGGGCCTTTTTGCGCGGCCGCGCCGAACCAGGCACGCGGCTTGCGCTCGACGGAACGCGTGTGCGCGTCTCTCCTGACGGCGCCTTCGCCTTTGGCTTCGCGCGCGATGCGAAAGATAGGGCCCGGCTCGACATTACCCATCCGTCAGGGGCGCGAGAGACTCGATTGCTCACGGTCGCGCGGCGGGCCTGGCCCGAACAGAGGATCGACGGGCTGCCGCCCGCTCAAGTGACTCCGCCGCCCGAGCTGCTGGAGCGGATCGCGCGCGAACGGGAGATGCTCCGTGCGGCTCGGGCCGGGCACGACACGCCCGAGGCTTTCTTCGCGGAAGGCTTCCTCTGGCCGTTGACAGGGCGGATCACCGGCGTGTTCGGCTCCCGCCGCATCCTCAACGGCGAGCCGCGCCAGCCGCATTTCGGCCTCGACATCGCCGCTCCGGCCGGCACCGCGGTCGCCGCCGCGTGTGCGGGGATCGTCCGCCTCGCCGAAGACGATCTGTTTTTCTCAGGCGGAACGATCGTACTCGACCACGGCCACGGCGTGAGTTCGACCTACATGCATCTTTCGCGCCTTGCTGTGCGCGTGGGCGAGCGGGTAGCGCAAGCAGCGGTGATCGGCGCTGTCGGCGCGACGGGGCGGGTGACGGGGCCGCATCTTCATTTCGAAATCGGCTGGCGCGGCACGCCTCTCGACCCAGAGACCGCACTGCCGCCGCGGCCCCAGCTCTGAAGTTACGGAATCGGAATGCCGTAGCGCCCGGCGAGGTCCTGCACAAACTGCCAGGCGACCCGACCTGAGCGCGCCCCGCGCGTGACCGACCATTCGGTCGCTTCGCGTCTCAGTGTCTCGGCGTCGACCTGAATGCCGAAGGCCTGCGCGTAGGCCTCGACCATGGCAAAGTAGGTCGGCTGGTCGCAGTGGTGAAACCCAAGCCAGAGCCCAAAACGATCCGACAACGACACCTTCTCCTCCACCGCATCGCCTGGGTTGAGGGCAGCGGCGCGTTCATTCTCGATCGCTTCGCGCGCAAGCAGGTGGCGGCGGTTTGAAGTCGCGTAGAACAGCACGTTGGCCGGGCGGCCTTCCACCCCCCCCTCGAGCACGGCTTTGAGGCTCTTGTAATCGGTTTCGCCAGGATCGAAAGACAGATCGTCACAAAAGAGGAGGCAGCGGCGGGGGGCTTCGCGCAAGGCCCCCATCAGCGTGGGCAGGGTGCGGATGTCCTCGCGATGGATCTCGACCAGCACGAGCCCTCCCGCCTCGCGCGTTTCCGCGTTCACCTCTGCGTGCACGGCCTTCACCAGAGAAGATTTGCCCATGCCGCGCGCCCCCCATAGCAGAGCGTTGTTGGCAGGAAGCCCCCGCGCGAAGCGTCGCGTGTTCTCGAGCAAAAGGTCGCGTTGGCGTTCGATGCCCTTGAGCAGGGAAAGAGGGAGAGCGGCGACCTGCGGCACCGGGGCGAGGCGCCCGCGCTCTGGGTGCCAGACATAGGCGTCGGCGCGAGCGAGGTCCGGCACAGGAGGCGGGGGCGGGGCGAGGCGTTCGAGCGCCTCAACGAGGCGGAGCAGAAGGGCAGCGGTGTCCTGGGTCATCGGCCCCGCCCTCTCCCTTCGCTTCGCGCCCCCGTCAAGTCCTCTGCGCATACAGCGCCTTGTCGAAGCGCCGATGCACCCAGAGCCATTCGGCAGGGCGCTCCCTCGCCCAGGCCTCGATCAGATCGTTCAGCCGTTGCGTGAGCTCCGCCACCGCGGCGTGACGGTCCTTCGCCTCGGGCAGGGGAATGGGAGGCAAAACCTCGAGCCGGAAGCGGGCGGAGCCGGCCCGCATGGCGCGGGCGGGAATGAGCGGGCAGCGGAAACGCAGAGCAAGATGGGCTGCGGCCGGGGCGGTCATGGCGGTGAGGCCGAACAGGCGGGCAGCGATGCCGTCGTTCATCTTCTGATCGACCAGCATGCCGACCACGCCGCCGGCCCTCAGGTGGGCGAGGGTGGCGCGCGCCCCAGCAGAGCCCTTCGGCAGCATCACCGCCCGCCCGCCCATCGCGCGGGTGCGGATAGCAGCGACCAACGCATCAAGGTGGGGGTTGGCGATGGCGCGGTAGACCACGCCTGGAACCACACCGCGCCGTGCTGCCAAAGGCAGCTCGATCTCCCAATTGGCGAAGTGGCCGGAGACCAGGATTGCGGGCCCGCCCGCCCGCCCGGCGGCGTCGAAATGCTCCGCCCCCGAGACCTCAACCGCCGCTGGGTCGGCGACAATCTGGTCGAGGCAGGCGAGTTCCGCTGCCGTCCGGCCGAGATTGTCCCACATCGCACGCACCACCCTCGCCCGCCAAGCCTCGTCGCGGTCGGGAAAGGCGAGCCGAAGATTGACCCGTGCGATGCGGCTGACGGGAAGCCAAGGGCCGAGAAGGCGCCCGACCATCCCTCCAAGGTCGGACGCGCGACTCGCGCCAAGCGCGCGCAGGAGGCGGACAAGGGCGCGCACGAGCAACGCCTCCGCCCGCCAGCGCAGGCGGGTCCAGGGCGAAGCAGCATTCACGCCGGCAAGGGAACCCGGTTGGCCTCGGCGCTCTCCAACACAGGATCAAGACAGCGCGCCAAAGCGGTTTCGTCCTCCCAAACCAGGCCAACGGTGGCGACTGTCACACGGTGGCGCAAGGCGGGTGGGACGCGCACGATGTCCTTGCGGGTGGTGACAGGAACGGCCTTCAGCGCCTCCGCCTCGGCGAGGATCGCGCGCAGGTCGTCCTCGTCATAGGGGTAGTGGTCGGCAAAGGTCTCGCGCCCGACCAGGATGGCGCCTGCTTCGGTGAGCGTGTCGAAGAACTTGCGCGGATTGGCGATGCCGGCGAAGGCGAGCACGGGGCGGCCGGCAAGCGCCTTCGCCTCAGGCCCTGGAACGAGACGAGCGCGCAGCACGGGCAGATCAGGCGGCAGCGCTTCGAGCGCACCCGTCTCATCAGGGCCGATCAGCACCGCCGCTTGCACGCGCGCAGCGGCGGCGGCGATTGGTTCGCGCAACGGCCCGGCCGGGATGATGCGGCCATTGCCGAAGCCGAAACTGCCGTCGATGACGAGGAAGGAGAGTGTCTTCTCCAGGGTCGGGTTCTGCAGCCCGTCATCCATCACGATCGCGCCTGCCCCCTGCGCCACCGCCTCGCGCGCACCGGCTGCGCGATCAGCCGAGACCCAGGTGGGCGCGATGGCAGCAAGGAGCAGCGCCTCGTCGCCGACGTCGTAGGCGGTGTGACGACAGGGGTCGACCCGCACGGGGCCCTTCAGCCGTCCGCCATAGCCGCGAAGCAAGCCGTGGGCGACGACACCCCGGCGCTGCAAACGAATCAGCAGATCGATGGCGACGGTGGTCTTGCCCGCTCCTCCCGCCGTAATGTTGCCGCAGCAGATCACCGGCACCGGCGCCTTCCAGCCCTCGCGCGCCACGCGCCGGCGGGTAGCGCCGGCGTAGAGAGCGGAAAAGGGCGAGAGGATCAGGGCGGGAAGTCCGCCACCACCGGGCCGCCAGAACTCGGGTGCACGCAGCATCGAGCCTCTGCTTGTCAGGTCAGACTTCCGCCTCCCGAGGAAGAAGGCGTAGCAGGGCTTCCACCGTCCGGTCCAGGACGCGCTGGTGCGGTGCAGCGAAGGCGGCCGCGGCTTTGCCCGACGCCTCGCGCCACGGCGTATCCCCCACCAGCCTCCCCACCCAGGCGGCAAGCGAGGCCGCGTCGTGGACCTGGCTCGCCGCGCCGGCGGAGAGGAGGCCTGAAACGATCTCGGCGAAATGCTCGGTGTGCGGCCCCACCGCGACGGGAAGCCCCAGCCGGGCGGGTTCGAGCGGGTTCTGCCCGCCTTTTGGCACAAGCGAGCCACCGACAAAGGCGCCCATGCCCAGCCGGTAGGCGAGGCCGAGTTCGCCCAAGCTGTCGAGCACCCAGACAGGGGTGGTCGGATCCTCGCCCAGAGACCGCCGGGTCGGGGCGAACCCCCTGGCGTGCGCCAAGGCCGCCACCTCTGCGCCGCGTTCCGGATGGCGCGGGGCAAGGATGAGGCGGAGGTCGGGGATGGCGCACCGGGCGAGGGCGTGGGCGGCAAGCACCTGCTCCTCCTCGCCCGGGTGAGTGGAGGCGGCGACCCACACTGGGGCGGTGCCAAACACGGCGGAGAGCCGGGCACGCTCGCTTTCCTCGGCCGGCAGGGGCGGGGCGGCGAACTTCAGATTACCGGCGGGGCCGAGGGAGAGGGCGCCGAGATCGATCAGCCGCGCTGCGTCTGCGGTCGATTGCGGCAGCACCACCGCGAAGCGGCCGAGCAGTGTTGCGGCGAGGCTGCGCGCGTAGCGCCAGCGTGCAGCGGAGCGGGGGGAAAGCCGGGCATTCACCAGCGCTGCTGGGATGCCGCGGGCAAACACAGCACCGAGCAGATTCGGCCAAAGCTCGCTTTCCACGAAGGCGGCCGCATCGGGGCGCCAGTGGTCGAGAAAGCGCGCGATCCAGGCCGGCACGTCGAGGGGTGCCAGCTGGTGGATGAGCCAAGGTGCCTCCGCGAAGCTGCCCGAGTGTGCGGGGTCGGCGGCGAGACCGAGGCGGGCCGGGATCAGCCGCGCCGAGGTGACGGTGGCGGTGGTGAGGAGAATGGAGAGGTCGGGGCGGGCGTTGCGAAGCGGCGACAGGAGGGGGAGGATGGACTGGGTTTCACCCACCGAGGCGGCGTGGATCCAGAGCAAAGGGCCGGGCGGGCGGGGGATCGGGCTTTGACCGCGCCGTTCGCCAAGCCGGGCGGGAAACTCCTTGCCGCGGGCGGCGCGAACGGCGAGCCAAGCGGGTAACAGAGGCGCGGCTGCGGAAGCGGCAAGGCGCCAGAGGGTGGCGGCGGCAGTCATGGTTCTCCCCTGGCCAGCGCCTCGGCACGGGCGGCGGCGCGGTTCAGCCCTTCGCTGATCCGCGCCAGGAGTGCTCCCTCGCTCTCCCCTGCCGAGGGGATGATCGGCTCGCCATACACAAGGCCGCCGCGCGAGAAGGGGAACGGGAAAGCCATTCGGTCCCAACTGCGCAGGATCTTGCGGCGGGAGACGGCGGCGCCGAGCGGAACCACGGGGCGCCCTGACAGCAAGGCGAGGCGGGCGACGCCAGGCTGGGCGATGCGGCGCGGCCCGCGCGGCCCGTCGGGGGTGATGGCTACCGTATGCCCGGCCTCGAGCAGGCGAAGGAGGTCGCGGAAGCCTTCCAGAGCGCCACGGGTCGACGAGCCGAAGGTCGCGTCTACGCCGAGGCGTCGCGCGATGTCGGCGATCAGCTGCCCGTCGCGGTGTCGGCTAACCAGCACGACGCAGCGCATCGGCCCGGGGTCGGGGTCATCGGGGGCGCGATGCGTCCAGAGCGCGGGGGCAAGCGGGATCTGCTCGTGCCAGAACGCGCCGATAGCGGGGCGGCGCGCGGCCCAGACGGCGCGGGCATGCTCGCGCCCCTCAGCCCGCCAGAGCGTGGTGCGATGAACAAGGCGAAGCCATGCGGCGAGCAGCCGCGCGGCGATGGTGAGGGTTGCGGGGTGGCGCGCGAGACGCTTAAGCATCGCGGGCGGACGCAATGCAGGGTGAGGTCAGCGCAGAGGCAAGCACGTCACGCTGCGGGGGCTAGCACGCGCCAGCGCTGGCGACCAGAACGGTCAAACCGCTGCCTGGGTCTCGGTGGCTGGCCCGGCGTGGGGAATTGGGGCGAGGCGTTCGAGCAGGATTTCGGCGCAGCGGCGCCAGCTGAACCGCTCGGCGTGGGCGCGGCATGCGGCGCGATCGAGCGCCATCGCCGCCATCGCTGCCCGGCCTAGGTCTTCATCGAGCACACCGACCGGGGCGCCATCGATCACATCGAGCGGGCCCGGCACCGGGTAGGCGGCGACAGGGGTTCCGCACGCCAGAGCCTCAACCAGCACGAGGCCGAACGTGTCGGTGCGGGAGGGGAAGACGAACACGTCGGCCTCGGCATAAGCGCGGGCGAGCTCTTCGCCGAACTTCGCCCCGAGCCAGTGCACCGAAGGGAAGCGCTTCTGGAGCGCCGGCCGGGCCGGACCGTCGCCCACCACCACCTTCGAGCCCGGCAGGTCGAGGGCGAGAAAGGCCTCGATGTTCTTCTCCACTGCCACCCGCCCGACATAGAGGAAGACGGGGCGCGGCAGGCCGAACCCGGTGCGGGTCTCGCGCGGGTGAAACAGGGCGAGATCAACCCCGCGCGTCCATATCACAACGTTGCGGAAGCCCCGGGTGGTGAGCTCATGCTGCAAGGAGGGGGTGGCGACCAGAACAGCGGCGGACCGAGCGTGGAATCGTCGCATCATCCGCCAGGTGAGTCCGGGCGGTATGCCAAGCCGGGCGCTGAGATAATCGGGGAAGCGGGTATGGAAGGAGGTGGTGAACGGCCAGCGGCGCGCGAGGCACAGGCGGCGGGCGGCGTAGCCGAGAGGGCCTTCCGTGGCGATGTGGATGGCGTCGGGCCGGAAATCGTCGATCAGTCGGCGCAGCCTTCGGCCCGGGAACAGGGCGAGGCGCACAGAGGGCTCGGTGGGCGCGGGGATGGTGCGGAAACGATCGGGCCCAATCACCTCCACCGTGTTACCCAGGGCGCGCAGTTCCTCGGCCACAGTGGTAAGTGTGCGCACCACCCCGTTCACCTGCGGCGTCCAGGCGTCTGAGACGATCAGAATTCGCACGGGCCCGGCGGGCTTGAAGTAGGGTAGACCCTCTGCGTCAAGCCAGTCAGGCGGCTTCGGTGACCGGGATGTCTTGCGCCGAAGCCGAGCGCGATCGCTGCGCAGAGCGGTGCGGAGCCTCCCAGAACGAAAGCCGGTTTTCGGCTGCCCAGTCGACGAGTTCGATTCGGCCGTCGAAATGCTCGACGATGGCGGTGCAGCTCTCAACCCAGTCCCCGTCGTTCAGGTAGGTCACGCCGTCCACGTCGCGGATCGCGGCGTGATGAATGTGTCCGCACACCACGCCGTCACAGCCGCGCCGTCGTGCCTCTGCGGCTAGCGCCGTCTCAAAGCGATCGATCGCCTTCACGGCTTCTTTCACTTGCAGCTTGAGCCAGGCCGACAGCGACCAGTACGGATACCCAAACCGCCGGCGCACCGCGTTGAACCAGCGGTTGAGAACAAGCGCAGAAGTGTAGGCCCAGTCTCCCAGCAGGGCAAGGAACTTGGCGTAGCGGACGACAGAATCGAACTCGTCGCCGTGCATGACAAGCAGCCGCCTGCCATCAGCGGTGACGTGCTCGGCCGAACCGCGCAGCCGAATGCCAGCGAACTCCATCGGCATCCAGGCGCGGAAGATTTCGTCGTGATTGCCAGGAATGTAGGTCACCTGCGTGCCCGCGCGCGCTTTGGCAAGGATGGTGCGCACAATCTCGTCGTGCAACTCGTCCCAGTACCAAGACCGACGCAGACGCCAGCCGTCGACAATGTCGCCCACGAGGTAAAGGTGGTCGCAGCGGGTGCAGCGCAGGAAGTCGAGCAGGAAGTCAGACCGGCAACCGCGTGTACCGAGATGCAGGTCGGAGATGAAGACGGTGCGGTAGGAGCGGATGTGCAGGGGGGCGTTCATGCCCGAATCGGTCCTCGACAGACGGTCTCCCAAAGCCCTCTACGCGCGACAATCGGGCTTCGGCCATGAACATTTCATGAAAAGAGCGAACACGATCGTTTAATGGATTGTCCGTCCAAGCGTCATCAGAGTGTCATCGTCCTCAACTACTATGGTGACCTTGCACCGCGAAGCGAGCGCATGCGCGCGTCTGTTCGTCGTCTTTAACCCGACCGCCGGCGCACGCGGCCGCCGCCGTCTTGACATGGTGTGCCGTGCCCTTGGTCCGAAAGGGGTCGCGGTGACGATCGCGCAGACGATGTCACCCGGCCATGCCGAGGCCCTAGCCCGGCAGGCGGTGCGGGACGGGGCGCCACTCGTCGTCGCCGCCGGCGGCGACGGCACCATCGCCGAGGCGGCAAACGGCCTCGCCGGCTCTAACGCCGCCCTCGGCGTCATCCCGCTCGGCACGGCGAATGTGATTGCGCACGAATGGGGACTGCCCTTCGAGGTCGAGGCGATTGCCGATGCGCTTGCCGCAAGACGCACACGCCTCATGCGCCCCCTCCTTGCCCGTTTCGGCGACGGCACAGCGCGGCTCGTGCTGCAGATGCTGGGCGTGGGGCTGGACTCGGCGGTGGTGGCGTCACTGGACGGGGGGCTAAAGCGCCGCCTCGGCAAGGGCGCCTATGTGCTGGAGACCGTGCGACAAATCTTCACCTGGCCCTTCCCGCGTCTGGCGATCAGAGTTGACGGCGAGGCGCTGGAGGTGGCGCAGGCGATCGCAACCAAAGGGCGGTTCTACGGCGGGCGGCTCCTGCTCGCCCCGCTCGCGCGGGCCGATGCGCCGGGCTTCGTGGCCTGCCTCTTTCCCCACCGCAGCCGCCTCGCCGCGATCCGGGCGGGGCTTGCGCTGCCGCTCAACCTTCTTCCCAGCCTCGGCAGCGTCTCCTTCCGCCACGCCCAAAGCCTGGAGATCACTGCCCCTGCAGGACTGCCGGTGCAGGCGGACGGCGACCTCATCGGCCGCACCCCTGTGGTGGTCACCCACGCGGAGACCGCGATCCCACTCATCGTGCCCAGCTGAACACGCACCTTAGAGCCCTCGCAGCGCCGCCCAAACCGCCCAAGCAAGCGTGCCAAGGACAACGAGAGCGGTCGCCCCCATGCCGGGGGCGCGGCCGAGAGGGTGGACCACGTACCCGACCCAGAAGAGAAGGCGGGAAAGGGCGAAGACGAGCCCCAGGGCGAGAAGCGTGCCGCTCGACGCACCCTCGAGGGCCGCAAGCGCGACCAGCGCAGGGGCGAAGATCGCAGTCTGCTCGACCGTGTTGCCGATCACCCTCTGGCCGAGCCTGAGCGGGCGAGGATCCTCCACCGAAGCGGGGTCGATCGCGCCACTCACAAAGCGCATCGCCATCTGGGTCAGCACCATGGCCCCGAGCACTGCTACCCCGGGCAGCAGCGCCACGAAGCCGGCCGCGAGCGGGGCGAGGGCGGCCTCCGCGAACAGCCGCGCAAGCAAAACGATCTCAATCCCGGCCAGCGCGGCGCCGAGTGCAGACAGGAGCACCGAAGCAGGGCGCGCCCCCACGGCCAGCTCAGCCCGAAACGGGCTGTCGCCCCATGGCCAGGAACTTCTCCTCGCGCGCGGCGACGAGCTCCGCCCCCGGCTTGCCGACCAATTCAGCAAGCGCAGCGGCGATCGCCTCGCCCGCGGCATCGATCGCGGCCTCGGGGTTACGATGCGCCCCCCCCAAAGGTTCGGGCACGATGGTGTCGATCAACCCAAGCGTCTTCAGGTCGGCAGCCGTCAGTTTCATCGCTTCAGCCGCTGCTTCGGCCTGAGCCGAGTCGCGCCAGAGGATGGAGGCGCACCCTTCGGGGCTGATGACGGAATAGACCGCATGTTCGAGCATCAGCACCCGATCAGCGGCGGCGAGCGCGATCGCCCCTCCGGAGCCTCCTTCGCCGATGATGGTGGCAACGATGGGCACCGGGGCGTTCAGGCAGGCCTCGATCGACCGCGCAATCGCCTCCGCCTGGCCGCGCGCCTCGGCGTCAACCCCTGGATAGGCGCCAGGCGTATCGACGAAGGTGAGAACCGGCAGCCCGAACCGGCTCGCAAGGTCGAGCACCCGGCGGGCCTTGCGATAGCCCTCAGGCCGGCTCATGCCAAAATTGTGCGCAACGCGCCCTTCTGTATCGTCGCCCTTTTCCGTCCCCAAAACCGCCACCGCCCGGCCGCGGAAGCGCCCGAGCCCGGCAAGGATGGCGCGATCGTCAGCGAAGGCGCGATCGCCGGCGAGCGGCACAAAGTCAGTAATCAGTCTCGAGACGAAGTGTTTGGCGTGCGGGCGGGCGGGGTGGCGGGCGACCAGCGTCTTTTGCCATGGGGTGAGCTTGGCATAGGTGGCGGCGAGGAGCTTCTCCACCTTCTGGGTGAGGGTCGCGATCTCCTCCGCAATGTCCACCTCCGCCCGTTCGGGCAGACGGCGAAGCTCCTCGATCTTGCCTTCGAGTTCGGCGATCGGGCGTTCGAAGTCGAGAAAATGGCGCATCGGGCACGCGGGCTAGCACGCCGTCAGCCCGCCCGGAAGGCCGGGGCGGGGCTCGGCGGGCTTGCGGTGACGCCTCACAAGGGTCTAATCGGCATTGGGTGCGAGCCGGGTTAGCACAGCGGAAGTGCAGCGGTTTTGTAAACCGAAGGCCGGGGGTTCGAATCCCTCACCCGGCACCGTCCCAGCCCCCTTTCCCGTGCCGCCGTGGCTGTGGCAGGAACAAGCCTGCCAACCCGTCGTTCACCTAGGGGTGGCGATCAACCCGGTGGCTGTCGGCCTCGGCCGGCCGTCGCCCCCATCCGCCAGAGTCGTTGCGCGAGGTGCCTCGCTTGCCCAAGCCTCTGAAGAAGGCCGTCCTGCCGGTCGCCGGCCTCGGCACACGCTTTCTGCCCGCGACCAAGGCGCTGGCGAAGGAAATGCTGCCCGTCGTCGACAAGCCGCTGATCCAGTATGCGGTTGAGGAAGCTCGGGCTGCCGGGATCGACCAATTCTGCCTCGTCACCGGCCGCGGCAAGACGGCGCTGGTCGAGCATTTTGACGTCGCCTACGAACTTGAGGCCACCTTGCGCGAACGGGCGAAGACCGAAGCGCTTGCCCTGCTTGCCACAACCTCGATGCCGCCTGGGTCGGTGATGAGTGTGCGCCAGCAGGTGCCGCTCGGGCTTGGGCACGCCATCTGGTGTGCGCGTGCTTTCGTCGGCGACGACCCCTTCGCCATCCTTCTCCCTGACGATTTGGTTCTGGCCGACGTCTCCTGGGTGCAGCAGCTGGCCGAAGTCTACAAACAGACGGGAGGCAATGTGGTGGCGATCGAGGAGGTGCCGCCCGAACACACGTCTCGCTACGGCATCCTTCAGGTCGGGCACGATGACGGACGGGTCGTGGAGGTCAAAGGACTCGTCGAGAAGCCGAAGCCAGAAGAGGCGCCATCAAACCTCTCGATCATCGGGCGCTACATTCTGCTGCCCGAGGTGATCGGCGAAATCGCGCGGTTCGAGCGCGGGGCGGGAGGCGAGATCCAACTGACGGACGCGATGGCGCGGCTGATCGGCCGCCAGCCCTTCCATGGCCTGCGTTGCGTGGGGCGTCGGTTCGACTGCGGTGACAAGGCGGGATTTCTCGAGGCGCAGATCGCCTTCGCCCTAAAGCGGCCCGACCTTGCCGACAAGGTGCGCGCCTTCCTCGTCCGTTACGTCTAAGCGGCTCGGCGAAGAGGGGATTCAACATGCATATCGCGATGATCGGCGCGGGCTACGTCGGCCTCGTCTCCGGCGCCTGCTTCGCTGAGTTCGGCATCGACGTCAGCGTGGTCGACAAAGACGAGAGCAAAATCGCCGCGCTGAAGAGTGGCCGCATCCCGATCTTCGAGCCCGGGCTCGACGAGCTCGTGAAATCGAATGTTGAGGATGGCCGCCTGCATTTCACCACCGACACGGCTGAGGCGGTAAACAAAGCGGACGCGGTGTTCATCGCTGTCGGCACGCCCTCGCGCCGCGGCGATGGGCACGCCGACCTCAGTTACGTCTTCGCCGCCGCGCGCGAAATCTGCCAGGCGCTGACGGGCCCGACAGTGCTGGTGACAAAATCGACTGTGCCAGTAGGGACCGGGCGCAAGGTGGCGGCGCTTGCGAAGGAGCTTCGCCCCGACCTCGACATCGCCGTTGCCTCCAACCCCGAATTCTTGCGCGAAGGCTCGGCGATCGGCGACTTCATGCGGCCTGACCGCGTGGTGATCGGTACCGAAAGCGACCGCGCGCGGGCGGTGTTGAAGCGCCTCTATCGCCCGCTCTACCTCATCGAAACGCCGATCGTCTTCACCGGGCTGGAAACGGCCGAGCTCATCAAGTACGCCGCCAACGCATTCCTCGCCACCAAGATCACCTTCATCAACGAGATCGCCGATCTGTGCGAGAAGGTGGGGGCGGACGTGCACGATGTGGCGAAAGGGATCGGGCTTGATGGCCGGATCGGCCGCAAATTCCTGCACGCCGGGCCAGGCTTTGGCGGCTCCTGCTTCCCCAAGGACACGCTCGCGCTTGTGCGCACGGCGCAGGACGTGGGCAGCCCGTTGCGCATTGTTGAGACCGTGATCGCCGTGAACGATGCGCGCAAGGCAGCGATGAGCGAACGCGTGATCGCGGCCTGCGACGGTTCCGTCGCTGGCAAAACGATCGCGGTCCTCGGGCTCACCTTCAAACCCGAAACGGATGACATGCGGGACTCTCCCGCGCTCGCCATTGTGCCGCGCCTCGTCGAGGCCGGGGCGACGATCCGCGCTTATGACCCCGAAGGCATGGAGCAGGCGCGACCTCTCCTGCCGCCGGAGGTGCAGTATTGCCGCGACGCCTACGACGCCGCCTCAGGGGCCGATGCCCTGGTCGTGATCACCGAGTGGAACGCGTTCCGCGCTATCCCGCCCGCCCGCCTGGCTCAGGCGATGCGCGGGCGCGTCGTGGTCGACTTGCGCAACATCTTCGACCCTGCGGCGATGCGCGAGGCTGGGTTCCGCTACAGTTCAATTGGCCGGCCATGAGTGGAGCGGCTGACGGGGAGATGACATGACATTCTCACATCGTTTCGATCCCACCACGCTACGCGAGTATGACATCCGCGGTATTGTCGGGCAGAGCTTGCACGAGGCGGATGCCTATGCCATTGGCCGCGTCTTCGGTTCGATCATCGCCCGCAAGGGGGGCAGCGTCGTCGCGGTTGGGCGCGACGGGCGTCTTTCTGGCCCCGCGCTTGAGGCCGCGCTGGTTCGGGGGCTGGTCGCTTCGGGGCTGCGCGTGCTGCGCATGGGGGTGGGGCCGACGCCGATGCTCTACTACCTCGATCGCGCGCGCGAGGCCGACGGCGCGATCCAGGTTACCGGCAGCCACAACCCGCCCGACCACAACGGTTTCAAGATGGTGCTCGGCCACAAGCCCTTCTTCGGACAAGCGATCCAGGAGCTCGGGCGGATGGCGGCGGCGGGCGAGGTTGTGCCGGAGGCGCAAGGGGTGGTCGAGGAGGTCGCCATCACCGAGGAGTATGTTGCACGCATCCTGCGGGACTGGGACGGCGGCGCGCGCGCTCTGTCCGTTGTGTGGGACAACGGCAACGGCGCGGCGGGCGAGGTGCTGCAGCGCCTGGTCTCTGGCCTGCCGGGCCGGCACGAGATTCTGTTCGCACAGATCGACGGCGCTTTCCCCAACCACCACCCTGATCCGACGGTGCCGAAGAACCTCGCTCATCTCATCGCCCGCGTGCGGGAGACGAACGCCGACCTTGGCGTGGCGTTCGACGGCGATGCTGATCGCATCGGCGTGGTTGATGATGAGGGCGAAGTGCTGTTCGGAGACCAGATCCTGCTCGTGCTTGCGCGCGACGTGCTGGCCACCCACCCTGGGGCGACGATCATTTCGGACGTGAAGGCCTCGCAGGTCTTGTTCGACGCGATTGCCGAGGCGGGAGGGCGGCCCTTGATGTGGAAGACGGGCCACAGCTTGATTAAGGCGAAGATGGCGGAGACGGGCTCCCCGCTCGCTGGCGAGATGTCGGGCCATATTTTCTTTGCCGATCGCTGGTACGGTTTCGACGACGCGCTCTACGCCGCGGTGCGCCTGCTCGGTGTGCTGGCGCGCGCGGGGGTGAAACTGTCAGATGTACGCAAGGCGCTGCCGCGGGTGCTGAACACGCCGGAACTCCGTTTCGATTGCGACGAGGCGCGCAAGTTCGCTGTGGTGCGCGAGGTTGCGGAGCGGCTGAAAGCTGCGGGTGCCGAGGTGGACGACGTGGACGGCGTACGGGTGAGGACGCGCGATGGCTGGTGGTTGCTGCGCGCCTCCAACACTCAGGCTGTGCTGGTCGCGCGCGCGGAATCGGTCGCGGGCGAAGCCGGGCTTGCGCGGCTAAAGGACGCTCTCGCCGAGCAACTCACTCTCTCCGGCATCACCGCACCAGACTTCTCCAGCGCCCACGCCGGGCACTGAGTGCAGGCGGCACGAGGCGCGGAGGTAGGCTCCAAGTGCGTGTCTTCCTCTACGGCACGCTGATGGACCCCGAAGTGGCGCAGCGCGTCTGTGGCGAGAACGGGTTCGTGCGCGCCGCACGCCCTGCTCTCTTGCCCGGCTGGCGCAAGGTCAGTCTTCGCGGCACGCCCTTCCCCACCCTGGTGCGCGACGAAGGCTTAGCGACGCACGGGCTTTTGGCTGAGATCCCGCCACGCCTTCTGACCCGACTGCACGCCTACGAAGGCACGGCTTACCGTTTTCTGCCCGTACGCGTGCTCTGCGCCGGCAAAAGGCTCGCCGCCCGTGCCTGGATCGCGCATCCGCGCTGGGCTGACCCGCGCGCCCGTCGCTAATCTCCGCGACAAAGGGCAAGGAAGGCCTCCGTACGCTGTCGCCAGTCGCGCCCCGAGGAGACGGCGAGCGCGCCCGCTGCCAGCCTCGCGGCGAGAGCGCGGTCGGTCAGCACGCGCACGAGTGCTGCGGCGATCGCGCCTGCGTCTTCGCCGTCGACGAGCAAGCCGGTCTCGCCGTCGCGCACCGCCTCGGGCGCCCCCCCTGCCCGGCCGGCGATCACTGGCAGCCCGCAAGCCTGCGCCTCCAGGAGCGTCATCGGAATGCCGTCGGCTTCGCCGGGCTCTGCCCGATTGGGCAGGACGACCACATCGGCAAGGCGATAGAGATCAGGCATCCGCTCCGCCTTTTGGGCGCCGAGGAACAGGACGGGATGCCCCTGCGCCATCGCCTCGAGCGCGGGACGCTGCGGGCCATCGCCAGCAACGACTAAAGCGACGTTCGGTACAGCGGCACGCACGGCGGGCAAGGCCGCGATCAGCCGATCGACCCCCTTGCGCGGCACCAGCCTGGTTGCGGCGAGAATGACCCGCCGCCCGGTGAGCCCCAGCGCCTTGGCGAGCCGCGGGTTGGGTGGGCCGGGGCGGAAGCGGTCGAGATCGATTCCGTTCGGGATCAAGGCGATCCGTTCGCGCGCTACGCCATAGGCCTCTTCCAGCCGACGCGCAGCGAAGGCAGAGGCAGCGATGACGGTGTGCGCCGCAGCAAGGTGCCGGCGTCGGCGGGCGATGGCCCGCGGATCTGTCTGAACGAGGTCGTCGCCATGGCAGTAGACGAGGGCGCGCACCCCCAAGGCGCGGCGCACGAAAGGGACAAGCCAGCCCACCGTGTCGTCGTCAGCGATGCAGACGGCCCGCACGCCATGGCGGCGCACCAGGCGTGCCACGGTGGCAGCGAGGAGCGCTGCGCCAGGCACCCAGGTAAGCGTCGAGGCGAGGCCGCCAGCGAGCGGGGGCCGCACTAAGCCAAGACGATGGACGGGATAGGGCGCGTCGTGATCGGCCTCGCGCCAGCCCTCGCGTTCTGCTCCTGTGCGGTGGTCGCAGCGTGAGGTCAGTACCGCGATCTCGCCCTCAGCCCGGCGGGCGAGCGCCTCGTAGACAGCGGCCGAACCGCCGAGGAGCGGGGGGAAGGTGTGCGCGACAAGGAGGCAAAGGGCCATGGGCGGTTTAGCGCGCGAGGAGGCGGCGGGCGAAGCGGCGTAACCAGGCGACGAGATGATCGGGTGAGGCCGGCTTGAGGCGGTCGGTCCAGACCAACGCGCCCTCGTGCGTCGCTAGGCTCCGTTTGTAGCGCGCTTCCCCAGCAAGGAAGTCGTAGCACGCCGCCCCCTCGGCAGCGGCTTCGGCGATGGCGAGCAGATGCGCAACAAGCCCGGGCTTCAGCCGCAAGAGGTCCTCGTCGCAGGAGAGGGCGGACTGGTAGGCGGCGATATGCCCCCCGTAGCGGAGGAGATAAAGCCAGGCTGCCGGCCGGCCGTCGGGGCCCCGCAGCAGCCGGAGCGAAACCTCGCCAGAGGCCTCGCCGCGGGCCAGCAGTTCGGCGTGGAAGCGGCGCATGAAGGGGTTTGCGAAGGCGCCGGGCTGACCGCGCGCCCGCCACCAGGCCTGATGGGCGGCGATGAAACGACCGAGGGCTTCCTCGCCCGCCGCGGGCTCGAGCCGAGCCGCTTCGCCGCCGAAGGCTTTCAGCGCGCGTCGCAGCTGGGCGCGGGTGTTGGCGGAAAGATGGGCGAGCGCGTCGCCCGCCTGCCGCACCCTGGCGAGATCGACCCAGAACAGCGGGCGGAGGAGCGTTTCGCCGGGTGCGCCGCCGGCCTCGCCCGCGAGGTCTGGGGCGACGCCACCGAGCCTGAGGCGGCGTATGCCAGCTACGCGCCAGGCTGCGGCGAACAGCGCAGGGAGCGCGGCTGAGGGCGCATCGGCAGCCAGGATCGGCCCATTATGCTCGACGAACGGAGAGTCGCGCTCGCTCTCGCCGCTCTCGCCGAGGCAGAGGGTGCCGCGCCGGCGGTTAAACAGGGCCGCCGCACAGAGTCGCCCGCCCGCTGTCACCGTGACCAGCCATGGGTCGTCGAACCGCTCCTCAGCGAGACAACCGACCCAGGTCCAGCTGCGGAACAGGGTGAGGCCTGAGGCCTCTTGCTGCAGGCTTTGCCACAGCCGGCCGACGGCGTCGAAGTCGGTCACTCGCTCGACGGCGGCTTCAAGCGGGAGCTCATGCATGGGACAGCACGGCGTGGCGATGAGGCGGCGGGTGACAGGGCGAACGGGGAGAGCTACGGTTCACTTGCCCTTGCTCATTGCCCGCAAGATCGAAGCCCCGTGTCACGACGCCTGTCCTACGCCCTCGCCGCCGCCGCGGCCACCGTGCTCGCTCGCACGCTCCCCGCAGTGACGCCTGGCGATCGCAGCTGGCTCGCCCGGCGGTTGGTGCGCGACCGGTACTCCGACGCTGCCGTCGCGCTGGCCGGGTTCTGCGAGCAGGCCCTCTTCGCCTGGAAGAACCGGAACTACGACATCCGGCAGAACGGCGAGGCCGCGCTGATCGAGAGGCTGGCGCCGTTCGGCCTGCGCGAGGTGTTCGACGTGGGCGCCAATGTCGGCGAGTGGGCTGAGACTGCCTGCCGCGCCTTGCCCACGGCGCGGGTGCATGCCTTCGAGATCGCGCCGGCAACGGCAACGGTCCTTGCCGCCCGCCTTGCGCCGCTCCGCGAGCGCGTGGTGGTCAATTCGTTCGGCCTCGGTGACAGCGAGGGAACGGTGACCATTTTTTCAGATTCGGCAGACTCGACGGCGACCAGCACGGTGCCGCTCGCCTTGTCCTTTAACCCGGGCATGACGCGGCCGAAAGAGCCAGAGCGGGCGAGCGGGCGCATCACCACGGGCGACGCCTACCTCGCCCAGCATGGCATCGCCTCAGTCGATCTGCTGAAGATCGACGTCGAGGGGGCGGAGAAGGCGGTTCTGGAGGGGTTTTCGAATGCGCTGGTCGAAGGACGGGTGCGCATGATCCAGTTCGAGTACGGCTGGATGAACGCGCATACAGGGGCGACGCTGAAGTGGTTTTACGGTCGCCTCGGCCCACTCGGGTTCAGGATCGGCAAGCTCTACCCCGAGGGGGTGGCGTTCAAGGACTACGAGTATAGCGACGAGGACTTCCTCGGTCCGAACTACGTCGCCTGCCTTGCATCCTGGAAGGAGGTCATCGAGGCGGTCCGCTGCCCTCCGCTCGGCGGTCGGAGCTGACGACGCGGCCTACCCCTGTGCCGTTGTGACGGCGCTCACGGCGCCACGCGCCGGGGAGGCCGCGACTGCATCGCCAGGGAGACGGAGGAGCGTCGCGCAAGCCGAGAGGCTGCCGAAGGCATGCGATGTCGCACACTGCGTCGCGTCTGCCGGTTTCAATCATCCGTCCGCCCGCACGACCGGGCGGAGAGCGCTTGAGCGTCCGTCCGAAGCTCTGGCTAAGCTCGGTGTTGCTGCCTTGCCGGCGGTCGGCCGGCCCGCAGCGCAGCTTCAGCTATTGCTCATTCGCTTGGATCCCCTCGAAAGGAGACAGGCGCGGTTGAGGGAATGGCTTTCCGGCATCAAAGCACGAGCCGAGTAAATCGTAACGACATTTTGGTTGCGAATACCTCGCTTTTGGATCAGTATTGATGAAAATTTCACCCAACCAAAAGGGCTGACGTTGCCTGAAAGGGGTTTACACTGCCTGACTGAGCGGGGATGTTCCCAAGATTTTTGCAATTTCTCAGTCGCGCGAGAAATATTTCCGCCGTAGATGCGCTAACCGGCGGCGAAGGCGATACACGGGGCTGGGCAGCCCGAAATTGTCGGGCAGACCGGCAAGGTAAGGCGCAGCCCAACGCGAGAAGGCACTATCCATGCGGCGGAGTTTGCCCGGTGTCAGGTTCCACCAATGGGGTTGGGCGACATTCTGCCAGAGGTGGTTGGCGTGTGTGCTGCGCGGGTCCCACCCGGGCCAGGGTCCGTAGATCAGAGCCAGCCCTTCCGCATTTGAAATCGGCCAGTGAAACGTGTTGTAGGGGACGATGGTGATTTCGTTGGGATACTGCCGTGCCAACTGAAGGGGGAGTTTGACTGAGTGTTCATTCCAAAATTCATCCTTTCCGCGCGATCGGAACCAGCGATATTCGTCGAACCATCGGCGGAGGAATGGAGCATTCGGCTCCGATAAAATCACGGCATTGCATAGTCCAGTGATGTCGTCAGGCCCCTTTCCTTCCTCTCCCAGTACGACGCTGTGGTCGAGCAGGTCGTCGAAATCTCGGTGAACCAAGACGTCTGTGTCGAGGTAAATCCCCCCATGTTGGATAAGAACTTGCAGGCGTATAACGTCTGCGCGATGAGCGTAATGACGCAGTTCATTGCCGAAGATTTCTCGAGGCGCTTTAACTTTCACGATCTCGACGTGTCGACGCGTCAGCCGCCACCACGGTCCGAGTGGCTCTGACGCACAGTGAAACAGCACCCGTTCTGGTTTGAGCCGATCGATGGCGCTCATCACGCAGATGTGGTTGAGCGCCGTCCACAATCTGAGGACGAAGTCATCGGCCATTCCGAACACAAAATGAATGGTTTTGGGAACCATCGATGGGGCTTCCATGTCGACACGTGCCTTGGCGGCCCCCAGCACGCAACCAAGTGCCGCGACTGACCCCGCCGTGGCCCGCAAAGCGAGAGATGTCGCAACAAAAGCCTACAAGTCAAGCAAATCTGTGCGCGTTCCAATTTTCGAAGTTTGAGCGCCCGCCATCGTCCGGTCTCGTAGGTTGCAGCGTGTGGGCTGGCTGCGAGGGCGATGTTGAAGCCTCGATCACGTGGGGAGAGGCGGCGCCGCCGCTTCGCGCAGGCGAGAGGTGGCACCTCCTCTTCCCTCTCCGCGCCCTGTTTGGATCGCGGGTCTGCGCTTCGCTCAGCCAACCAGCGCTGGGAAAGCAAAGGGGCGAGCATCCGATGTCACAAATATCGCGTCGCCAACCACCGCACAGCGTGCTAACCCTTTGCTTAGGGGAAGTGGCTACAGCATGGCCCGGGCGAAGAGGCTGCCGGAGGGGGCAGAGGAGCACGATGTCGAGCACTGGTCAGCTTCTGCCGGTGTCTATTTTAGTGTGCACGCGCAACCGGGCGGAGAGTCTCGGGCGAACACTCGCCGCTTTGGCGAGGCTCGAAGTCTCTTCCCTGCCTGCGGTGGAGCTCGTCATCGTCGACAATGGCTCGACCGACGGCACGGCGGAGCTGGTGCGGGCGGCTGCGGGCTCGTTCCCTTACCCCATGCGCCTTGTTTCGTGTGCCGAGAAGGGCCTGTCGCGCGCGCGCAATGCCGGGGTGGCTGCCGCGCGGCATGAGCTCATCCTGTTTACCGACGACGACTGTCTACCGGAGCCAGACTGGGCGGTGCGCCTCGCCGAGGCCTATGGCGGAGACCCGCTGCAGGTGATCGGGGGGCGGGTCATCGATGTGGCTCAGGGAGAGACACCAGGCCTCACCCCTCTTCCGGCAGACCTTAGAGGGGAGGAGCGGCTGGAGCGTGCGGAACGCACCCACCTGTTTATGATCGGCGCCAACTTCTCTTTCGGCCGCTACGTCGTGTCCCGAATCGGACTGTTTGACTGCCGTTTCGGCGCTGGGGCGCCCCTGCCTGCAGCTGAGGAGACGGATTTTGTCTACCGCGCGTTCCGGGCCGGCATTCCCGTGCGCTACCAACCCTCTGCTGTGGTTTGGCACGACCATCGCCGCGATGCGGCGACGCTGCGCCGCATGCACTACGGCTCCCATGTCAGCCAGGGGGCGCTGGCGGTGAAACATCTCCGCCAGGACGGTGGGCGGTATCTCCGCGCCAAATATTGGGGTCTTGTTGCAGAAATCCGGCGGTGGCGGCGCGGGGAGACGACTCTGGCCAATCTTGTTCGTCTGGCCGTCGGCTACCTGGATGGGGCAGCGCGCATGGCTCTCTGGTTGGGGCGTGATCGCCTGCAAAGGCAGCCGTCGCCTTACCCTGGAGCAGCTCCCGATCGCCCCGCCGACCGAACTGGCCATGCCTAAGGCAAGGCAACGGTACCGCCGCGCCTCTTGCGCCTAAGCCATGCCCGTCCTCTCCGTCATCTGCCCTTTTCGAAACACTCCGCCGGACTACCTGCGGCAGGCGGCGGCCTCGGTGCTGGCGGAACCGCCCACGCTTGTGGGCGAATTGCTGCTGGTCGATGACGCTTCCGTCAGTCCCGAGACGCGTGAC
>CALLUO010000045.1 GCA_938010425.1 uncultured Elioraea sp.
CATCACCACGTTCACCTTTCCGGTCGGCCCGATCGCTTTCAAGCTGGAGAACACGTCCACGGGCCAGACCTATACCACGGACAGTCTTGACAGCGACGGCAACGGCCACGCTGTATCCATCACCGGGACTACGAACCTCGCTCATGTCGAGGCCGCTCTTGGCTTGGCCTCAGGCGCCATTTCCGGTCAGCCGGGGATTGGCGTGGCCTGGGCCAACTTCCTGAGCAGCGCAGGGTCGGCGCCGATCACCTTCATCGCCTGGGAGGATAAAAAAGAGAAAGACGGCTTTGGCGATTCAGACTGGGACTACAACGACCTCGTCTTCGCCTTCGCCGAGGTCCGCGTGGCGGTGGCCGAGCCCGCCTCGCTGGCGCTGCTGGGGGCCGGTTTGTTGGGCTTCGGCTTCGCCGCGCGCCGCCGCCGCAGCGCCTGACGAAGCCATCCGGCCCTGCCGCCCACCGTCGGGGCTGAAGGAAGGGGACGGACGGCGCAGCGCCGTCCGCGAACAGCCGGGCCGGGAGGGCAACCTCCCGGCCCTTGCTTGTTCCCTCTCTCAGCCCCCGGCCAAAACCCCTGCCGGGTCGATCACCCGCTTACACGCGAGCCATTCGGGATCGATGCCCCTGAAGGCGGCATGCGGCACCAGGAAAGCCACCACGGCCGCCCTCGCCAGAGCCTCCTCAAGCCCGACCAGACGTACCGAACAGTATTTGGCCAGCGATGCCGGCAGCGCCTCCACCCAGGGGTCGCAGACGAGAAGCTCCATCCCGCCCCGCTCGGCCAGAGCGTGCACGACAGCCAGGGCCGGGCTTTCCCGCAAATCGGCGACATCTGCCTTATAGGTGAGGCCGAAACAGGCAACGACCGGAGTGTGCGCGGACGAAGCGGCGGCGGCGATGCGGGCGGCCACGCGCGCTGGCTGGTCGTCGTTTACCGTCCGTGCCGTGCGCATCAGCCGAGCCCCATCGGGGGCAGAGCCGATCAAGAACCACGGGTCGACCGGAACGCAGTGCCCCCCTACCCCCACACCGGGGCGATGGATCGCCACCCTCGGATGGCGGTTGGCGAGCCGAATCGCCGTCCACACATCCACGCCCAGCCGCTCGCAGATGGCGGCGAGCTCGTTAGCGAAGGCGATGTTGACGTCGCGAAAGGCATTTTCGGCGAGCTTGACCAGCTCCGCCGTGCGACAGTCGGTGAGGATCAGGCCACCGGTGACGAACGTCGCATACAGGGCGCGGGCCTTCTCCGCGCAGGCTGGCGTGAGCCCGCCCACCACCCGGTCGTTGGCAGAGAGTTCGCGCAGGATCGCGCCCGGCAGCACGCGCTCTGGGCAGTGCGCGATATGGACCGCGCAGCGCGGTGGCGTCTCGCGGTAGCGAGGGAAAGCAAGATCCGGCCGCACTGCAGCGAGGTTGGTGGCGATCCGCTCCGTGGTGCCGACGGGGACGGTTGATTCCAGGACGACGAGGTTACCCGGGCGAAGCAACGGCGCGATCGATCGCGTGGCGGCGTCGACGAAGGAGAGATCCGGCGTATGGTCAGGGCCGAGCGGGGTGGGCACGGCGATCAGAAACGCTTCCGCCTCCGCCGGCTCGCCCTGCGCTCTGAGGCGACCAGTCTGCACCGCTGCAGCAACCAGCCTTTCGAGCTCGGGTTCGCGGAGATGAGGCTTGGCCGAATTCACCCGCCCCACCACCCGAGGGTCGATGTCGCAGCCGATGACCTCAAGGCCCCGCGAGGCGAGCATCGCCGCTGTCGGCAGGCCGATAGAGCCCAGCCCCAGAACGCACACCCGGCTCAGGCGTCCAACCATCTTTCAATTTCCGCTGCGATCCGATCTGCCGCCCTCCCGTCGCCGTAAGGGAAGACCGGCCGCGCTGCCTCAGCGTAGGCCTCGGCGTCGTCGAGCAGCCGCACCGCCTCGGCGAGGATCCGCGCCGGGGCGGTGCCGACCAGCCGCACCACCCCGCTCGCCAGCGCTTCGGGCCGCTCTGTGACATCGCGCAGGACGAGCGCGGGCCGCCCCAAAGCCGGCGCCTCCTCCTGGACCCCGCCCGAGTCGGTGAGGATCAGAGACGCGCGCCGCATCAACGCCACCATCTCCGCATAACCGACCGGCTGGGTCAGACGCACGGCGGTGCTGCCCGCAAGCCCTGTGGCGACCGTGCTGCAGACAGTCGGGTTGGGATGGACCGGCCAAACAATCTCCACATCGCCCCGCGCAGCGAGCGTCACGAGTGCCTGGCAAATGCCCGCGAGGCCATGGCCGAAACTCTCCCGCCGGTGCGCGGTGACGAGGATGAGGCGACGCGCCGGGTCGAGTGCCGGCAGCGAGTGCCCCACGGTCTCCCGCAGAGCAGGATCTGTGTCCAACCGCCGCGCCACGGTAAGCAGCGCGTCGATGCCGGTGTTGCCGGTGACCACAATTCGCCCGCGCCGCCCATATTCCCGCTGCAGGTTCTGCGCCGCCCCCTCGGTCGGGGCGAACAGGAGGTCAGCCAAGCAGTCGATGGCGATCCGGTTCCCCTCTTCGGGCCAGGGTCGGGCAAGGTCGAACGAGCGCAGCCCTGCCTCGACATGGCCGAGGGGAACGCGGGCCTGGAAGGCGGCAAGGGCTGCGGCGAGGGCGGTCGCTGTATCGCCCTGCACCAGCACCAGGTCTGGGCGGGTCTCGCTGATCACGGCCGAGACGGCACTCAGCACCCGGGCCGTCAAGGCGGGCAGCGCCTGGTCTTCTGTCATTAGCCCGAGGTCGCGATCGGCAGGCCGGCCAAACAGGGCGAGCACAGGAGAGACGAGGTCGCGGTGCTGGCCCGTCGCGCAAACAACGACACGAAACCGCGCCCTCGCCTCGAGGGCGGCAATTACGGGCAGCATCTTGATCGCCTCCGGCCTGGTGCCGAAAACGACGAGAACAGTCCTCCGTTCGGTCATCCACCGACCGCAGCCAGCAGGCGACGATGCAGATCGACGGGCTCGAGCTCTGTGGCCGTCTCACCACCGCCGCAGGGGGCCATCGCCCAGTCGGTGCGGTCTAGTCGCGCGCCGAGAGCGGTGAAGGCCCGTTGCAACGCGGGCGGATGGTCGCCATAGGCGGCGAGCACCCAGGGCCTGCCGCAGGCCTCGAGAGTGGAGACAAGGGAGCCGAGCATCGCATCGGTGCGCGCAAGCCCCTCCAGCCAGCCGGCAAGACGCTGGCTATCGGGAAGGCTTTGCCAGGCTGACCAGCCGAGCGCCGAGGGACGTTCGGGGTAGGGCCCATGGTTCTCCATCGTGATCAGAAACAGGAACAAAGGCTCCTTGGCCTCCGCGATCATCCGGCAAGCGAGGTCAGCCAGCGCCGCGTCCGACACATAGGCCCCGCGCGGCGAAGGGGGAAAGGCGCGGGAATCGAGGAAGGTTGTAAAACCAAGAGCCGGCATCACCAGGTCGCGGCGGAAAAAGGTGCGCGCGAAGGGATGGACGCACACTGTGCGCCAGCCGGCTGCGCCGAGGCGAGAGGCGAGCGAGGGCAGAGGCGAGCGGGCAAAGGCGATGTAAGGGTTCAAGGCGTCGAGCCCGATCTCCGCCTTGCCCAGCCCCGTCAGCACGCCGAACTCGGTGCGAATCGTGTTGGCGCCAAACCCCGCTACACGGAGTCTTCCTCCCGCCCCGCGGCGGCGGAGACGGTCAAACTCCGGCAGCACAGAAGGGGAGAGCCCTGGTACCACCTGCGTGGGGTCGCAGAAGCTTTCGGCCTGGACGAGCACGAGGTGAGGCGGTTGCGCTGGCGGTCGGATCGGCGCCGGAGCGGCGACGGCGAGGCGGCGGCGGCGGCGCGGCCTTTCGCGGCGGGCGCGCAGCGCATGCCCGACGAGTGTCGCGAAGAGGCCAAACTCGGCCGCATCTTCAGGTGTGCCGGCAAGGGGCATGTGGGAGGCCTCGAGCGCGGCGAACCGACCGACGATCAGCCCAACCACGGCGAGAACCGCGCGCCTCGTCTCGCCAAGCGAGGGCGCCTCGGAGATCAGCGCCCAGGCGACGGCAGCCAGCACGATGGCGCCGAGCCCAACCGCCCACGCCGGCACGAAGGGCAAGTAGAGGCGCGGGAAGGCGACCACCTGCCAGGCGAGGGCGAAGTCGGAGAAGAGGAGGGTCTCGCCCAGCACAGCGCGCTTGAACCGGGCGATGACGGCCAAGCCGACGGCAAGCGCCGCAACCGCGAGCCCAGAGGCGACCGGCCGCGCCGTGACCGCCGCGAGAATCGCCCAAGCCGCTGCGGGCAGTGCCCAGTCGAGCACCATCGCAGCGATGGAGCCCCGCGCCTCCAGCCTGCGCGCCACCGCCCAGCCGACCGAAGCGAGAAAAAGACCGAGCCACATGCCGCTTACGGCGGATCGACGGTGAAACGGAAGCCGCGCGCGATTGCA
>CALLUO010000046.1 GCA_938010425.1 uncultured Elioraea sp.
GCCGTGCCGTTTGGCGGCGCCACCCCGGCCGAGGCGCGCGAGAGCCGCGAGGAGCGGCGGCGCGCGCGGTACCAGCCGAATTCGCCCCATGTGCAGGCCTTCTACCGCACGAATCGCTACGAGCGCTGACGTCGCGGTCGGAACGGGGAGGAGAGAGAGATGCTGATCAAGCGGAGTGACGCAGAGGCTGTGCGCGGCGGGCTCGCCGCCTCGTTTGCTGCGCTATCGTCCGGAGCGCTCGATCGTCGAGCGTTTCTGCGGCGGTCTGGGGTGGCCGCCGGCGGGCTCGCTGCCCTTGGAACGCTGAGTGCGGGCACGGTGAAGAAGGCCGAAGCCGGTCCGATGCAGCCCGGCGTGCGGGTCGAGCTTCGGAAAAACATGTGCACGCATTGTTCGGTCGGGTGCACGGTTTTGGCCGAGGTGCAGAACGGGGTGTGGGTTGGGCAAGAGCCGGCGTGGGAGAGCCCAATCAACCGCGGTACACACTGCGCGAAGGGCGCGGCGGTGCGCGAGCTGGTGCACGGCGATCGCCGCCTAAAGTATCCGATGAAGCTCGAAGGCGGGCAGTGGAAGCGGATCTCGTGGGCGCAGGCGATCGACGAGATCGGCGACAAGATGCTGCGTATCCGCAACGAGTCTGGCCCTGATGCGGCGTTCTTTTTGGGGTCGGCTAAGTTCTCCAACGAAGGCGCGTATCTTTTCCGCAAGCTCGCTGCGTTTTGGGGTACGAACAACGTCGACCACCAGGCGCGTATCTGCCACTCAACGACGGTGGCGGGCGTGGCCAACACCTGGGGCTACGGCGCGCAGACCAACTCGTACAACGATATCCGCAATTCGAAGACCATCGTGATCATGGGTGGTAACCCAGCGGAGGCGCACCCGGTCAGCCTGCAGCACGTGCTGCAGGGCAAGGAGAAGAATCGGGCCAATCTGATTGTGATTGACCCGCGTTTCACCCGTACTGCCGCACATGCCACCGAGTATGTACGCCTTCGCCCAGGCACCGATATCCCGCTGCTGTGGGGTATTCTGTGGCACATTTTCGAAAACGGGTGGGAGGACAAGGAGTTCATCCGCCAGCGTGTGTATGGCATGGAGGAGGTGCGCAAAGAGGTCGCGAAATGGAGCCCCGAGGAGGTGGAACGCGTCACCGGCGTGCCGGGCGCTCAGCTCCGTCGGGTGGCTGAGAAGTTTGCTAAGGAGAAGCCGGCGACCTTGATTTGGTGCATGGGCATGACCCAGCACACGGTTGGCACGGCTAACGTGCGCGCGGCTTGTGCGCTGTTGCTGGCCACCGGCAATGTTGGTGGCGCGGGCAACGGAGCGAACATTTTCCGCGGCCACTGCAACGTGCAGGGGGCCTCTGATTTCGGCCTCGATACGGCCTCTTTGCCCGCCTATTACGGCCTTGATGAGGGCGCTTGGCGGCACTGGTGCCGCGTGTGGGAGGTTGACTACGAGTGGATGCGCGGCCGCTTCGGCCCGCCGGGGGCTGACGATGCCACCCGCAAGCGGATGATGGAGCTGCCCGGCATCACCACCACCCGCTACATCGACGCGACGCTGCTTGAACCGGTGAAGGACGGCACGCGGCAGTTGGCGGAAGGCCAGCCAAACTACCGCGCCATGCTGGTGTTTGGCCACGGCGGCAACACCGTGGTGCGGATGCCGGAGGCGGCGGCTGCGCTCGAGAAGCTTGACCTGCTCGTCGTCGCCGACCCGCACCCGACGACTTTCGCCGTGCTGCACAACCGCAAGGACAACACCTACCTGCTGCCGATCTGCACCCAGTTCGAGTGCTCGGGCAGCCGCACGGCGTCCAACCGGTCTGTGCAGTGGGGCGAACAGATCGTCGAGCCAATCTTCGAAAGCAAGACGGACTACGAGGTGATCTATCGCCTCGCCGAAAAGCTCGGATTTGCGAACGAGATGTTCAAGAACATCACCGTTCGCAACAAGGTTCCTGAGCCGGAAAGCGTGCTGCGCGAGATCAACCGCGGTGCCTGGGCAACTGGTTACACGGGCATCTCGCCGGAACGTCTGAAGGCGCACATGAAATACCAGCGCTATTTCGACCTGGTTACGCTGCGCGCTGGGGCGGATGCGCCAGCCGAAGTGCGCGGGGACTACTATGGCCTGCCCTGGCCGTGCTGGGGCACGCCGGAGATCCGCCACCCCGGCACGCACATCCTCTACAACACGCACCTGCACGTGAAGGACGGTGGCGGAACATTCCGTGCGCGGTTTGGTGTTGAGCGCAACGGCGTGAGCCTGCTCGCCGAGGGGTCGTACTCCAAGGGTTCCGAGATCCAGGATGGCTACCCCGAGTTTACCATGGCGGTGCTAAAGCGGCTCGGTTGGGACAAGGACCTGACCGCCGAGGAGCGGGCGGTCATCGAGCGGATCGGCGGCAACAACGTCGATCGCGTCTCTTGGGCGACCGACCTCTCGGGCGGTATCGTTCGGGTTGCGCTTGAGCACGGGTGCTCGCCTTTTGGCAATGCCAAGGCGCGCGCGCTCGCTTGGAACCTGCCCGACCCCATTCCTGTGCACCGGGAGCCGATCTACAGCCCCAGGCCCGACTTGGTGGCGAAATACCCGACGCGCGACAACTTTATGGCGCACCGCGTCATCAACTACGGGCGCACTGTGCAACAACTCGCTGTGGACAGGAATATCGCCCGCGACTTCCCGATCGTGCTCACCACAGGCCGCCTTGTCGAATACGAGGGAGGCGGCGAGGAGACGCGGTCGAACAAGTGGCTGGCCGAGCTTCAGCAGGACATGTTCGTTGAGATCAACCCGCAGGATGCGGCCGAGCGCGGTATTCGCGACGGCCAGTGGGTGCTGGTCTGGGGTCCGGAAATGCCAAAAGGTAAGGTGTGCCGGATGAAGGCCCTGGTGACCGAACGTGTCGGCAAGGGGGTGGCGTTCATGCCGTTCCATTTCGCTGGCTGGTTCATGAGCGAGGATCAGCGCCGCAAGTATCCCGCCGGCACCGACCCGATCGTGCTCGGCGAAAGCGCGAACACAGTGACCACCTACGGCTTCGATCCTGTCACCTCGATGCAGGAGACGAAGTGCACGCTGTGCCAGATCCGCGCGGCGTGACGGAGCTTAGGGAGGAGTGGCAACAATGGCCCGGATGAAGTTCCTCTGCGACGCGGATCGCTGCATCGAGTGCAACGCCTGCGTCACGGCCTGCAAAAACGAGCACGAGGTGCCCTGGGGCATCAACCGCCGGCGTGTCGTCACGATCAACGACGGCAAGCCGGGGGAGCGGTCGATCTCCATGGCGTGCATGCACTGCACGGATGCGCCGTGCGCTGCAGTCTGCCCCGTGGATTGCTTCTACACGACGGCAGACGGGGTGGTGCTGCACTCGAAAGACCTTTGCATTGGATGCGGCTACTGCTTCTACGCCTGCCCCTTCGGCGCGCCGCAGTATCCACGCCTCGGCAATTTCGGCAGCCGCGGCAAGATGGATAAATGCACCTATTGCGCCGGCGGCCCTGAGGCTGACAACACACCGGCGGAGTATGCCAAATACGGTTCCAACCGCCTTGCCGAAGGCAAGTTGCCGGCCTGCGCCGAAATGTGTTCGACCAAAGCCCTGCTCGCCGGCGACGGCGACATCATTGCCCAGATCTATGCCGAGCGCGTCTCCACACGCGGCTATGGTTCGGGTGCCTGGGGTTGGCGCACGGCCTACAAGGACATGGTGTCGGGCTGATCAGATCATGGCGCGGCGGAAGCTTCGGCTTCCGCCGCTTTGATCCGACGCGGGAGGAATGACCGCATGAACCGCTTCACTCTTACGCTTCGCACCGCCCTGGCAGTCTTCGCGATCTGCCTGGGCGCGGCAACACTCAGCGTTCCCAACGCGGTTGCCCAGAGCGCGCAACCGGTTGCCCCTGCAGCGGCGCACGAAGAGGTGCTGTTCCGCTACCTGCAGATGCAGGGATCGGGGACCGTCGTCGGGCGCGTCACCATCCCAGACCAGAAGGCAGCAACGCTCATTCAACCGGGTGGGCGTGAGTTTCAGGAGACGTGGCGTGGCCCAATGAAGTGGATCGCCGCCGCCTCCATCATCGGCATGCTTGTGCTGGTGGGCGTTTTCTACACGGTGAAAGGGCCGATCCGCACGACATCGGGCTATGCCGGGCGGTTGATCAAGAGGTTCCGCAGCATCGATGTGTTCGCACATTGGCTGACGGCGGCGAGCTTTGTCCTTCTCGCCATCACGGGGCTGAACATCACCTTTGGTCGTTACCTTCTCCTCCCTCTCCTCGGGCCGGAGGCGTTCACCGCCTGGTCGGAGGCGGCGAAGGTTGCGCATAACTTCCTCGGCTTTCCGTTTACCCTTGGCGTACTGCTGATGTTCGTCTTGTTCCTGAAGGACAACATCTTTGATAAAACGGATCTGCGCTGGTTCGCGCAAGGTGGCGGCATGATCGGGCACGCCCATCCGCCGGCACGGAAGTTCAATGGTGGCCAGAAGATTGTTTACTGGGCGACCGTCTTCGGCGGCGGTGCGCTAGCAGTTACCGGCTTCATCCTGATGTTCCCCTTCCAGATCGTGACGTCGATCGACGGGATGCAACTGACGGCACAGCTGCACGGCATCATCGCCTTCCTCATGATCGCTTTGATCATTGGACATATCTATCTCGGGTCGATCGGCATGGAGGGGGCATTCAGTGCGATGTGGTCCGGTAAGGTCGATCTCAACTGGGCGAAGGAGCATCATCCGCTTTGGGTTGAGGAGATCATGAACCCGACGCGCAAGGATACTCTGCCGGCCGGCGCGAAGGGGGCAGGGGCGGACTGATCGCATCACGTCCTTCGTTCTCAGGCAGCGATAACGCCGGCGGAATAACTCCCGCCGGCGACTCGCTCCGTCCATGATCCTCTTCGGCATCACCGGCTGGTCGGGCTCAGGCAAGACGACACTGCTCGTCCGCCTCATTCCAGCCTTGGTCGCGCGGGGCCTGCGCGTCTCCACCATCAAACATGCCCACCACGCGTTTGACGTCGACCAGCCTGGCAAAGACAGCTACGAGCACCGTCGCGCCGGGGCGAGCGAGGTGCTGGTCGCCTCGGCCAACCGCTGGGCGTTGATGCACGAATTGCGTGGCGCGCCCGAGCCCTCGCTTGCAGACCTCGTGGCGCGCCTTTCGCCCGTCGACCTCGTCCTGGTCGAGGGGTTCAAGCGCAACCCCCACCCAAAGCTCGAGGTTTGGCGTGCAGCAACCGGCAAGCCTCCTCTGTTTCCCGAAGATGCGATGATCCGTGCCGTTGCTTCAGACGGACCGGTGCCGGGCTGCGACCGCCCCGTGCTTTCCCTCGACGAGGTGGACGCGATCGCCGACTTCATCATCCGCTCTGCGGGTCTTATCGGGCGGGCACGCGCGGTCGGCTAAGGCGGTGGCGCAGCTCTCCGACGACTGTTTCGCCTTTGGCGGCGCGCTGATGTCGGTCGACGCCGCGCTGGCGGCGTTGCGCGAGCGTCTCGTTCCACTCACTGGGCAAGAGACCGTGCCCCTGCGCGAAGCAGTGGGAAGAATCCTCGCCGAGGACCTGATCGCCCCGATCGACCTGCCGCCCTTCGCCAATTCGGCGGTGGACGGCTTTGCCGTGCGTCACGCTGACCTTGCGCCCGATAGCGACACTGTGCTGCCGGTGACGGGCCGGGTGCCGGCTGGCGGCACGCTCGGCCGGCCGCTGCGCGCGGGAGAGGCGATCCGAATCTTCACGGGCGCGCCCATGCCCGATGGCGCGGACACAGTGATGATGCAGGAGGATGCGCAAGTCCTCCCTGATGGGCGGGTGCGATTGCCGCCCGGGCTGAAGCGCGGGGCAAATGCACGCGCCGCTGGCGAGGATGTGGCCAGAGGGACGGTGGCGCTCACGCGCGGCACCATGCTTCGCCCGCAGGATGTGGGCATGGTGGCTGCCTTGGGCTTCCCCACCGTGCTGGTGCGCACACGGCTTCGTGTTGCGGTGTTTTCGACGGGCGACGAGCTTGCCGAACCTGGCACCGCGCTTGCCGCCCAAAGGGTCTTCGACAGCAACCGTTTTACCCTGCAGGCCGCCCTTGCTCGCCTCGGCTTTGCGGTGAGCGACCTTGGCATTCTGCCTGATCGGCGCGAGGCGGTGGCGGAAGCCCTCGCTGCTGCTAGCGAAACGCACGATCTGATCCTGACTTCGGGGGGGGTGTCCACCGGCGAGGAGGATCACGTGAAGGCCGCCGTCGAGATGGCGGGGCGGCTCGATTTCTGGCGGTTGGCCATCAAGCCTGGTCGACCAGTGGCGCTTGGCCGGGTGGGGCGGGCAGCCTTTGCCGGGCTTCCCGGCAACCCGGCGGCGGTCGTTGTCACCTTTGTGCACGTAGCGAGGCCGCTTGCGCTTCTGCTCGCAGGCGCCGAGGCGAAACCTCCCTTGCGCTTTGCCGTGCGCAGCGGGTTTCGCTACCGCAAGAAGCCAGGGCGCCGCGAATATGTCCGCGTCAGTGTTGCAACCGCTGAGGACGGCGTGCTGGAGGCGCGCAACTACCCTCGCGAGGGGGCGGGGCTGATCTCCTCCCTTACCTGCACCGACGGGCTCGTCGAACTCGCAGAAACCCAGACCGATCTCGCCCCCGGCGAGACAGTCGCCTTCATTCCCTGGAGCGAGATCCTCTAAGGCTCAGAGCCGCACGGCCGAGGTGGTGAACGCGGCGTCGACGGTCTGCTGGAAGCGTGTATCCAGCACATAGGCCGAGCCGATTGCGATCACGATCGCGGTCAAGATGGCAACCAGGAACGCTTTCATGGCACGTGCACCGGCTGTTTGGCATTTCGTCGTATTGATTGTTGCCGCGGCGCGCGCGACGTGCAAGCCGAAACGGATGCATGGCCGGCGTCAGGCCGCCGGGAAACGCGCAGCGAGCGACTGCGCGAGCGCGGCGTCCTCGGGCGTGTTGACGTTGAAGAACGGATCAAGCGGATGGATCGGCCACTCCGCCACCGCGATGCCGTGCCGTGCCGTCCAGCGATCGATCTTGCGCTCTCCCTCCTCGACCATGGCGCGGCGGAGGTCCTCGCGCAACGCGACCGGCCAGAGCCCGATCGGGGGATGGGTGCGCCCGGCGGAGGAAGCGCAGGCGAGCGATGTGCCAGCCTCAACGCGCGCCGCATGCAGGCGCGCGACGAGATCGTGCGGCAGGAACGGGCTGTCGGTGGAGACGGTGACGATCCAGGCGAGATCAGGCCGGTGGTCCGCTGCCCACTCAAGACCGGCGAGGATGCCGGCAAGAGGGCCCGGATAGCCGGAAATCGAGTCGGCCACAACCGGCAGGCCGAGGGAAGCGAAGCGGGCTGGCTCACCGTTGGCGTTGATGATCAGCCCCGCACAGGTGGGGGAGAGGCGCCTGACAATCCGCTGCAGGATCGTTTCCTCGCCGATACGAAGCAGCCCCTTGTCCGCCCCACCCATGCGCCGGCCCTGCCCGCCGGCCAAAAGCACGCCCAAGGTGGGCGGAGGATCGCCGCTGGCGCGCACGGCCGCGTCCACACAGGCCTCAGTCTTCGTCACGCGCGCCCTTACGCCGGTGCTTCGCGCTTTCCTCCGCGACATAGGCCGGGTCGAGATCGAAGACGATGCGATGTTCGCCCGAGAGCGCGAGGAAACGCTTGCCGCGGGCGCGCCCGATCAGAGTGAGCCCCGCCTGGCGCGCGAGCTCCACCCCCCAGGCGGTGAAGCCCGAGCGGCTGACGAGGATGGGAATGCCCATGCGCACGGTTTTGATCACCATCTCAGAGGTCAGGCGGCCGGTGGTGTAGAAGATCTTGTCGGCAGGATCGATGCGATGGCGGTACATGTAGCCGGCGATCTTGTCCACCGCGTTGTGCCGGCCAACGTCCTCCATATAGACAAGGGGTTGATCCTCGCGGCACAGCACGCAGCCATGGATGGCGCCGGCCTCGAGATAGAGGCTCGGCATGGTGTTGATGGCGTGGGTGAGACGATACAGCCACGAGGTGCGCAAAGCGGCCTCGGGCAAGCGGATGCTTTCGAACCGCTCCATCAGGTCGCCGAAGGCCGTGCCCTGAGCGCAACCGGAGGTGAGGGTCTTCTTTTTTAGCTTCTCCTGGTAGTCGGTCTCCCGCGCTGTGCGCACCACAACGACATCGAGCTCAGGGTCGTGCTCGACCGCTGTCACCTCATCGTCCGGCTGTAGCATGTTTTGGTTGAGAAGATAGCCGAGGGCGAGATACTCAGGATAGTCGCCGATCGTCATCATGGTGACGATCTCAGTGCCGTTGAGGAACAGGGTCAGAGGCTTCTCAACCGTGACCGCGGTTTCCACCTCTGCCCCCGTGTGGTCGATGCCGCGCACGCGACACGTCAGCCGCGGATCGGTCGGATCGGGAACGATGCGAGGGGCGTCGCAATCTGCCTCCATGCCTGCTAGATGCGGGGCAAAAGCGTGCGGTTCAAGCCGCGGCCCGCGACCAGGGGAAAACGGATGGCGGATCAGCTGCTCGGCAAGGTTGCGCTGGTGACGGGAGGAGCATCGGGTATTGGGCGGGCGATCGCTTTGCGCTTTGCCCGCGCCGGCGCGATCGTGGTCATCGCCGACGAGGCCGACCATCCGGCAGAGGGAGGAGAGCCGACGCGGGCGATCCTCGATCGCGAAGGCAGGGCGGCGATGTTCCGCAAGACCGATCTCACCTCCGAGGCAGATGCCGAGGCCGCGGTCTCCTGCGCGGTGGATCGCTTCGGCCGGCTTGACGTGCTGGTGACCACCGCGACCGTTGGCTGGAGCGGGCGCATCGCCGAGACATCACTGCAGGAGTGGCAGCGCACGCTTGGCCTCGCCGTGACAGGGATGTTCCTGGCCAGTCGAGCAGCGGTGCGGCAGATGTGCGGCCAGACCGAGGGCGAGGATGGGGTGCGCGGGCGGATTCTGGCCGTAGGGTGTCCTTCCGTCACCGCCGATGCGGCTGCCTCCGCCGCCTTCGCCGCAGCCAAGGCCGCCGTGCACGAACTTGCTCGCCGCATCGCCATCGATCACGGAGCGGACGGCATCGTTTGCAACGTGATCGACCCGGGCGTCATCGTGGTGCAGCGATCGAACCGTCCGGAGGAGGTCGCGGCGGCTGAGCGTGCCGCATCCCGTACCGCTTGGCGCCGCGCCGGACGGCCGGAGGATGTCGCCAACGCCGCTCTGTTCCTCGCCTCAGACGAAGCGTCCTTCATCTCTGGGGCGGTGCTCGCCGTCGATGGCGGGCTCGCTGCCCATTGAGCTCTGCGCGCGCATGGCCATCTCGCCGAGCGTGATGGAAGCGCCGTTCGTCTCCCCAACCGAGCCGACCGCCGAGCAAGCGATCGCCGCCATCCGCGACGAACTCTCCCTTTTCGATGACTGGATGGACCGCTACGAGCAGGTGATCGACTGGGGGCGGGCTCTTCCCCCCTTCCCCGAAGCGTGGAAGGAGCCGCACCGTCGGGTCGAGGGCTGCCAGAGCCAGGTCTGGCTCGAACAGCGCGTAGCCGAGGGGCGGCTTTGGCTTGCCGGAGCGTCCGATGCGGCGATCGTGCAAGGCCTCGTCGCGCTGCTGTTGCGCGTCTATTCTGGGCGAACGCCGGAGCAAATCCTTGCCGTCGATCCACGCTTTCTCATCGAGCTCGATCTGATCGGCAATCTCTCGGCGAACCGCGGCAACGGCGTGGCGGCGATGATCCGCCGCATCCGCGCTGGTGCGGAGGCTGCCTCGCTTCGCTAAGCGCGAGCAGGCCCAAAGCTGGGGCGGCAAGCCAGCCTTCTTTATGGCCGACGCCACTCAGCCCGCCGCAATATTCCGGACGCTTGCCCCAGCCAGTTGCCGAAACGTCGCCACCGTCTCCGGGAAAAAGCGGAAAAACTTGCGCGCGAGCGCGTGGGTCAGCGTCGTCCCCCGCGCAAGGGCAGAAGGGCGAGCAAACCGTCAGCGGAACATCTCCCCAGCCGGGCGGAGCGTGCAGGTCGCCCACCCCGAACGCCAAGGCCTCGCCGTGGCCCGGGGCGCGGATGCCGTCGGGGCGGCCGAACTGATCCTGCAGGTGGACATGCACCACGCGTAACGCCAACGCCCGCACGCTTGCCGCAAGGTCCTACTGGCGGCTGCGCGCCATCATCGCTGCATGCCCGAGATCGAGCGTGGCCCCAACCTGCGGATGGCCGACACGCTCGATCTGAGCGGCGATGCCCCAGGCATCGTGCGTCTCGGGAATGGTCGCGATCGGCGGCAGGTTCTCGACCGCGAGCGTCACCCCTCTCCGCACGGCCTCGTCGCCAAGCCGTTGCAGCGCCTCGACCTCCATCGCACGCCGGCGCTCGACTTCCGTCGCCGCTAAACCTTTCGGCCAAACGCCTTCGTGCACGACAAGCACGCCTCTGCCGAGGGCAGCGGTGACCTCGATGAAGGCCCGCGCCACCGCGACATGGAGGTTGTGGTGGTCAGTGTCCATCAGGTTCAGCCCCGAAGGCCCGTGCATCGTGTCGCGCAGCGGAAATCGGGCAAGCACGCGCCCGATCGCGTCCACCTCCCGCGCGTTCACCCGGCCGCCGCACACCGTGAAGCTGTTTTGCAGCGAAACGTCAGCTCCCGTGCAGCCGGCCGCGGCGAAAAGGTCAAGGTCGCGCGCGAGCAACTCCGGCTTCCCTGCGCCCTCAGTCGCGAGGCCCAAAACACAGGCGAGGCAGGCTGGTTCATACCCTGCCTTGATCCCGCCAAGCTCAGGCGGCGGATGACACGGCGGTGTCGTTGCGCGCCTGCACCGGCTTCGGCAGGTCCTCTGGCCCTAGCGTCTCGCGCTTCAAGAGCTCGGCCGCCAGCCGATCGAGCTCCGCCCGCCGTTCAGCGAGAATAGCCTTCGCCCTTTCATGCGCCTCGCGCACGAGCTCCTTCACCGCGAGATCGATCTCGCGCGCTGTCTCCTCTGAAAAGCGGCGCCCGCCCCCTTCGATGGGAAGGCCGAGGAAGCGACTGGTCTCTGTCTCGTAAGCGACCTCGCCCAGCTTCTCCGTCATGCCGTAGCGTGTGACCATGCCGCGCGCGATTTCGGTCGCGCGCATCAGGTCGTCCTGGGCCCCGGTCGAAATCTCGCCGAACACGAGATCCTCGGCCGCCCGCCCGCCGAGCAGCACCGCCATCCGGCCCTTGAGGTCGCGTTCGGTGAGCAGGAAACGGTCCTCCGTCGGGCGCTGCAGCGTGTAGCCGAGGGCGCCAACCCCGCGCGGGATGATGCTCACCTTGTGCACGGGGTCCATGCCGGGAATGGAGAGGGCAACCAGGGCGTGGCCGAGTTCGTGGTAGGCGACACGGCGGCGTTCGTCCTCGTTCATCAGGCGCGACCGACGCTCGATGCCGGCGACAATGCGCTCGATGGCGAGGGTGAAATCGTCCATCGTCACCGCCGTGCGCTTGGCCCGCGTGGCGGCGAGGGCCGCCTCATTCACCAGATTGGCGAGATCAGCCCCAGTGAAGCCCGGTGTGAGCCCCGCCAACGCGTCGAGATCCACCCCAGGCGCCAGTTTGATCTTGCGCACATGCACGGCGAGGATGTCGCGCCGCCCCTTTTTGTCAGGCCGATCGATCGTCACTTGTCGGTCGAAGCGCCCCGCGCGTGTCAACGCAGGGTCGAGAATTTCGGGGCGGTTGGTGGCAGCCAGCACGATGATGCCGACGGAGGGGTCGAAGCCATCGAGTTCGACCAGGAGCTGGTTCAATGTCTGCTCCTTCTCGTCGTAGCCGCCGGAGATCGGGCCTGCGGTGCGCGCGCGCCCGAGCGCGTCGAGTTCGTCGATGAAGATGATGCAGGGCGCTGCCTGGCGTGCTTGCTCGAACAGGTCGCGCACGCGGGCAGCACCCACGCCGACGAACATCTCGACGAACTCTGACCCGGAGATGGAGAAGAACGGCACGCCAGCTTCTCCAGCCACCGCGCGGGCAAGCAGCGTCTTGCCTGTGCCCGGAGGCCCGACCAGAAGCACGCCCTTTGGCGGGCGTGCGCCCAGCTGGCCGTAGGTTTCGGGGTCTTTCAGGAAGGCGACGATCTCCTCAAGCTCTGCTTTGGCTTCGTCGCAGCCCGCGACGTCGGCGAAAGTCACGCCCGTGTTTTTCTCCACGTAGACCTTAGCCTTCGATTTGCCGACCGACATCAGCCCTCCGAACCCTGCGCGGTCGGCGAAGCGGCGGACGACGAACCACCAAAGGCCGAAGAACACCAGCGCAGGCAGGGTCCAGGACAGGACGTTGGTCAAGAAGGTGTTGGGCACCGAGCCCGTGAACGTGACCCCGCCCTTTAGAAGCTCCTCGGCAAGATCCTCGTCCACGCGCTGGGTAACGAAGAACTGCCGCCCCTCCTGGGGTTCGCGAAAACGGCCAGTGATGGTGGTTGGCCCGACGCGAGCTTCAGCGATGCGCCCTTCAGCGACGAGCTTGCGGAACTCGGAGTAGGGCAGCGTTTCGGTCTGCCGCGAGGCCTGCAAAAGGTCGGCGATAAAGAGATAGGCGAAGATCGCAGCCAGCACATACCAGAGATTGATCTGGGTGCGCTTTTCCACGGTATTTCACTCCTTAGCGGCATCACGGCACGAGCCAGGTCGCGCGCGGCTCGTCGCCTTCCCACGCAAACCCTGCGCGCAAAGGGCCTTCGGCGGCAAGGGCAAGGCGATCGATTGTCATCACCCTGACCCGGATGACAGCGAAATGAGCGGCCCCATCCCCGCGCGCGATATCTTTTGAAGCAATCGGTGTGCCCGGAGGCAGGGTGGTCGCGTAGTCGCGCCGCGCCGCCGGCGGGGTTGTGGCCCAGGCGCGCGCATGTTCTGGCCCCTCGCGGATAAGCGCGGCACTGCCGCGTAGGCGAAGCTGAACGCGCGCGCGCGGGTCCCAGAACACGAGGGCGACGCGCGGGTCGCGCGCGAGTTCGGCCGTTTTGACGCTGCGCCCATCAGTGTGCAGGCGAAGCGTGCGGGTGGCGGGGTCGACGGCGCGCAACACGACGGTGCGGGCGTTCGGCGAGCCGTCCGCCGCGACGGTGGCAAGCACCGGCGTGCGCCAGGGGTGGCGTCGGTCGGCGGCGGCGCGCACGAGCCCGCGCCAGGTGTCGTCAAGCAAGGCAGCGAGTGTTGGCTCCATGGTCAGCGCATGGCACTGGGGCAGGCGTTGCGCCAGCCCAGTTGCACCGCCAGCGCTGTGCGCCGATATGCCACCTATGGACGCGCTCGCCGAACGGATTTTGGACGTCGCGCTCGATCGCGCTGCTGTCAAAGGCTGGCACAATCTTCGCCTGCACGATGTGGCGGGCGAGGTCGGCATCAACTTGCCCGATCTTCTTGCGCGCTTCCGGGATGCGGACGCGATTGCCGATGCCTATTTCACCCGCTTGCTCGCCCGCATGCTCGCGCCCCCCGAGAACCCGGCGGAGTTCGTGCTCGCCCCCGCCAAGGAGCGCGCAGAGATTGTGCTGATGCGTTGGTTCGCGGGGGCCGCCGAGCGGCGCCAGGTGACTCTCGAGATGCTGGCGGTGAAGGGATGGCCCTCGCACCCGCACACCTGGGTGCCGATGGTGTTCAACCTCTCGCGCCTGATCCACTGGGTGCGCGAGGCCGCGCGGCTCGATCGCGGGGGGCTCGCGCGCATGGTGGAGGAGGTCGGGCTGACCAACACCTTCCTTGCCGGGCTGGCCGCCTTCGCGCTGGACCGGACGGAGGATCTCGCCGCCACCCGGCGCGCGATCCGCTCCGCTTTGCGCTTCGTCCCGCTCGCCTAAACGCTAGGGGCAGGGGCAGCCCAGGGCTTGTGCAGGCGACGAGCGGTCGATCGGAGAGGGCTGGGGTGTGCTGGCCGCGACCTGGTCAGCCGCGTCGCTGCGGGTCAGAGGGGCTGTTGTCGCCGCAGGTGAGAGGGCCTGTTTCAGAGCCGCCACGATCTCGCCGGCGCGCCGGTCCACCTCCTCCGGGCTCGATCAAGCGCGCTAGGGCGGGGTGAGCACGCCATTCTCGAACACGACACCCTCTTCCCAGGGCTTGTCGCGGATGACGATGCTAGACAGCCCGTCTTTTCGCGCGTCGCGGCCCATCTGATCGCGCTCGATCGCCTGCCACGCGGCGATCAGCGGCCGCAACGCCGGTTCCCGGCGGGCAGCCAACACGCCGACGAGCGTTTTCCCCCTGTGCTGAGAAGGCTGAAAAGGTTGGGGCAAGCGACGCCGCGCTATGCGCTCCGGCCGGGAGAAAGGCCTCCAATGGCGCGGGTCACGTCCTCCGCTGCCCGCGCGACATCCGGGCCGAGCGCGAGTACCCGCGCCTTGGTCAGCCGCACAGTGGGGCCGGAGATGGAGAGGGCGGCGACAGGCGCGCCGGTCTCGTCGCGGATGGCGGCGGCGACACAGCGCATGCCCTCGAACCGTTCCTCGTCGTCGATGGCGAAGCCGCGCGCGCGTGTCTTCATGAGGTCGCGCAGGAGGGCTGTGCGATCGGCGAGCGTGCGGTCGGTGAAGCGCTCAAGGGGGAGGACGGCGAAACGCCGTTGCAAGGCTTCGTCGTCGAGGGCAGCAAGCAGAGCCTTGCCGGCGCCGGAGGCGTGATATGGGCTCCGCGTCCCGGGACGGAAAAAGGCTCGGATCGGTGCGTGGGTTTCCACCTGCGCGACGAACAGCACGGCGTCTGGTTCGGGCAGCGCGAGGTTGGCGGTCTCTCCGGTCGCGGCGACCAGCGCCTGCAGCGCAGGGCGAGCGCGTTCGGCCACTTTGCGCCGGGCGAGGAAGGTCGAGCCGATGCGGAAGGCCTCCGCCCCAATGTGCCAGGTCTGCGCGGGTTCCTCGAACTCGACGAGGCCGTGGTGCTGCAGCGTGGTGAGGATCCGATGCGTCGAGGAGGGGGGAAGCCCTGCTGCTTCGGCCATCGCGGTGAGGCTGAGACCGGGCCGTTCGGCGAGCAGGCGAAGGACGGCGACCGCGCGATCCAGGGTGACGAGGGGAGCCTCTGGGGGTGTAGCGGCGAGGCGGGGCCTTCCGCGCGGGCGTCTTTGCATGGTCATCGCGCAAGCGTCTTGCCACCGCCGCGCGGGCTCGTGAAGCGAAAAATGTTTCCGAGAATCGTCGGAAAATTCTGCCGGAAAAATCCAATGCACTGAAAGGAAACGAATTTTAGACCATGTCGGGCCAGGCGAAAAAATGTTCCGAAAAAATTGTGCGTAGGCCACCGCTCAGGCAAAAAGGATGCGGAGAGGGATGAAAGAGGAGACCGTCCGATGCCCAAGATGCGCGCTGTGGATGCCGCTGTGCTGGTGCTGGAACGCGAGGGGGTAGAGTGCGCTTTCGGCGTGCCCGGTGCAGCGATTAATCCCCTTTATTCTGCTCTGCGCGCGCGCGGCACCATCCGCCACATTCTCGCCCGCCACGTCGAGGGCGCCTCGCACATGGCGGACGGCTACAGCCGCGCCAAGCCGGGCAAGATCGGGCTCTGCCTCGGCACCTCGGGCCCGGCGGGGACGGATATGATCACTGGCCTTTACACCGCGCAGGCCGACTCCCTGCCCATCCTCTGCCTCACCGGCCAAGCGCCGCGCGCCAAGCTGCACAAGGAGGATTTCCAGGCGGTCGACATCGAATCGATCGCCAAGCCGGTGACCAAGTGGGCAGTGACGGTGCGCGAACCCGCGCTCGTGCCGCGCGCCTTGCAGCAGGCCTTCCATCTGATGCGATCGGGCAGGCCGGGTCCGGTGCTCATCGACCTCCCGCTCGATGTGCAGCTGGGCGAGATCACGTTCGACATCGCGACCTACGAACCACTCCCTGTCTACAAGCCCGCCGCCACGCGCAGGCAGATCGAGGCAGCGATGGACTTGCTTGAGCAAGGTGAGAGGCCGCTGATTGTCGCCGGTGGTGGCATCATCAACGCCGATGCCGCCGACCTGCTCGTTCGCTTCGCTGAACTGACGGGGATCCCCGTCATCCCGACCCTGATGGGCTGGGGCGCGATCCCCGACGACCATCCGCTGATGGCCGGCATGGTCGGGCTACAGACCTCACACCGTTATGGCAACGCCACATTCCTCCGTTCCGACATGGTGCTCGGCATCGGCAACCGCTGGGCGAACCGCCACACCGGCTCGATCGAGGTCTACACCAAAGGACGACGGTTCATCCATGTCGATATCGAACCGACCCAGATCGGCCGCGTCTTTTGCCCCGATCTGGGCATCGTCTCCGACGCCAAGGCCGCTCTTGCGCTGTTCATCGAGGTAGCTGAGGAACGCAAGCGTGCGGGGCGTCTGCCTGATCGCTCCGCCTGGGCGGCAGAGTGCCTGCACCGCAAGCGGGTGATGCAGCGCAGGAGCCATTACGACGATATCCCGCTCAAGCCGCAGCGCGTGTTCCAAGAGATGGTGGAACATTTTGGAGACGACACAACCTATGTGACGGCTATCGGCAATGGCCAGATCCAGGGTGCCCAGTTCCTAAAAGTGTTCCGCCCCCGCCACTGGATCAACTGCGGTCAGGCCGGGCCCTTGGGCTGGACGCTGCCCGCCGCGCTGGGGGTGCGCGCGGCCGACCCCGATCGGCGCATCGTCGGCCTCTCCGGCGACTACGACTTCCAGTTCCTGATCGAGGAGCTCGCGGTGGGCGCACAGCACCGCCTGCCTTATGTGCATGTGGTGCTGAACAATGCCTACCTTGGCCTCATTCGCCAGGCGCAACGCAACTTTAAGATGGACTTCGAAGTGAGCCTCGCCTTCGAGAACATCAACATGAAGGACGGGGAGGGGCCTGCGGGCTACGGAGTCGATCACGTCGCGGTGGCGGAAGGGTTGGGCTGCAAGGCGATCCGGGTGGAGAGCCCGAACGCGATCCGCGGCGCGCTGGCCGAAGCGGAACGCCTCGCCGCCGAACACCAAGTACCGGTGGTGGTCGAGTTCGTCGTCGAACGTCAGACCAACGTCGCCATGGGCACGGAAATCGATGCCATCAACGAGTTCGACGACACGCTGTGCCTCGACCCGAGCTTGTCGAAGGATAATGGCTGGATCCCGGCACCGGAAGCGATCGAAGCGACGCGCCAGGAGGTGCTGGCGACGGTGAGGTAAGCGGAACGCTCAGCCGGAGGGGGAGGGACGTGGTGCGGGGCCGAAACGATTCTCCCCCGCCGTGCCGGGTGTGAGCCCGATCACGATCAGCGCGATCAGCCCGATTACGGGCAGGAGCAGAAGCAGCGCCCACCAGCCGGAGCGATCCGCATCGTGCAACCGGCGCACCACGAGTGCAATAAAAGGCACCAGCAGGGCGAGGGAGACCACGAGCTGCAGCAGGGGCGAACCAAGCGCTCCATCGATCACACTCGCCGCGATCGCGACGATGAGCTGGAACAGCATGAACCACCAGAACTCATCCCTCGAAGCCCTGCCTGTGAACGTGGTGTAGCGCTCGATCAGAGCCCGTTGGACTGCGGCAACAAACCCCATCACTTTCTTCCCTTGCCATGGCCAGTCACGCCGAGAGCGGCGTGGTCACGCTGTGCGCAGGCACACATGCGCAAGCCTATCAGCGCCGCCCAAACAATCGCTCGAGGTCGGCAACCTCGAGGCGGATCCAGGTCGGGCGGCCATGGCTGCAGGTGCCTGCGTTGGGTGTGGCTTCAAGCGCGCGCAAAAGCGCGTTCATCTCGGCCTCACTCAGCCTGCGCCCGGCCCGGATCGAGCCGTGGCAGGCCATGCGTGCCAGCACCGCATCGAGCCGCGATTCGATCACCCGGCTCTCCCCACTCTCCGCCAGCTCTTCGGCGAGATCGCGCAGCAAAGCGGCCGCATCGCAGCCCGTCAGAGGGGCCGGCACTGTCCGCACCAGAACCGCCCCGCCAAACGGTTCGACGACGAGACCAAGGCGGGCCAGCGCCTCGGCCCGCGCCAACACCGCCTCGGCCTGAGCGGGCGACAGCTCCACCACCGCGGGGATGAGCAAGGATTGCTTCGCCACGCCCCCCGCCATGGCAAGCGCGCGTTTCAGCGCTTCGTGGCGGACCCGTTCAGCAGCAGCGTGTTGATCGACCAGGATCAGTGCCCCATCGGCTGTCTCGGCGAGGATCCAGGTGCCAAAAAGCTGCGCCCGCGCTGCACCGAGCGGATGGTCGGCCAAGCCAGGGACGGGCGCTGGGGCGGGGCGTGCCGCCGGCGGGGCAGAGAGAGGGAGGGCGGGCGTCTCGGCCAAAGCCGGGGCAGAGCCGCGCGGGGAAGCGAGGCGGAACGAGGGCAGGTACCGCGGCACTGGTGCCACCAGTCGGCCTGCATTGAGCGCCTCGCGCACAGCGGAAATTACGAAGCCACGCACCGCTTCAGCATCGCGGAAACGCACCTCAGCCTTGGCCGGATGCACGTTCACGTCCACCGCTTCAGCCGGCACGTCAAGAATGAGCAGAGCAACCGGATGACGCCCGACCGCGATCGAATCGCCATAGGCGACGCGAACGGCGGTGCGCAGCAGACGATCCGTCACCGGGCGTCGGTTCACCGCCAGATGTTGGTCGGCCTGCGTCGCCCGCGTCAGGCTTGGCGGACCAACCCAACCGGACAGCCGAAGCCCGCCGCGTTCGGCAGCAAGCGCGACTGCATGGCGTGCCATCTCCTCGCCGAGCAGGTCAGCCATCCGGCGAAACGGGTCTCCGGCGGCGAGAGCGAGCACCTCCCGCCCATCCACGGCGACGCGGAACGCGACCTCTGGGTGAACAAGAGCAAGGCGGCGGAGCGCGGTCAGCGCTGCCTCGGTTTCGGCACGCGGGCTCTTGAGGAACTTCAGTCGAGCAGGTGTGCAGAAAAAGAGGTCGCGCACAACCACCCGCGTGCCAAACTCGGCGGCAGCGGGACGAACAGGACCCTTCACCCCTGCTTCGACCGTGATCTCAGCCCCCTCCGCTGCGCTGCGGGGGCGTGAGACGAGGGAAAGCCGCGCCACCGCCCCAATCGACGGCAGAGCCTCGCCGCGAAAGCCCAAGGTGGTGATCTCAACCAGCCGCTCGTCGGCGAGTTTGGAAGTGGCGTGGCGTTCGACGGCAAGAGGCAGGTCCTCCGCCGCGATGCCGACCCCATCGTCCTCGACCGTGATCCGCTCCACCCCCCCGCCATCCAGCGCCACCGCGATTCGCCGCGCCCCGGCATCCAGCGCGTTCTCGACCAGCTCCTTCACCACCGAGGCGGGGCGTTCCACCACCTCGCCAGCGGCAATGCGGTCGGCAACAGAGGGAGGGAGAAGGCGGATCGCGCCCATTAGCCAAGCCCGGCGAGAAGCCGCACCGCACCGGCCGAAGCAGGGTCGAGCCCATTTGTCCGCCCGGTCGCGAGCGCCTGCGCGAGAGGTCCGGCCAGACGCTTGCCGAGTTCCACCCCCCACTGGTCAAAAGCATTGATGCGCCACAAGGCCGCCTGCAGCGCCACCTTGTGCTCGTAAAGAGCAAGAAGTGCGCCGAGGTAGAAAGGGTCAAGCCTCGGCAGGTGAAGAAAAATAGAGGGGCGGTCGCCGGGGAAGGTACGGTGGGGGGCAAGCCCCGGGTCTTCGCCCTTGGCTTCGCCGTCAGCCCGCGCCTCGGCCTCGCTTCTCCCGAGCGCCAGCGCGGCTCCTTGCGCCAAAGCGTTGGCGAGTAAGAGGCGGTGGTTCTCGACCAAGTTGTGGTCGGGGCGGGCGATGAGGATGATGTCGGCCGGAATGATGTCCGTGCCCTGGTGCATCAGCTGCAGGAAAGAGTGCTGCGCGTTCGTTCCCGGTTCGCCGAACACCACTGGCGCGGTGGGGAACGAGACCGGCTGGCCCGCCTGGTCCACCCGCTTACCATTCGATTCCATCTCAAGCTGCTGCAGCCACGCGGGCAGCCGGGCAAGACGGGAATCGTAAGGCAGGCACGCATAAGCACGGTAGCCACAGAAGCTTGCGTGCCAGGTGTGGGTCAGTGCGAAGAGCAAAGGCAGATTACGCCGTGGCCGGGCGGTCACGGCGTGGATATCCATGGCCTGAGCCCCAGCGAGAAGCCCAGTGAAACTGTCCCAGCCGCGGGCAAGCGCGATCGCGGCGCCGATGGTGGACCAGAGGGAATAGCGGCCGCCAACCCACTCTCCGAAGGTGAAGATTCGGTCGGGGGCGATGCCGAAGGCCTCCGCCGCCGCCCCGTTGGCGGTAAGCGCAGCGAGGTGGCGGCCTACCCCCTCCTCGCCGATGGCGGCGGCCAGCCAGGCGCGGACAACCCGCGCATTCACCATCGTCTCCTGAGTGGTGAAGGATTTCGAGGCGATGAGCACGAGGGTGCGGGCGGGATCGAGCCCGGCAAGGGTGGAGGCGAGCCCATGCCCGTCGACATTGCCGACAAAGTAGGCAGCAAGGCGCGGGCGCACGGCAGCCAGCGCCTCGGTCGCCATCGCCGGGCCGAGATCCGACCCGCCGATGCCGAGGTTCAGCATGGAGGCAAAAGGCACGCCAGAGGCGGTGGTGATTGTGCCGTTGTGCACACCCGTAACGAAAGCGCGCAGCCTCGTTCGCTCGCGCTCGACCAACGCAGAGGCGTCCTGCCAGCCGTCGGGGGTTTCGGCGCGAATTCCGACCCCGTCAGGGGCGCGAGCTGCAGTGTGCAAGGCAGCACGCCGTTCCGTCGCGTTCACCATCTCCCCCCGCATCTGCCGCTTCAGCGCGCCGACCAGGTCGGCCGCTTCGGCAAGGGCAAGGAGGTCCGCAAGCAGGGCTTCATCGAGGGAAGTGCGCGAAAGATCGAGCACCAGCCCAGCGCCGGTGGCGGAAAAGCGGGGGAAACGGTTGGGGTCGCGGTCGAACTTATCCCGCACGCTGCGCGCGGCAGGGTCGGCGGCGCGGGCGGCAATCCGCGCCCAGAGTTCTTCCTGCGCGTTGGGGGGCGAAGGGGGGGGCTTGGACATCGGCGCGACTGTTGCACGAGCCGTGGCCAAGTGGGGAGGGGTGAGCCTCACGACGCGTCATCGTGATCGGCCAAATGTCTGCTCGAACCGTTGTCGCTTCGGGGAAGGCTCACGACGATCGATCTTCGTGTGCCGGCCTTTGGCGTGTCGGCGTTCCGGCTTTGCCGATCAGTCCTTGGCACAGGGTTTGCGCGCGCTGACCAGCGCCTGAGCAAAACCGTACTCGCCCCGCGGGCGGGGGGAGCAAGCGGCAGAGTCTTCTTTCCTCTCTGATCAAAAGAGTGGTTGCCGGCCATGGCGGCGATCCGCTTCAACTGCCGCCCGCGCTGGTCCTAGCCGCCGCAGCTCTCGTTCCGGAACAGTGACGCGTGGGCGAGGGGAGGCTATTCGGCGTGAACCTTGGCCGCTGAGTGTGCGCGGGACGCGTTGACATGCCGAAACCCCCGACCCGCTTCGTCTGCACCGCCTGCGGTGCCGCGTTTGCCAAATGGTCCGGCCAATGCAACGCCTGCGGGGCGTGGAATACCCTCGTCGAGGAGGCCGCTCCACGGCCGGGGTCCCCGAGCAGCGGGGCGGGGGGACGGGCGGCGCCGCTTGTTCCGCTGCAGGGCGAAAGCGAAGCCCCGCCTCGGCTTGCCTGCCGCATCGCCGAGCTCGACCGCGTTCTCGGGGGTGGCTTCGTGCCGGGCTCTGCCGTTCTGGTGGGGGGCGATCCTGGCATCGGCAAGTCGACGTTGCTCTTGCAGGCGGCAGCGGCTCTCGCTCGCGCGGGCAGGCGTGTGCTCTACCTCTCCGGAGAAGAATCCGTGTCGCAGATCCGGCTTCGTGCGGCGCGGCTCGGCCTCGCCGAAGCCCCCGTCGCCGTCGCGTGCGTCTCCGCTCTGCGGGACCTGCTCGCCACGTTGGAAGCCGACCCCAGGCCTGATCTTGCGATCATCGACTCGATCCAGACGGTCTGGCTCGAGGAGGCGGGTGCGGCACCAGGAACAGTGGGGCAGGTGCGAGCCGCAGCAGCGGAGCTGATCCGTGCGGCCAAGGCGCGGAACTTCGCGCTGGTGCTGGTCGGGCACGTGACGAAAGAAGGGGCGCTTGCTGGCCCTCGCGTGCTCGAGCACCTGGTTGATGCCGTCCTCTATCTCGAGGGCGATCGTGGCCACGTTTTCCGCATTTTGCGCGGGGTGAAAAACCGGTTCGGCGCGACGGACGAGATCGGCGTGTTCGAGATGACAGCGCGGGGCCTCGCTGAGGTGGCCAACCCCTCAGCCCTGTTCCTCGCCGAGAGGCGAGGCAACGTCTCGGGGTCGGCGGTGTTCGCCGGGGTGGAGGGAACGCGCCCGGTGCTGGTTGAGGTCCAGGCATTGGTGTCGCGGCGCGCTGGCGAGGGCCCGGCCCGTCGCGCCGTGGTGGGCTGGGATCAGGGGCGCCTTTCCCTGCTGCTTGCCGTGCTGGATGCGCGCTGCGGGGTGTCGTTCGCCGATCGCGACGTCTTTCTCAACGTCGCGGGCGGGCTGAAGCTGAGCGAACCGGCGGCTGATCTTGCTGTGGCGGCTGCCCTTGTGTCCGCTCTCGTCGATCGCCCGACCGCCGCCGACTGCGTGTTTTTCGGCGAAGTTGGGCTATCCGGCGAGGTACGCATGGTGGGCCAGGCCGAGGCGCGGCTAAAGGAAGCGGCAAAGCTCGGTTTCGCCACTGCTTGCTTGCCGAAGCGGGTGGCAGGGCGCGGCAGGGCGCTTGCCGTGCCCGAGGGCTTGAGGCTGTGGGAGGTCGGGCACGTGTCCGACCTGGTGGCGTCCCTTTCCTGCGCCGAACGGCCAGCGGTCCGGGAGGGGGCCCAGCGGCGGGCGGTGCAATCCACCTGAGCGAGCCTCCCAGCCGCCGGCGGCGAAGCGGGTGTGCCCTCAACCCCCTGCTTTCCCCCAGCGCAGCTGTGGCGTATCCCGCCGCTATGCCTTGGTTCGACATCGTCGTCTTGCTCGTGCTCGGCCTTTCGGGCCTGCTTGCGCTGTTCCGCGGCTTCGTGCGCGAGACTCTCGCCATCGCCGCTTGGGTGGGGGCGGCCGCCGCTGGCCTGTTTGGCTACCCGATGCTTGCTCCGCATCTTGTCGGGTTAGGTGGCCTCATCGAGCCAGGTCCTTTCGCCAACGGGCTGGCGGGAGGTGGGATCTTCCTCGTCTCGCTGATTGTACTGTCTCTGATCGCGGGCAGCCTGTCTGACCTCGTACAGGGTTCTCCGCTCGGCGCGATCGACCGCCTGCTCGGCCTTGCCTTCGGCCTGGTGCGGGGTGCGGCGATCCTCTGTTTCGCGTATATTGCAGTGGCTTGGCTTGCTCCGCCCGACCGCTGGCCAGACTGGGCGGCCAAGGCCCGCACCCGTCCTGCTCTTGAGGCCGGGGGGCAATGGATTGTTCGTCAGTTGCCGGAGGGTCTGTTGCCTATGCCGCCCCCAGCCCAACCCGCCCAAGCCCGCCCTGCTGGCAGGGCGAACTGAGCCACAGGGCAGGGGGCAGGGTGAAGCCGGGAGAGGGCGGGCCAAAGGGTGGCGAGGGGGACGGCGTGGTCGAACGCGACGAGGACCATTGGCGCGAGGAATGCGGCGTGTTCGGGGTGTGGAACGCGGCGGATGCCGCCGCCTTGACCGCGCTCGGCCTGCATGCCCTGCAGCATCGTGGCCAGGAGGCTGCCGGCATCGTCTCCTACGACGGGGCGCATTTCCACAGCCACAAGGCTCTCGGCCTGGTCGGCGACATTTTCTCTGATGCCCGCGTGATGGCCCGTCTGCCCGGCCGTGCCGCCATCGGCCATGTGCGCTACGCCACCACCGGCGACACGGTTCTGCGCAATGTCCAGCCCCTTTACGCTGACTTCGAGTTCGGCGGGCTCGCTGTCGGCCACAATGGAAACTTGACCAACGCGCATGCGCTACGCCGCGCTTTGGTGCGGCGTGGCTGCCTGTTCCAATCCACCACCGACTCGGAGGTTTTCGTCCACCTGATTGCGATCAGCCTCTACGGCACGGTGGTCGATCGGCTGATCGATGCGCTGAAGCAGGTTCAGGGCGCCTATTCGCTCGTCGCGCTCACCAACGACTCGCTGATCGGTGCGCGCGACCCGTTCGGTGTGCGTCCGCTCATCCTCGGCCGTCTGCCGCAGAAGGACGGGGCCTGGGTGGTCGCTTCCGAGACCTGCGCCCTCGACATCGTCGGCGCTCAGTTCGTGCGCGACGTCGAACCGGGCGAGATCATCGTCATCGAACCGGCTGGCATCCGCTCGATCAAGCCCTGGGCGAAGCAAGCGCGACGCTTTTGCATCTTCGAGCACATTTACTTCGCCCGCCCCGATTCGATCGTAGAAGGAACGCCGGTCTATTTGGCGCGCAAACGTATCGGAGCGGAGCTTGCGCGCGAGGCGCCCGTGGCAGCCGACATCGTGGTTCCGGTGCCTGATTCGGGAGTTCCCGCCGCCATGGGATTCGCTCAGGAAGCGGCACTTCCCTTCGAGTTCGGCATCATTCGCAACCACTATGTTGGCCGCACCTTCATTGAACCGACCGACCAAATCCGCCACCTTGGCGTAAAGCTCAAGCACAGCGCCAATCGCGCCCTGCTGGAGGGCAAACGCGTGGTGTTGGTGGACGATTCGATCGTGCGCGGCACCACCTCGCGGAAGATTGTGGAGATGGTGCGCGCGGCAGGGGCGCGGGAGGTGCACATGCGCGTTTCCTCGCCGCCGACCATGCACTCGTGCTTCTATGGCATCGACACGCCGGAGCGCGAGGAACTCCTCGCCGCCCGCCACGACGTCGCTGCCATGGCGCGCATCATCGGAGCAGATAGTCTCGCTTTCATCTCCATCGATGGGCTCTATCGCGCTGTGTCCGGCGACGCGCGCAACCCGCGCCAGCCCGCTTTTTGCGATGCCTGCTTCACCGGCGACTATCCGATCCCTCTGACCGATCAGGCCGACCACGCGAACGACCGTCAGCTCTCCCTGCTTGCGGAAAGGCCATGAGCGGCCTGTCGCCGCCTGCCACCGGAGAGGGGCCGCTCGCCGGTCGCGTCGCCCTCGTCACCGGGGCGGGGCGGGGCATCGGTCGGTCGGTTGCAATCGCGCTCGCGCGTGCCGGCGCCCATGTTGTCGCGCTTTCTCGCACGCAAGGCGCTCTTGAGGAGACGGATGATCTGATCCGCACGGCGACTGGGCGCGCCGCCACACTGCTCGTTCTCGACGTGCGCGAGGGCGAGGCGATCGACCTGATCGGGCCCAACCTTGCCGCCCGTTTCGGCCGTCTCGATGTGCTGGTGGGGGCCGCCGCCGTGCTCGGCCGGCTCGGTCCTTTGACCCATCTGCCCGATCACGTCTGGAGCGAGCTTTGGGCGGTGAATGTGACGGCGAATTGGCGTCTGATGCGCTCGACCGAGCCTCTGTTGCGCGCTTCGGATGCCGGGCGGGCGGTGTTCGTTACGGATTCGGTCGCCGCCGCGGCGCGCGCCTATTGGGGCCCCTATGGCGCGACGAAGGCCGCGCTCGAACACCTTGTCCGCGCGTGGGCGGCGGAGCTTGCCATCACGCCGGTGCGGGCGAACCTGGTCGATCCTGGCCCGGTCGCTACTCGGTTGCGCGCCGCCGCTTTTCCGGGCGAAGACCCAGCCCGCCTTCCCAAGCCCGAGGATGTGGCCCCTGCGATTGTCTCCCTCTGCCTGCCAGGGGAGACGCGATCGGGACAGGTGATCGCTCTCTCGCCTGCTACCCGCGCTGCAGCGTGACCGCCTCTGTACCCTGCTTGCGGCGGCGCAATACTTTGATTATCGTTGAACTATGGAAGAAAGGGCAGCCGCTGTGCAGCTCGCCGCGCTGGCTCATTCCACCCGGGTCGCGCTGGTGCGGCTTCTTGCCGCGCACGCCCCCTCGGGCCTGCCGGCTGGCGCGATCGCTGCCGAACTCGGGGTGGCGCCCTCCAGCCTCTCGTTCCACTTGCGCGAGCTTGAAGCGGCACGCTTGATTCGCCCGGCCCGCGCGGGACGCAACATCCTTTATGCGCTTGAACTCGCCGAACTCAGGGCGCTTGTCGGTTTCCTCACCGAGACTTGTTGCGCCGGGCGGCCGGAACTCTGCGGCGAGGGCTTCGCCGCCATTCCACGCCAGGAGGACCCTCGCATGGCAGAGGCCGAGACAGAGACCGAAAGCAAACACGTCATCAACGTTCTCTTCCTCTGCACCGGCAATTCCAGCCGTTCAATCATGGCCGAGTGCATCCTCAACCGCGAAGGCCAGGGCAGATTTCGCGCGTTCTCTGCCGGCAGCCATCCAAAGGGTGAAATCGATGCCCAGACCCTCGACCATCTCCGCCAAGCCGACCACCCGACCGAGGGGCTGAGGTCGAAATCCTGGGATGAATTCGCCCGCCCCGGCGCGCCGGAGTTCGACGTTATCATCACTGTTTGCGACGACGCGGCCGGGGAGGTTTGCCCCGTCTGGCCAGGCCGGCCGCTGACCGCGCATTGGGCGATGCCGGATCCTGCGACGTTCACGGGGAGTGAAGCCGAACGGAGGCAGCTCATCGCCGATCTCTATCGCACGCTTGAGGACCGGATCAGGGCCTTCGTCGCCTTGCCGGTCGAGCGTCTCGACCGGCTTGCGCTGCAGGCGGAGCTTGACGCCATCGGCCGGATGCCGCGCGCGCCTGCACCGCCCCTGTCCGCGGCGCAGTCCACAGCCTGAGAGGAAGCCATGCGCGTCGGCATCAACGGCATGGGTCGGATTGGCCGCCTCACCGCCCGTGCAGGGCTCGGCGGGGTGGAACGGGTGGCACATGACCCGCGCGCGGCGAACCGGCTCGAGCTTGTGCACGTGAACGAACTGAAAGGCGGGCCGGCAGCCACCGCGCATCTGCTCGAGTTCGATTCCATTCACGGTCGCTGGCGGACGCCGATCGCGGCGGAGAAGGACGCAATCGTCATCGGCAACCGCCGCATCGGCTTCTCCGCGCATGCCCATCCGCGCGACATCCCGTGGGGCGACCTCGGGGTTGACCTTGTTCTCGAGTGCACAGGAAAGTTCCTCACCCGAGACGATCTCGAGGCCCATCTCGCGCGGGGCGCCAAGCGCGTGATCGTTGCCGCCCCGGTGAAGGACGGTTCGGCTCTGAACATCGTCGTCGGCGTCAACGACCGGCTCTACGACGGCAGCCACAAAATCCTCACTGCCGCCTCCTGCACCACGAACTGCCTCGCGCCTCTGGTGAAGGTGCTGCACGAGGCGATCGGCATTCGCCACGGCCAAATCACCACCATCCATGACCCGACCAACACCAACGTCGTCGTCGATGCGCCCCACCGCGACCTGCGCCGCGCGCGGTCGGCGATGCTGAACCTCGCTCCAACCACCACGGGCTCGGCCACCGCGATCGGTCTGATCTACCCTGAACTGAACGGGAAACTGAACGGGCATGCCGTGCGCGCGCCGGTGCTAAACGCCTCGCTGACAGATGCGGTGTTCGAACTTGCCCGCCCCACAACGGAGAACGAGGTGAACGCGCTGTTCACCGAAGCGGCGACAGGGCCGCTCGCGGGCATTCTTGGCATCGAGCATCGCCCGCTCGTCTCGGCCGACTACCGTTCGGACAGCCGCAGCGCGATCGTCGATGCGCCCTCGACCATGGTTACGGACGGCACGATGGTGAAGGTCTATGCCTGGTACGATAACGAAATGGGCTATGCCTGCCGCATGGTCGACCTCGCTGCCATCGTCGCCGAGAGGATGTGA
>CALLUO010000047.1 GCA_938010425.1 uncultured Elioraea sp.
TAGATATGCCCCGTCAGCACAATGTGGCTCTGCACCTCGTAGAATTTCTTCGCCTGGATGGTCGGCAGCGGGTTCTCTTGGCCGTCCACTGTGCCGTTCTGTAGCGCTAGGTACACTTCCGCAAAGGCGATCGGTGTAGCATTCGCCCCCACCGCACGGGCGAACATCAGATAAAGCGGCGCCTGCGGGACGCGCAGCTTCATCCCGCGCATGTCTTCGGGCCGGTAGATCGGCCGGTTGGCGGTAACGTGGCGCGCGCCGTAGTACGTCATCGCGAGCACCTTGTGGCCCGTTGCGCGTTCGTAGCCGGCCATCAACTCCTTGAGCAGGTCGCTGTTGCGGTAGGCAAGCCAGTGGTCGAAGTCGCGAAACACGTAGGGCGCATTGCTGATCGCGATGGGGCGGAAGCGGCTGCCGGCGAAGGCAGTGCCGGTGTAGATCATGTCGATCGTACCGAGGGTAAGCCCCTCGTTAATCGCCGGTTCGTTGCCGAGCGCCGAGGCGGGAAAGATCTCGATGCGCCAGCGATTGTTCGTCCTCTTCGCGATCTCCTCCGCTGCCCAGAGCGCCTCGGTGTGATAGGGTTCGCCGACTTCGTAGACGTGGGCGAAGCGTAGCCTCGTTTGGGCCTCCGACGAGCACGCCCATGCCACACTCGACGCGGCGACAAAGGCTGCGAACAGCGATCGGAACATGACGTGACCCTCCCTCTCTTGCCGGTTGGCCCGGCGTCTTGAACGATGAGAGCATGACGAAGGCAGACGCGTGGTGCAAGATGGGCGGCGTCCACGGTCGGAGTTTCGGACGCGTGAGATGCCTGCACCCTCGCTGACCATTCGCCTTCATCCCGCCGACGGGGTGGTGATCGCCCGCACCGACCTTGTTCCGGGTACGCCTCTGCCGGGAGAGGGGGTGGTCACTAGCGGGCGTATCCCAGCGGGCCACAAGGTGGCGACCCGGCCGCATGCTCCTGGCGAACCGGTGCGGCGGTACGGACAGATCATCGGCATCGCAACGCGGCCGATCGCTCCGGGCGAGCACGTGCATACGCACAACCTTGGCATGGGCGAGCATGAGCGCGATTACGGCTTTTGTTCTGAAGCGCGGCCAACCAGACTCATCGACCCGCCAGCGACCTTCGATGGCATCGTCCGCCCCGACGGGCGGATCGCAACCCGGAATTACATCGGCGTGCTGACCACGGTGAACTGCTCGGCCACCGTTGCCCACTACGTGGCTGATGCTTTCCGCCGCAATCCTTTCACCGGTCACGACCCCCTTGCCGAGTTTCCAAATGTCGATGGTGTCGTCGCGCTGACGCATCGAACCGGATGCGGCATGAGCGACGACGAGCCTCTGCGTCTGTTACGCCGCACCCTCGCGGGCTTTGCGCGGCACCCGAACTTCGCCGCCGTCGTCGTGCTCGGTCTCGGCTGCGAGGTGAATCAAATCTCTGGACTGATGGAGGCGGAAGGGCTAGCAGGCAAACCTCATCTGCGCGCGCTGACTATCCAGGCGAGCGGCGGCACGGCCAAGACGGTCGCACGTGCGGTCGAATTTGTGCGCGAGATCCTGCCAGAGGCCAACGCGGTCACGCGCATGCCCGTACCGGCGAGCCATCTCTGCGTGGCCCTACAATGCGGCGGGTCGGATGGACTGTCGGGAATCTCTGCTAACCCAGCGCTGGGTGCGGCATCCGACCTCGTCGTTCGCCATGGTGGCACGGTCATCCTGTCCGAAACGCCGGAGACCTACGGGGCTGAGCACCTGCTGACGCGACGGGCCGTCAGCGTCGAGGTCGGCCGGAAGCTCGTCGAGCTGATGCGGTGGTGGGAGGAGTATGCGCGTCGCGAGGGGGGAGAGCTCGACGATAATCCCTCTCCCGGCAACAAGGCGGGAGGCCTGACCACCATCCTTGAGAAGTCTCTGGGCGCGATAGCGAAGGCAGGCACCACTTCTTTGGTCGAGGTCTATCGCTATGCCGAGCCGGTGACGGCGAAGGGCTTCGTGTTCATGGACACGCCGGGCTACGACCCCGTCTCCGTCACAGGCCAGGTGGCGGGTGGGGCAAATATCATCTGCTTTACCACCGGGCGGGGCTCCGTGTTCGGCTGCAAGCCAGTGCCATCGATCAAACTGGCCACCAACACGCCCCTATTCCTGCACATGCAGGATGACATGGACATCAATTGTGGGTCTATCATCGACGGCGAGGAGACGGTCGCTGCCTGCGGTGAGCGAATCTTCCGCGAGATGCTCGCGGTCGCTTCGGGCAAGAGGACGAAGAGCGAGGCCTTTGGTTTCGGGGACCAGGAGTTTGCTCCTTGGGTTTTGGGCGCGACGATGTGAAGCGGGGGAACGCGGTCCCTTCTGGTCTCGGCTAAAGGTTTCGCATCGGTTCCTTTCACCCCGGCCGGTGCAGGAGAGCCAGACAGTCGACTGCGAGCTCGCTCAATAGCCAAGCGCGGAATCGCAGAACGGCTTCGTCAGGGTTGGGGCTCAAGACGAGGGCATGGTTGACGAGCGACGGATCATCGGTCCGCCATCGGAACGGATGGATCAGCCGCCCATCCGCCAGTTCGCGTTCAGCGAAGCGGGTTGAATCAAGCGCGACACCGACCCCGTCCACTGCGGCCGCGATCGCGAGGAAAGAGCGGTCGAACCGGGGGCCGTCGCGACCTATCGCGGGGTCAAGTCCGTTGCGGGCGAGCCAGTCGCTCCAGCGAATCGTATTGTAGCAGGAATGGATCAGCACCGCCCGCGCGAGGTCGGCGGGCGCGCGCAGCGTTTGCGCCACGGCCGGGCTGCAGAGGGGCGCGATCCGCTCCTCGCCGAGGAGAACCGCGGCAAGGCCAGGCGGCGGTGGATGGCGCGGCAGATAGACGATGTCGCATGCCGCCTCGCCGCGCGCGAGGTCGGCGGGCTCGGGCGAGGCCGAGAGCACAACGTCGAGATCCGGATTGGCCGCGATGAAGGCGGCAAGCCGCGGGGCAAGCCAGGTTGCGGCAAAGGAGGGGGCGGAGTGGATGCGAAGCCGCCGCCTTTCGCGCACGCCAAAGGTGAGGAGGGCGTCGGCGAGCCCATCAAAGGCCGCAGCAGTTGCCCGCGCGAGACGTTCGCCCGCTTCTGTCAGCGCCACCCGCCGTGGGCCGCGCACGAACAGGGCAACGCCCACGCGGCGTTCAAGCGCCCTGATCTGGTGGCTGACCGCACTCGGAGTCAGCGCGAGCATATCCGCCGCTGCGCGGAAGCTGCCGAGCCTGGCCGCAGCGTCGAAGGCGCGGAGCGCGGTCAGCGGCAGATGCGTCGGCACCCCTCCTCCGATGAATACAATTCAAGAGTGCGGCGAGAAATCCTCGTTTGCAAGGCACGATCCCCTGTTCTTCGCTGTGGCCACCAAGACAGGGAGGAAAGAGGCGTGGGGCTGCTGGCGGAACGGGTTGCCGTCATCTCCGGTGCGGCAAGCATGCGAGGGATTGGGCGCGCCACCGCCCGCCTCTTCGCGGAAGAGGGTGCCCGCGTTGCGATCCTTGACCTTCGCCGCGAGGAGGCTGAAGCCGCTGCTGCCGACCTGCCCGGCCGGGACCATCTAGGGCTTGCCTGCGACGTCACCGACAAAGCCGCTTGTGACCGCGCCATCGCCGCGGTGCTCGCCCGGCATGGCCGCGTCGATATCCTGGTCAACAACGCCGGCATCACCCAGCCGCTGCGTATCATGCAGATCAGGCCCGAAGACTACGAGGCGGTGCTCAACGTCAACCTGCGCGGCACGCTCTATCTTAGCCAGGCGGTGATCCCCACCATGCGAGAGCGACGGCACGGTGTCATTGCCTGCATGTCCTCGGTTTCCGCCCAGCGCGGGGGCGGCATTTTCGGCGGGCCGCACTACTCGGCGGCGAAGGCGGGCGTTCTAGGTCTGGCGAAGGCGATGGCGCGCGAACTCGCCCCCGACGGCATCCGCGTCAACTGCGTCACCCCTGGCCTGATCGCGACCGACATCACCGGCGGCAAGCTCACCGACGAGATGAAGGCGAAGATCCTCGAGGGCATCCCGCTCGGTCGCCTCGGCGAGGCGATCGACGTTGCGCGCTGCTTCCTTTTTCTGTGTTCCGACCTCTCCTCCTACGTCACAGGCGCCGTGATCGACGTCAATGGCGGCATGCTCATCCACGGCTGAAGGGAGACGACGATGGCGGCCCGACCGCGCAAGAACGTCGACAACGCTCTACTCGCCGAGAAGGCGAAGATGATACGCCGCGAGACCATCAAGCTCACAGACATCTGCGGCTCCGGCCACTACGGCTCGGCCTTTTCCATGGCGGAGCTCGTCGCCGCCCTCTACTACGAGTTCCTCCACGTCGACTCGCGCGATCCAGACTGGCCGGATCGCGACCGCTTCACCATGGGCAAGGGCCACGCCGCGATCGGCCACTACCCTGTGCTGGCTGACCTGGGCTTCTTCGCTTGGGATGAACTCTACACCTACACGCGCCTCGGCTCGCCGTTTGGCGACCACCCTGACATGCGCAAGGTGAAGGGAGCGGATTTCTCTTCAGGGTCGATCGGCCACAACCTCTCCGTTTCCGTCGGCATGGCCTTGGGGCTTCGCCTGCGCGGCTCGCCCGCACGCGTCGTCTGCCTGATGGGCGATGGCGAGCAGGCGGAAGGTCAGGTGTGGGAGGCGGCGATGAGCGGCGCGCATTACCGCCTCGCTAACTTGGTCGGCATCGTCGACATCAACAAAGTGGGCTCGGACGGCGTGGTCGCCGAGACGATGAACAACGAACCCCTCGATGCGAAATGGGCCGCGTTCGGCTGGCGGGTGCGGCGGATTGATGGGCACGACCTCGATCAGGTTTGCGAAGCGCTGGACTGGGCGCTGAACCGCGCGGAAGACCGCCCGAGCGTCATCCTCGCCGACACCGTGGCCGGCAAGGGCGTCTCGTTCATGGAAGGAACTTGGCAGTGGCACTTGGGCTTCCTCGGCCCTGCCGACCGTGACCGAGCGCTCGCCGAGATCGAGAAGGGGACCCAGTGATATGACGACGGCGACCACGCCCCCCGTGTCTGGCCGCGGCGCTTACGCCGCCATCCGCAACCCTGCGGTGGACATGAGCGAGTCCACAGTGAAGCCGGGCTTCGACGAGGCCTCCTGGGACATGGTGGGAAGCCTCAACCTATCGCTCCAGCTCCCCACGGGCGCGGTGCTGATCGAGCTCGCTGAGCAGGGGCGCGACGACATCGTCGTGCTGACCGCCGATCTCGGCCGGCCCACACAGGTGATCAACTTCGGCAAGCGTTTCCCCCACCGCTACTTCAACTTCGGCATTGCCGAGCGAAACATGATCAGCGCAGCGGCTGGCCTCGCCACCACGGGCTTCACCCCCTTCATCTCGAACTACTCCTTCTTCCTCGCGCTGATGGGGGCGGAGAACATCCGCAACGACCTCGCCTACACCAACCTCAAGGTGCGCATGGTGGGAACCCACTCCGGGATCGCCATGGGCTTCTATGGCACCTCGCACCATTGCCTAGAGGATATCGGCCTGTTGCGCGCCATCGCCAACCTGACCGTGATGGCGCCCTGCGATGCGAACGCGATCCGCGCCGCCCTGCCTGCGATGCTCGACCACGCCGGGCCGGTCTATTTCCGCGTTGGTCGCGGTCGCGAGGCAGCGGTCTACGACGCGCCGCCGGACTGGCGGGCGGGTGGTTCGAACGTGCTGCGCGACGGTCGCCACGCCACGGTTTTCGCCATCAGCAACCTTGTGAAGGCCTCGCTCGATGCCCACGACATTCTTGCCCGCGAGGGCATCGGGCTGCGCGTGGTCGATCTCTAGTCGATCAAGCCGATCGACCGCGAGGTGATCCTCGCTTCGGCGCGAGAGCATGGGATCGTCTTCTCCGCCGAGGAGCACAACATCGTCTCTGGGCTTGGTTCGGCGGTGGCGGAGGTGCTGGCCGAGGCCGGCGCAGGCACGCCGCTTTTCCGCATCGGTATCGAGGATCAGTACGCGATCCTCGGCCCTCCTACCCATCTTTATCGCCACTACGGGCTTGATGGCGAAGGGGTAGCGGCCAAGGTGAGAGGCGCGCTTGGCAAAACCGGCTGAACCGGACGGGCGAAATCAAAACGATGCGACAATGAACAAGGAAGACACGACCATGATGCTGCGAACCACCCGCCGTACTGCCATCGTCGGCACTGCCGCCCTTTTGGCCACACCCGCGATCGTTCGCGGCTAGGGCCAGCTTCGCCTCACCCTCGGTCATGGCGCAACACGCGGGAACCCGCGCTGGGTGGCGGCAGACCACTTTGCCGAGCTATTACGGAATCGCACCAACGGCCGCATCGAGGTGCGGGTCGCCGGCGCAGCCCAGCTCGGCGACGATGTCGCTATGCTCACGGGGCTTCGCACCGGCACGCTCGACATGTCGGTGAACAGCCAGGGCCCCGCCTCCAGCCTGGTGCCGGAGATCGCCGCCCTCGGCCTGCCCTTTCTGTTTGCGACCAGCCCCGCCGCTTACCGACTGGTCGATGGCCCGATCGGCCAGGAGTTGGCGCGGCGCTTCGAGCCCTTGGGCCTGCTCCTGATCGGCTACTGGGACAACGGGATCCGCCATGTCACCAACTCGCGCCGGCCAATCCGCGTCCCGGACGACCTGCGCGGCCTGAAGATCCGCACGCCGGCCGACCCGGCGACGATCGACACCTTCCAGGCGCTCGGTGCGGCCACGCAGCAGATCGCCTTCAGCGAACTCTACGTCGGCCTGCAGCAGGGCGTGGTCGACGGGCAGGAGAACCCGCTCGCCAACATCCACTCATCCAAGCTGTACGAGGTGAACCGCTTCATCTCGCTGACCGCGCATAAGTGGGAGTGCTCGCCCGTTCTGGTCAGCCGCATCGCGCGGGCGCGGATCCCCGACGGTGACTGGCGCCTCATCCTGGAGGCGATGAAGGAGGCTGAGCTGTTCAACCGCCGCCTGATGCAGGAGAGCGACGTCGCCCTGCTCGCCGAATTTCGCGCCAATCCCTCAGTCGCGGTGAACGAGGCGGACCAGGCGGCATTTCGGGCCGCAACCGCGGTGGTGCTCGATGCCTGGGAGAAAAAACCCTTCGGCGCCTTCGTCCGCCAGGTGCGCAACGCGGCGACAGCCTAAGCAGTGACGCCCGCGTCGGTCCTCGCGCGCGGGCTCCTCGCCGTCGTGGAGGGGGCCGACCGCGCAGCCGGCCTCCTCTGCCGCATCGTCGTGGTGGCAACGGGCGCGGTGATGCTCGCTGTGCTCGCAGCCAACATCGTCGCGCGCTACGCCCTCGGCCAGGGCGGCTTTCGCTGGGTGCAGGAGATCCCTGAACAGCTCTTCCCGTGGTTCATCGCTGGTGGAGTGGCGATCGCGGCGCGCGAAGGGGCACACATATCGGTCGATCTCTTGCCGCGCGCGCTTGCGGAACGGTTGCGCCGTATCCTCCTTGTTTGGGTGCACGGGCTGATCGTGCTCGCCTATGCCTGGCTCGGCGTGCTCGCGCTTGAGGTGGCGGAGATTGCGGCGTTCCAGCGCAGCACGATCCTGAGGCTTTCCGGCAGCTACGGCTACTGGGCGCTGGCGGCCGCCGCCTTCCTCACCGCTTTCGCCTCCGTCACGGTGGCGCTACGGGTGGCACTTCATGGATCTGAGCACGCGTTTCCATCTCTGTCTCCGCCTCGGGGGAACACGTCATGAGCGGCGTGCTCGTCCTCGTCTTCTTTGCTCTCCTCGCTCTCTCGGTGCCGGTCGCGCACACGCTGGTCATCGCCTCCGCTGCTGCTCTGCTCGCCGACGGCAGAGTGCCGCTGTTCCTCGTCGTGCAGCAGATGTTCGCGCAGACGCAGTCGTTTCCACTTCTCGCCCTGCCGTTTTTCATCCTTGCCGGCAACCTGATGATGGCAGGCAGGTTGGGCCAGGCGCTGATCGGTTTCGCCTCCGCCCTGGTCGGGCGCTATCCGGGTGGTCTCGCCTCCACCACCGTGGTCGGTTCCGTCGTGTTCGGCGGGGTGTCAGGGTCGGCGGTGTCGGACGCCTCTGCGCTCGGCTCGGTGTTGATCCCCTGGCAGGTGCGCGAGGGCTACCCGCCCGGCTTCGCGGCGGCGAATAACGCAGCCGCAGCGACGATCGCGATCCTGATTCCACCCTCGATTCCGATGATCCTTTACGCCCTCGTCTCCAACGTCTCGGTGGGCGCGCTCTTCCTCGCAGGCGTTCTGCCCGGGATCATGCTCGCAGCCGGGTTCCTGCTCGTCTGTCGGCTTTCGGCCAGGCTGCGGGGGTTTCCGCTCGCCGCCGACGCACCGGGACGGCGCGGTCTTGGCCAGCTCGCGCTGACTGCCTCGCCCGCGCTCGCGATGCCGGTGCTCGTCCTCGTTGTGCTCCGCTTCGGTATTGCCACCCCAACCGAGGTTTCGGTGATGGCCGTGCTCTACGCCCTCGCCGCCGGTCTCTTTATGTATCGCGACCTCACACCGCGGCGGATCTGGTCGGCGATGGTCGCCGCCGGCTCGGCGACGGGCGTGGTGATGCTGGTCATCATGGCTTCGGCTGCGGTCGGCTGGATCATGACCTTCGTGCAAGCACCGCAGGCTTTCGCCGCCTGGGCGACGGCAACACTGCGCGAACCGTGGCTGATCATCCTAGCGATGAACGGGATCATGCTGATCGCTGGCATGTTCATCGACTTGCCGGCGGCGATTCTGCTGCTCGGCCCCATCTTCGTGCCGCTGGCGCAAACGATCGGGCTCGATCTCGTTCAGCTTGGCGTGATGATGGTGCTCAACCTCTCGATCGGGCTGTACACCCCGCCCGTCGGCACCACGCTCTTCATCTCTGCAACCATCGCCCGTGCCTCCATCGTGACGACGACGCGCGAACTCTGGCCGTTCTGGCTGGTCGGCCTCGCCGTGCTCACGCTGTTCAGTTCCGTGCCTGCGCTGACCATCCACCTGTGACGAGGATGGCGATGAAGGGTGCCGTGATCGGTCTTGGCTCGATGGGATCGGCGGCGGCGCGGGGCCTGCTTAAAGCGGGGATAACCGCGACGGGGGTTGATCCACGCGCTGAGGCCCGCGCTGCGTTCGTGGCCGCAAGCGGTGTTGGCGGTCGCGTCCGCTGGCGACATCGCCGAAAACACGGAGGCGGCCATGGCCCTTGTCGTTGACGACCGCGAGCCGGAGGCCGCCTTGTTCGGCGCCGCCGGTGCGGCGGAGCGGCTCGCGCCGGGGGCAGTCATCATCGCCTCTGCTACCATGCCGCCCGCCTCCGCCCGCAGGCTCGCTGCTAAAGCCGAACGCCGCGGCTTCCTCTGCTTCGATGCGCCCGTCTTAGGCGGGGTGAGGGCGGCGGAGGAGGAAGCGATGGTGGTCATGGCCTCTAGGCCTGACGCTGCGTTCGCCACGGCGGAGCCCGTGTTCGTCGCGATTGCGCGCAAAGTGTGGCGGGTCGGCAGCGAAGGAGAGTCGGTGCGATGTGGTGAAGATCGTCACTCGGCTTCTCGCGGGGGTGCACCTCGCCGCTGCCGTCGAAACTCTCGCGCTTGGCATTCGGGCTGGGGCGGAGCCGGAGCGGCTGTTCGAGGTGATCGCCTCGGCGGCCAGCTCGTCCTGGATCTGCAACGACTGCGTGCCGCGCATCCTTGCTGGCAACAACACGGCACGATCCGCCATGGACATCTTCGTCAAGGACCTCGGCATTGTGCTCGATACGGGTTGGGCGTTGACGCTGCCGATCGCGGCTGCGGCGCATCCGTTCTTTTTCGCCGTTTCCGCCGCTGGCTACGGCGCGCGCGACCACGCCTTCATCATCCGCTTTTGGCAAGGCCTGGCCGGGATCGCGCTGCCGGGGCCGATAGAGGCAGGATCAACCGTCTCGGGTGAGAGCGGCGCACGGGTTTGGCTGCTGCGCCTGCATAAGAAGCATTTGAGGCCGGCCTTCTTGGCGTCACCGAGCGGCACCGCGCCACTCTGCAGAGACTTCCATGCAAGCCTGCCCCGAGGCCATCACGCAAAGCCGGTTGCAACCGCTCAATCGTTCCGCTCAACACGCATCCCAGGCCAGGGGAAGTGGGTGTGATGCCTCAAACCCAGAGTCAAGGAAGCTTCGGTCTGATCGCCGTAGAAGGCGCACACGTTCGCTCCCTCTGCCCAAGAACGCGCCCTTTGGCGAAGACGGGCCGGGCGCGAGCATTTCCGTGCGCACTGGCCGTCGGCAGGTGGGTGGCCATGCAGGCCGCCATAGCGTGCCCCTGCCTCCTCGCCCATCGTGGTGTGAGACCGTGACCATGATCGGAGGTGGAGGTCGCCTGAAAAGGGTGCGCGCGGCGGGCGGGTCGGTTAGCGAAGGTTTGGTTCCTCTGCTGCCTGGTACGGCCTTCGCTCTCGTTGTTGCCCTTGCTGCCGGTTTTGTCTCGGCCACGCATGGTGGGCCGGTGGTTTTGTTCGCCCTGCTCATCGGCATGGCGTTCAACTTCCTTGGCGCCGAAGCCCGCTTTGCGCCCGGCCTCACCTTTGCGGCGCGCACGGTGCTGCGGGTCGGGGTCGCCCTGCTCGGCGCGCGAATCACGCTTGACGAAGTGGCGGGGCTGGGGTGGGGCACCTTTGCCACGGTGGCGCTGATCGTTGCCGCAACGATTTTGTTTGGGCTTGCGCTGGCGCGCGCCATGGGGCTTGGCTTCGCTTTCGGCACGCTGACAGCTGGGGCGGTTGCGATCTGCGGTGCCTCGGCGGCGGTGGCAATCGCGTCCGTGCTGCCGAGACGGGCGGGGGCAGAGCGCGACACCGCTTTCGCTATCGTCGGTGTCACCACCCTCTCTACGGTGGCGATGATTGTCTACCCGGTGCTGACTGGGTTGGTTGGCTTTGATGATCGCACTGCAGGAGTGTTTCTCGGCGCCACCATCCACGACGTGGCGCAGGTGGTGGGGGCTGGGTTCAGTGTTTCGCCTGAGGCGGGCAAGGCAGCGACGGTGGTTAAGATGCTGCGCGTTGCCCTGCTCGTGCCGGTGGTGTTGGTGATTGCCCTTGTCGCGCGGCACCTGGCCAAAGAAGCGACGATGGGGACGAAGCGCCCTCCGCTGCTGCCCGCCTTTCTGGTCGTGTTTCTGATGCTCGTCGTCACCAACAGTCTTGGCCTCATGCCGGATGAGGTGCAGACGCTGCTGGCTGATGCGTCGCGCTGGTGCATCGTCGTCGCGATTGCTGCGCTTGGGGTGAAGACCTCGCTTTCCTCGCTCGCTGAGGTGGGGAGGCCGGCGATCCTGCTGATGGTGGCGGAGACTGCGTTCATCGGGGCGGCGGGCATGACGCTCGTCGCGCACTGAGCTGGCCTTGCTGGCTTCATCACACTTCGCTCCGCTGCCTTGGCACCTCGCAGACGCCGAGACGATACGACGAGGGGTTTGACGCAACGCCAAGGCCGCGCAGGGCTTTGCTCAGTGCTCAAACAGATCAGGAGAGTCGAAGCCGAGCAGGTCAAGTTCCGCCCGCGCGGGCAGGAAGCGGAAGCAGGCTTCAGCCAGGGCAAGGCGCCCCTCTCGCTCTAGCAGTCCCTCGAGTCTGGCCTTCAGCGCGTGCAGATGGAGCACGTCTGAGGCAGCGTAGGCCAGCTGTTCTGGCGAAAGATCGATCGCCCCCCAATCCGAGGACTGCTGTTGCTTGGAGAGCTCGATCCCCAAGAGCTCACGGCACAAGTCCTTCAGCCCGTGCCGGTCGGTGAAGGTGCGGGTGAGCTTGGCCGCAATCTTGGTACACCAACAGGGGGCGGCGACCAGGCCGAGGGCTTGGCGCAGGATGGCGAGATCGAAGCGCGCGAAATGGAAAAGTTTGAGCCGTTTGGGGTCACTCAGTTGGGCCTTGAGGTTCGGGCAGTCTGCCCCGCGGCCGCCGAGGCTAGGGGGGATGAGCTGGACGAGATGCGCGACCCCATCGCCAGCGGAGAGCTGCACCAGGCAAAGCCGATCGCGATAGGGGTTCAGACCCATGGTTTCGGTGTCGATCGCAATGACCGGGCCGAGGTCGAGACCGGGCGGCAGGTCGTGCCGATGCAGGTGGACGGTGGCGCCACCGAGGAAGAGGGTGTTCATGACGGCCTTGCGGCGCAGGATCGCTTGGTGCCCAGGAGAACATGCGTACGTCCACGGCCTTGCGGCGCAGGATCGCTTGGTGCCCAGGAGAAGACTCGAACTTCCACGGCCTCGCGGCCACAGGTACCTGAAACCTGCGCGTCTACCAGTTCCGCCACCTGGGCACGGGCTCTGGCAAGGGTGAGGAGATAGAGCCCGCGCTTGGCCCCGTCAACGGCTTCGCCCGCGCTCTTGCTGCGTCCTTACTCGCGCCCTTATGCAGCGGGCGGATTGTTCAGGAGGGACGTGTGATGGTGGCCGATGAGCGCAAGGTGGCCATGGTGTTCGGCGGGTCCGGTTTCGTCGGCCGCTACATGGTCAAGCGGCTTGCGCAAAGGGGCTATGTTGTGCGCGTTGGGGTGCGCGATCCTGACCGCGCCACCTTCCTAAAGCCGATGGGCAATCTGGGCCAGATCGTGCCGATGGCGGCCTCGGTGCGCGACGAGACCTCGGTTGCTGCCCTGGTGGCAGGGGCAGAGGTCGTCATCAATTGTGTGGGGATCCTCTACGAGACCGGCAGCCAAACGTTTCAGGCCCTGCATGCTGAGGCGCCTGGCCGCATCGGCCGCGCTGCCGCCGCAGCTGGGGTGAGGCACGTCGTGCACGTCTCCGCGATCGGGGCCGATGCAGCGAGCCCGTCTGTTTACGCCCGAACCAAGGCTGAAGGTGAGGCGGCGCTGCGTGCGGCCTTTCCTGCGGCGGTGGTGCTGCGCCCTTCGATTGTGTTCGGCCCTGAGGACAATTTCTTCAACCAATTTGCTGCGCTTGCGCGGGTGCTGCCCGCTCTGCCGATGTTTGGCGGCGGCACCACGCGGTTCCAGCCCGTCTATGTCGGTGACGTGGCGGATGCGGCGATGGCCTGCCTCGATCGCGCCGAGACCGCTGGCAAGACCTTCGAGCTTGGCGGGCCGAAGGTCTACACTTTTCGCGAAATCCTGGAGTTCATCCTGCGCACCACAGGGCGGAAGCGTTTCCTCGTCTCCATTCCCTACTCGGTCGGTGCTGTGCAGGCGCGTCTGTTCGAATTGTTGCCCAAGCCCTTGCTGACGCGCGACCAGCTTCTCTTGCTGCAGCGCGACAATGTGGTTTCGCCTGGCGCGCTGACCTTGGCCGATCTCGGGATCACGCCAAAGGCGGTTGAGGCCATCGTTCCGACTTATCTGGCGCGGTTTCGGCGTGGAGGGCCTCGAGCGCCGGCCGCCTGAAAGGTCCGCGGCGGCCCCTTTTGCAGGTGAGCGGCCAGCTCTCTTGCCTGCGTTCTGTCAGAACCCAGGCGCGACCCTGCCATGAAGGGCCGAATCGGACCTGATTGTTCGATTCTGTCTCGTCCAGGCCGTGCGACCGACCTATAACGCGATGGCCTCGGAGAGGCGGGGCAACGCGCCTGACGGGGCCGGCGGCTGCCGCCCGCCCCGCCGATGCGGATCGAGCGAGGGAACGGGCATGGCCGAACGGATGCTGAAGTTCGTCTCCACGCCGCAGCGCACGCCGGAGAAGCGGCCGGCGGAGGCGCGTGTGCACGATTGGGACGAGATCTATCGCGCCTTTTCAGCCGACCGTGCGGCCGAACAGGCTTCGCGCTGCAGCCAGTGCGGTGTGCCCTTTTGCCAGGTGCACTGCCCGCTCGGCAACAACATCCCCGATTGGCTGAAGCTGACGGCTGAGGGCCGGCTCGAGGAGGCCTATGAGGTCGCCGCCGCCACCAACACTTTCCCGGAGATTTGCGGCCGGGTTTGCCCGCAGGATCGGCTCTGCGAAGGCCATTGCGTGATCGAAAAGGGCTTCGCGAGCGTCACCATCGGTGCGATTGAACGCTACATCACCGATACCGCCTGGGAGAAAGGCTGGGTAACGCCGCCGAAGCCTTCGCACGAAGTCCCCCACTCTGTCGGCATCATCGGTGCGGGGCCAGCCGGCCTCGCCGCCGCGGAACGGATGCGCCGCAAGGGCTACGCGGTACACGTTTACGACCGTTACGACCGGGTCGGCGGGCTGATGATCTACGGGATTCCCAACTTCAAGCTGGAAAAGCCCGTTGTGCTGCGGCGCTGGCGCCAGTTCGAGGAAGGCGGGATCGTCTTTCACCTCGGCTGCACGGTCGGCAGGGATGTTTCGCTCTCGGAACTGCGGGCCCGCCACGATGCTGTGCTGATCGCAACCGGGGTCTACAAGGCACGCGAGATCGGCGGGCCAGGTGCGGGGCTCGCCGGCATCGTGCCGGCCCTCGAGTATCTAACCGCCTCCAACCGCAAAGGCCTTGGCGACACGGTGCCGGCCTTCGAAGACGGGCGCCTGAACGCCGCCGGCAAGCGCGTGGTGGTGATCGGAGGCGGTGACACGGCGATGGACTGCGTGCGCACCGCCATTCGTCAAGGGGCGGCATCTGTGACCTGCCTTTACCGCCGCGATCGCGCCAACATGCCGGGGTCGGTGCGCGAGGTGAAACACGCCGAGGAGGAGGGCGTGCGCTTCGTCTGGCTGGCCGCGCCCGAGGCGTTTCTCGGAGATAGCCGGGTCCGTGCGGTGCGCGCTGTGCGCATGCATCTCGGTCTGCCAGACGCGACCGGGCGGCAGCAGGTCGAACCCATCCCTGGCTCCTCCTTCACCCTCGAGGCCGACCTCGTGATCAAGGCCCTCGGCTTCGACCCGGAGGACCTTCCAGCCTTGTTCAACGAACCGTCGCTCGCCGTCACGCGCTGGGGCACAATCAAGGTCGATCATCGCACGATGATGACAACGCTCCCTGGCGTGTTCGCCGCCGGCGACATCGTCCGCGGTGCATCGCTCGTGGTGTGGGCCATCCGCGACGGGCGCGACGTGGCGGAGGAGATGCACGCCTGGATAAGCGCAACTGCACGCGCGCGTCCCGCACTCGCGGTTGCCGCGGAATGATCGCTCATCGCAATGGATGGCGCGGGCTTGCGCTTGCGCTCGTCTTCAGCATCGCCCTCGCGTCACCGCTTGCGGCGCAGGCATCGAATGCGGCAGAGGAAGCGAGGCGCGTGCTGGTTGCGGCCGGCCTGCTCGATCAGATTCGGGAGGATGCGCCGCTGCTCGCCGAGCAGATTTTGGAGCATCTCCGCCAGCGCAATCCCGGTCGCGACGCCGATATTCGCTACGCGGTAGAAACGGTGATCATGCCGGCGATCGGTCGGCGGATCGATGAGCTGCTGACGATCGCCGCACAGCCGCTGCTGCATGGCTTTACCGCCGAGGAGCTCGAAGTGATCCGCCGCTTCCTCGAATTGAGGCTTGATCAGCGCCTCGACGGCGCGCTTCAGCTCGTTGCGCTGGAAATCGAGCGGGAAAGCCCTGCTTGGGTGCGCAAGGTGGCAGAAGAGACATTGGCCCAGTCTCGCGATTCGCGACTGCGCGGCCTACGCTACTGAAAGGAACGATGGCCATGGATGGTAGGATCCGCGAAACGGGTGATCAATTCATCTCCGCCTGGGCAGACAATGCTACGCGCCTTGCGCATGCGGGGATCGATTTCGCCGAACATGACTCCTGCGGTGTCGGGCTGATTGCAGCGATCGACGGCAAGCCTTCGCGCAAGGTGGTGCAGGCTGGAATCGATGCGTTAAAGGCGCTGTGGCACCGCGGCGCTGTCGATGCGGACGGCAAAACCGGAGACGGGGCCGGTATCCACGTCGAGATCCCGTACGATTTCTTTGCCGAGGCCGTGGTGCGCGGCGGCGACCGGCTCAAACCTGGCCCGATCATTGTCGGCCAAGTTTTCCTTCCGAAGACGGACCTTTCCGCCCAGGAACGATGCCGCCAGATCGTCGAGACTGAGGTGCTCGCTTTCGGCTACGGCATCTATGGCTGGCGCCAGGTGCCCATCGACGTCTCCTGCATCGGCGAAAAGGCCAACGCCACCCGGCCAGAGATCGAGCAGATCCTCCTGTTCGACCCGCAGCAGCGCGCGATCGATGTCATCGAGCGCGACCTCTATGTTATCCGTCGGCGCATCGAGAAGGCGGCGATCGCCGCCCAGGTGGCCGATCTCTACATCTGCAGCCTTTCGGCGCGCTCCATTATCTACAAGGGGATGTTCCTGGCGCAGGCGCTAACCGATTTCTACCCGGATCTTCTCGATACGCGCTTCGTCTCGCGCTTCGCGATCTACCACCAGCGCTATTCGACCAACACCTTCCCCACATGGCGGCTGGCGCAGCCCTTCCGCATGATCGCCCACAACGGCGAGATCAACACCCTCGCGGGCAACGTGAACTGGATGAAGAGCCACGAAACACGGCTCGCCTCGCCTTTGCTTGATCCCTACCTCGAGGACATCAAGCCGGTGATTCAGGCAGGGGGCTCTGACACCGCAATCTTGGACAATGTGTTCGAACTCCTCGTGCGCGCGGGGCGCGATGCCCCAATGGCGAAGGCGCTGATGATCCCCGAAAGCATCGGCAACAATGCAACCATGCCAGAGGAGCACCGGGCGTTGTTCCTCTATTGCAACGCGGTAATGGAGCCATGGGACGGGCCGGCGGCGATTTGCGGCACGGACGGACGCTGGGTGATCGCGGGCATGGACCGAAACGGGCTTCGTCCCATGCGCTTCACGATCACTCAGGACGGGCTGCTCGTCGTCGGTTCCGAGACCGGCATGGTGAAGCTGCGCGAGGACGAGATCGTACGGAAGGGCCGCGTCGGCCCTGGGCAGTGCATCGGGGTCGACCTCGACGAGGGCAAATTCTACGACGACAAAGCGCTCAAGGACTTGCTCGCCGCGCGGCGTGATTTCCGCGCCTGGACCAAGCGCACCACCCACCTCGATGCACTGATCAAGGCGGAAGCGCCGGAGCCAGTTCGCCTGTCAGGCGAAACGCTGCGGCGTCACCAGGTTGCGGCCGGGCTCTCGCTGGAGGAGCTTGAGATAATCCTCCACCCTATGGTGGAGAACGCGGACGAGGCGGTCGGCTCAATGGGCGACGACACGCCGCTTGCCGTGCTGTCAGAGCAGTATCGACCGCTGTCGCATTATTTTCGGCAGATGTTCAGCCAGGTCACCAACCCGCCCATCGATTCCTTGCGCGAAACGCGGGTGATGACGCTGAAAACCCGACTTGGCAACCTCGGCAACATTCTCGATGAGGATGCATCGCAGTGCGACATGCTCGCACTCGAAAGCCCCGTTTTGACCAACGCCGAGTTTGAGGCGATGACCGCCTACATGGGCGCTTCCGCTGTCGCGGTCGACTGCACCTTCGACCCCGTTGAGGGGGAGGCCGGCCTTCGCCGCGCCATCGAGCGGATCCGGCACGAGGCCGAGGAGGGCGTGCGCGCGGGGGCGGCGCATGTTATCCTCACTGACGAGCGGGTTGGGCCGGATCGCTGTGCGATCCCGATGATCCTGGCCGCAGGTGGGGTGCATACGCACCTCGTGCGGCAGTCCTTGCGCACCTTCACCTCTCTGAACGTTCGCTCCTCTGAAGCCCTCGATGTCCATTCCGTGGCCGTTTTGATCGGTGTGGGGGCGACCACCGTTAATCCTTGGCTTGCGCAAGAGAGCATCGCCGACCGCCATCGCCGCGGCTTATTTGGCGAGTTGTCGCTAAAGACTGCGCTTGCCCGCTACAAGAAGGCGCTCGACAAGGGTCTGCTCAAGATCATGAGCAAAATGGGTATTAGCGTGCTGTCTTCGTATCGTGGCGGATATAATTTCGAGGCGATCGGGCTGTCGCGCGCGCTCGTCGCTGAGTTCTTCCCTGGCATGCAGAGCCGCATTTCCGGGATTGGGCTCTCCGGGATCGCGCGCAAGGTCATCGCGCTACACCGTAAGGCCTGGGCAGAGGACGCGGTCACACTCCCCGTCGGTGGTCTCTACAAGCTCCGTCGCTCGGGCGAGTCGCACGCCTTCGCGGGCAACCTGATTCATCTCCTGCAGCAGGCTGTCGCTACCGACAGTTATCAGACCTACAAGCGCTATGCCGAGGCTGTCCGCAAACTTCCTCCGATTGCGCTGCGAGATTTGCTTGATTTCAAGACTGAGGGTCGCAAGCCGATTCCCGTCGAGGAGGTCGAGTCGGTGACAGAACTTCGTCGCCGCCTCGTGTCGCCCGGCATCTCCTTTGGCGCGCTGAGCCCAGAGGCACACGAGACTTTGTCGATCGCAATGAACCGGATCGGAGCGAAGTCGGATTCGGGCGAAGGCGGCGAGGACCCCGCACGCGCGAAGCCGCGGCCGAACGGGGACAACGCGAACTCCGCCATCAAGCAGGTGGCTTCGGGCCGCTTCGGTGTGACGGCCGAGTACCTGAACAACTGTCGCGAGATCGAAATCAAGATCGCGCAAGGTGCAAAGCCCGGCGAAGGCGGGCAGCTACCGGGGTTCAAAGTGAGCGAGGTGATCGCGCGGCTGCGCCACTCAACACCGGGAATCGCGCTGATCTCCCCACCGCCGCATCACGACATCTACTCGATCGAGGACCTCGCCCAGCTCATCTACGACCTCAAGCAGATTAACCCTGATGCGCAGGTGTGCGTGAAGCTCGTTGCCCGATCTGGCATCGGCACCATCGCTGCCGGGGTGGCAAAGGCGATGGCGGATGTGATCCTGATCTCCGGGCATGTGGGTGGCACCGGCGCCAGCCCGCAGAGCTCGATCAAGTACGCGGGCTCGCCGTGGGAGATGGGGCTGTCCGAGACGCACCAGGTCTTGATGCTGAACCGGCTGCGCCACCGCGTGAAGCTGCGTACCGATGGCGGCATCAAGACCGGGCGCGACGTGGTCATCGCAGCCATGCTGGGGGCGGAAGAGTTCGGCATCGGTACCGCGTCTCTGATCGCCATGGGCTGCATCATGGTGCGGCAGTGCCATTCCAACACTTGCCCTGTTGGCGTCTGCACGCAGGACGAGAAGCTGCGCGCGAAGTTCGAGGGCACGCCGGAGAAAGTGATCAACCTCTTTTCCTTCATCGCTGAGGAGGTGCGCGAGATCCTTGCCTCCCTAGGGTTCCGCCGGCTCGAGGAAGTGGTCGGTCGCACCGACCTCCTGCAGCAGGTGTCGCGTGGCGGCGAGCATCTCGACGATCTGGACCTTAACCCTCTGCTCGTCCAGGCAGACCCCGGGCCTTACGCGCCCTACTGCACGCTGCAGGGACGCAATGAGGTTCCCGACACCCTGGATGCCCAAATGATTGCCGATGCCGCCCCTCTCTTCCAAGACGGGGAAAAGATGCAGCTGCAGTACAACATCCGGAACACCTACCGCGCGATTGGCGCTAAGCTTTCCTCGAAAATCGTACGTCGCTTCGGCATGAAGGGCTTGGCCCCAGGCCACATCACGGTGCGTCTACGCGGCTCTGCGGGACAGTCTCTCGGCGCCTTTGCGGTGCAGGGCCTGAAGCTCGAGGTTTTCGGAGACGCCAACGACTATGTCGGCAAGGGGCTCTCGGGTGCCACCATCGTGGTCCGTCAGGCACCATCGTCGAACCTGCGGTCGAACGAAAACACCATTATCGGCAACACTGTGCTGTATGGCGCGACTTCGGGCTATCTGTTTGCTGCCGGCCAGGCCGGCGAGCGTTTTGCCGTGCGCAACTCAGGTGCGATCGCTGTCGTCGAGGGCTGCGGGGCGAATGGCTGCGAATATATGACGGGCGGCACCTGCGTGATCCTGGGTTCTGTCGGAGATAATTTTGCTGCCGGTATGACCGGCGGCTTAGCTTTTGTGTATGACCCAGAGAACCTGTTGCCGAAGCGGATCAACCCAGAGCACGTGCTGTGGCAACGGCTTGCGCATCCGCATTGGGAGGGCGTGCTGCGCGACCTGATTGCTCGCCACATTGCGGAAACCAACAGTCGCTTCGCTGCGGGTCTGCTTAATGACTGGGAGCGTGAGCGCGAACTATTCTGGCAGGTCGTGCCGAAGGATTTCGTCCGCTATCTGCCAGTGCCGCTTAGCACCGAGCGGGAGCTCGCCGCCGCAGGCGACTAAACAAAGCGCGCGGGGTAGCGCCGGGCGCGAGGCCGGAGGCGGTCAGGCCGGGGGCGGTTCGCCCTCGTGCGGTTCATAGCCGAAGTCGCGAAACATGGCGCTGACGGCGGCGATCGCCGCGTCCACCGCCGCGCCGTCTGTGCCGCGCGCGACAATCGCAACGCCGCCCGGGTCGCGATAGAACGGGTAGCTGCCGATTGAGACCATCGGATGCTCCGCCTGTATCGCGGCAAGCCGGCGCGCGATCTGTCCCTCAAGCGCGCCGATCGCATGTACCGTGCGGCTCACCATGGGCGGGCCGCCAGCAAGGGTTGGCGCCACCGCTTCGAACATCGACTGCATGATGCGCGGCACACCGGCAAAGACGAACACGTTGCCAATGCGAAAGCCCGGGGCGGCGACCGCTTCGCAGCGCACGAGCTCCGCCCCGCGCGGCATCATCGCCATGCGTTGGCGGGCCTCGTTAAAATCGATGCCACGCTTCGCATAGTCCTCTGCCAGGATCCGCCATGCCTCCTCGTTGCGCTCCCAGGGCACGCCGAACGCGGCGGCAATACTCTCGGCGGTGATGTCGTCGTGAGTCGGACCGATGCCGCCGGTGGTGAAGACATAGTCATTCTGCGCCCGCAACTCATTCACCGCGCGCACAATCGCCTGCTGCTGATCTGCAACCACGCGCGCTTCGACCAGACGAATGCCGAGTTCGCCCAGCCGCCGCGCGAGATAGGGGAGATTGGAATCGTGCGTGCGACCAGACAGCACCTCGTCGCCAATGATGACGACGGCCGCGGTTGGGCGTGGGTCAGGCGTGGTCATAGATAGTCCCTCAGCATGGCAACAAGCGGCATGTCGGCCGGTGGCATAGGATAGTCGGCGAGCCGGTTCGGCCTAACCCAGGCGAGCTCCTGGCCTTCGAGCGGTTTCACCATCCCGCGCCAGCGCCGACAGAGATAAAGCGGCATCAACAGGTGGAACGTTTCGTAGGCATGACTTGCGAAAGCAAACGGCGCAAGACACGAGGCGGAGACGTCGATGCCCAGTTCCTCGGCGAGTTCGCGGATCAGCGCTGCCTCCGGTGTCTCCCCTTCGCGCAGCTTGCCGCCGGGGAATTCCCAAAGCCCGGCGAGTGCCTTACCCTCCGGGCGGCGGGCAAGGAGGACGCGTCCGTCAGGATCGATCAAGGCGACGGCGGCCACCAGCACAATCGGGCGCGCCACGCCGGGTGCACCGGCGCCAAAACCGGCAGCGCGCAGTGCGTCGGTGCGCGTAAGTCGGAACCAGCGCACCGGAAAAGCACCGCCGCGGGAGTGGAAATCTTGCTCTGCCTCGTGGGTGAAACGGAAGCCGAGCCGCTCCAGCACGCGGACGGAGGCTTCGTTGTCATCCGCGACATAAGCAACGAGTGTTTCGAAGCCGAGATCATCGAAAGCGTGGCGAACGAGGCGTGCTGCGGCCTCGCTTGCGTAGCCGTTGCGCCAGAAGGCACGACCGATCCAATAGCCCAGCCGTGCCGTGCGCCCGTCCTCGCGCGTCAAACCCGCCACCCCGATCGGCCGACCGTCCTCGCGCCGCGCAATGGCGAAATGCCAGGCACGGCCTGCGGCGCGATCCTCGGCTGTGCGCGCGATCCAGGACTCAAGCTCTGCGCGTGGGTACGGAAAAGGGATGGAACCGAGATGACGCGCCACGTCCCAGTCGTTGATCAGCCGGTGCAGCAGGGCAGAGTCATCGCTACGGAGGGGGCGCAAGCAGAGGCGGCTACTCACCAGTGCCGCCCCGTGCTCCGCCTCCGGTCGCAGCACGTCAGCTCCGGTAGCTGCCATTGATGTCGATGTAGCCGTGGGTCAGATCGCAGGTCCAGACAGTGGCACGCCCGCGGCCGAGGCCGAGATCGACCGCGATCGCGATCTCGCGGCCTTTCATGTGCTCAGCGACAGGCGTCTCATCGTAGTCGGGCACAACCGAGCCGTTACGCGCCATCCACACGCCGCCGATGGCGACCGAAAGCCGGTCGCGATCGGCCGGTTCTCCGGCTTTGCCCACCGCCATCACGATGCGGCCCCAGTTCGCATCCTCGCCCGCGATCGCCGTCTTCACCAAAGGCGAATTGGCAATGGCGAGAGCGACACGTTTGGCTGACCGCGGCGACACTGCGCCAGAGACATCGATGCGGATGAGCTTCTGTGCCCCTTCGCCATCGCGCACCACGGCGAGGGCGAGCTCATACAGCACAGCGTTTAGCGCGCGGGCGAAATCGCGCAGCAGAGGGCCGCCTTCCACGGGCACGCGCGGGTGCTTCGCCTGGCCGGTGGCAAACAAGAGCACCGTGTCGGAGGTCGAGGTGTCAGAATCGACCGTAGTGCGGTTGAACGAGCCCTCCACCCCGCGCGCGAGGAGGCGCTGTAAAGCCAAGGCGGGGATTTTCGCATCTGTGGCGAGGAAGCAGAGCATGGTGGCGAGATCGGGCGCGATCATGCCGCTGCCCTTGGCGATGCCGACGATGGTAACCCTCGTGCTGCCAATGCATGCGGTGCGCACGGCCCCTTTCGGGAACGTATCGGTGGTCATGATCGCCCGTGCGGCACGTGCCCAGCCATCCGCTGAGAGGCTGCGCGCGAGATCGGGCAGAGCGGCCTCGATCTTCTCCACCGGCAAAGGCTGGCCGATCACGCCCGTCGAGGCGAGGAACACGTCGCGCGGGCGGCAGCCGAGGAGGTCGGCGGCAGTGCGCGCAGTGCGTTCGCAGGCCTCGCGCCCGACTTGGCCTGTGAAGACATTGGCATTGCCAGCATTGACGACGAGGGCGCGCGCGCGGCCGGAGATGAGAGCGGTGCGGCACCAATCGATCGGTGCGCCTGGACAACGGTTTCGCGTGAACACACCCGCGACCGTTGTGCCGGGGGCGAATGCCATCATCATCACATCGTCCCGCCCGCGGTAGCGGATGCCAGCTTCGCCGGCAGCAAGAGTGACTCCGGCGATCGGCGGCAGGGCGGGAAGCGGGATGGCGAGAGGCGAGACGGCGTGGGCCATCGGAGCCAGGCGGCGGAAGGCAGAGCGAGGTCAGCGCAACGGCGAACCGTCCAGGCCAAACCGTTCGATGCGGGCGGCAGCGCGCAACCGTTCGATCAGAGCCTCCGCCACCTCCTGCGCGGCAGCGCGGCGGAGGTCGTCGCGCACCTGTTCGAAGCTCGGTCGGGGCTCGTCTCGCCGCTCCTCGACCTTGATCACGTGCCAACCGAACTGGGTGCGCACTGGGGCGGGCGAAACCTGCCCGGGGGCCAAGGCGAAGGCGGCTTCGGCGAAGGCTTCGGGCATTTCGTCGCGCTTGAAGAAGCCCAAGTCCCCACCGTCAGCAGCGCCAGGGCCGCGGCTTCGCTCGCGGGCGAGGGTGGCGAAGTCGGCCCCGCGCGCGAGGTCAGCCAGCACGGCGTGGGCTTCCGTTTCGGTGGCGAGCAGGATGTGGCGGACGCGCACTTCAGCCTCGGCGGGTTTTTCGGCAATGTCGCGTCGGTAACGGTCGCGCAGCACTTCGTCAGTGACCTTGGCGTCGATTTCGCGCCCGATCAGTGCCTGTTGGATGAGGCGATCCTCGATCCGGGCAAGCTGGCGGCGCAGGTCCGGCGTCTCGTGCAGCCGTTCGCGCCGCCCTGCTTGGGTGAGGACCATTTCGCTGATGAGCTGGTCGATCACCAGAGGGTAGAGGATCTGCGGCGGCATCCCCTGGAACTGTTCGGGCAAGCGCTTTGCCGCTTCGGTGACGTCGGACAGTCGGATGTCCGCTCCGTCCACGCGCGCCACCACCGGATCGGACGCAGCGGGCTGGGGCTGAGCGGGCACGGGGCTCACGGCAGCAAGAAGGCTGGTCGCCAGCAGTCCGGCGAGCGCGGCGTGTCGGCGCATGGGAGGGCTCTTACGGTTGCAACGCTGCGGCTTGATCATGGGCCGGGCCGAGGCGGGTCGCAAGCGCGGCGAGGGGGCGAAACCCGTGTGGCGCTTCGGTTCGGCGCCGATGAGGGGGATGAGGCGAGGAGGACGGCGAGGTTGGCCGCCTTGGCGTACCGGACTGGACTGTAGGGCCCCCCAAAATGAGAAGGAAGACGAGCGCGAACGGAAGGGGCTGGCCGAGGCCGTGGCCCGGTGCAAGCGATGAGAGCGGCGGGCGAGGGATTGGGAAGGCGGCGGAGAGGCAGACAACGTCGACCTAGAAAAGGTGCAGCGCGGTGTAAAAGGCGGGGAAGCCGATGGCAGCGATCGCGTCGTGACTAAGGCGCGAGCGTATGGCGGAAACGAGGCCCATAGGCGAAGAGGGCGGCGAAGGCCAGGGTGGCGAGCCCGCTGCTCCAGCCAAGGGAGGCCAGCAGTGCAGAGTCGCAAGATTAAGGACGGAGCGTCTGACCACCAAACCGTGGCTTAGGAAAAACCGCTGGCGGATTTCTCACTCTGGCGTGTCAGCGTGGCGAGACCTTCCCTCGATACGTCTTTAGTGTCGGCGCGATCAGTGCAGGGCGACGCCGACCGCAAGGTCTGCCTCACCCAAGACGTCAATGGAAGCCGCAACGACCGCCCAGATCGCGCAGTCCTTCGCCGCGTACACAATCGCGGTCTCGACTATGGAGCCCGAAGTGGTGGAAAGCCACACGCGGCACAGCCAAAACAGGGCCAGCAAGACGAGGGCGAACAAGAGGGGGTGGCGAGGCGAAGCGTTCCGCGCAACGCGCCGAGTGGATGAAGAGGGCCAGCACGCTGGCGGTTGAGACGGCGGAAGCCACACCGAACAGAGCCAGAAACCCACACCCACCGCCCCTCTAGCCGCGCTGAGCGACGTATGCCTTTTCCGCCCGCGCCCCCAGTGCGGCGACGCGCTTCATGAGAGCGAGGCTTAGAACCAAAGACTCCGCGAAGGCAAACAGCCACTTCGACACGGAGCTCCCCCCGGCAGCGACCATTCGGAGCCCGTAAAGAGCAGAAATCATGAAGAGGTTGATCGGCGGCGGGGTTTGAGCACGCTCGAGTTAAGGCTGGAGAGCAAGCCGTAGAAGCCGAGATGGAAAATGATCGAGATGGTGTGCGCGAGTACCAGCGTGAGCACGCCGAACAGCGGCGTGAGAACAAGGCCCGTTTCCGGACGAACCGCACCGGAAGCACAGGGGCGATAGCACTTTTCGGCATGCGCGTGGTCGGCGTTGAGGGCGGAGAGGTTGTTAACGAGATAGACAGCAGACGGCGTCGCAACCGGCGACGAAGGCGACAGCGGCAAACGACTGACCTCGCCAGTAATTGATCATGCCATTGACGACACGCGATGACGAGCACGAGACGGGGCGACAACCTTTGCTGCGGTTAAAGCACGCGAAACAGAGCGCGCGCGAACCAGAGCCCCAAGCGCGGGCTTCTGATTGTCGGGTGAGCGCGCTTTGACGACCACGAAGGGGGGGCGGCGCGCCGCGGGGCCGACGAGGACGGCGGTGCGTGCCCGTCGCAAGACTGCCTCGTCCGCCACGCTTTTGTGCACAGAGGCAAAATCACCTTTTCCGAACCGCGCGGCCTAAGCGGCGGCCTTTGCGGAACCCTTGAGGGCGTGCTCAGCCCTGGAGGCGACTCTCTCGTTGAAACGCCCGAGATGGTTGGCGATCGCGTACGCGGCCCGCGTGTTCGCGGCCGTCGCCAGCACGTGCCGACGGACCGGCTTGCTTCTCTTCCACAAGGCAAGCGAGCACCTTTCGAGTGGAAGTGAAGGCGACGCATCGTGCTGCGCCGCTTTGGCGACCGAAGCTTTGGTCGCGGCCCGCCCATGCCAGAGCGTGAGCATCGCATATACGAAACCCGGGCCAAGGTGTAGGTGCAGTTGTCATTTAAGAGACGGCGCAAACAGGGCGGGCCTCTCAAAAAAACGAAAACACGGGTGACGCAGCAAAGAAGTGTGCAGCCGGGGCCCTAAAACTCACGCTGGCGGGCACAGTGCCTACACAAGTCTGCATTTGCGGAAAGGTGATCCAGGATGGCCGGCAGCGACCCTGCGCTTCGCCATCGGGCTTTGCTGTCGCGTAGCGAAGCCGTGCATTGACGCTGCCAAGCCAGCGCGACTAAGCACTCTGTGTAACGTGCCTGCCGGCCCGACGCCCGCATGGCCTCTGGCGAGGCCACAGCGAGGTGGTCGCTATCGCCGGCCCGACGGCGGAAGAAACCGCACGCAACCCGAGGACGCCTGATCGCATGTTCGCCCGTCTCGCCCGCGCCATCCTCGGCACCCAGAACGACCGCGCACTCAAGGCCTACCGCAAGCGCGTTCCTGCTATCAACGCGCTTGAACCGAAGATGGCGTCGCTGAGCGATGCTGAACTCGCTGCGCAAACGATCCGCTTTCGCGAGCGGCTCGAGCAGGGCGAGACGCTCGACGACCTGCTGCCCGAAGCCTTCGCTACCGTGCGCGAGGCGGCGAAGCGCACGCTGGGCCAGCGCCATTTCGACGTGCAGCTGATCGGCGGTATGGTGCTGCACGAAGGCAAGATCGCCGAAATGAAGACCGGCGAAGGCAAAACACTGGTCGCCACCCTACCCGCCTACCTCAATGCCCTCACCGGCAAGGGCGTGCACGTGGTTACGGTCAACGACTATCTTGCCCGCCGCGACGCGGAGTGGATGGGGCAGATTTACCGCTTCCTTGGCCTCTCTGTCGGCGTCATCGTGCACGGGCTGACCGACGAAGAACGGCGCGCGGCCTACGCCTGCGACATCACCTACGGAACCAACAACGAGTTCGGCTTCGACTACCTTCGCGACAATATGAAGTACCGCTTCGAGGACATGGTCCAGCGGGACTTCCATTACGCGATCGTGGACGAGGTCGACTCGATCTTGATCGATGAGGCACGCACGCCTCTGATTATCTCCGGGCCTGCCGACGACTCCTCGGAGCTGTACCGCCAGGTGGACGCAGTGGTGCGTGAGCTCGTACGCAACCCGGCCACGTATGAGAAGGACGAGAAGTTCCGGACGGTAACGCTGACGGAGGAAGGTACGGAACAGGCCGAGCGCATGCTGCGTGAGGCCGGCATTCTGCGCGAGGGTAATCTCTACGACTCCGCCAACATTACCATTGTGCACCACCTCAACCAATCGTTGCGGGCGCACACTTTGTTCCGCCGCGACGTAGATTACGTGGTGCGGCGCGACCCGCGCGACGGCATCGACAAGATCGTGCTGATCGATGAATTCACCGGGCGCATGATGGAAGGCCGACGCTATTCGGACGGGTTGCATCAGGCGCTTGAGGCGAAGGAAGGCGTGCCTGTCCAGCCCGAGAACCAAACTCTCGCCTCCATAACCTTCCAAAACTACTTCCGCCTCTATCCCAAGCTTGCCGGCATGACCGGAACGGCCGCAACGGAGGCAGACGAGTTTCTCGAGATCTATAATCTCGCCGTGGTCGAGATCCCGACCAACGTCCCGGTACGGCGCAAAGACCACGACGACGAGGTCTACAAGACCGCGCGCGAGAAGTATAATGCGGTCATTGCTTTGATCGAGGAGTGCCGGGCGAGAAACCAGCCCGTCTTGCTCGGCACCACCTCGATCGAGAAGAGCGAGCATGTGAGCACTCTGCTCAAACAGCGGAACATTCCGCATCGTGTGCTAAATGCGCGCTTCCATGAACAGGAGGCCTACATCATCGCTCAGGCCGGCGCGCCTGGCGCGGTGACGGTGGCGACCAACATGGCCGGCCGAGGCACCGACATCCAGCTTGGCGGCAATGCCGACATGCGCATCCGGCTCGAGCTCGCTGCAATGCCGGACGGGCCCGAAAAGGAAGCTCGTGCGGCTGCCATTCGCGAGGAGGTGGCGCGCAACCGCGACATCGTCAAACAGGCCGGCGGCCTGTACGTCGTCGGCACAGAACGGCACGAGAGCCGACGCATCGACAACCAGCTCCGCGGCCGGGCGGGCCGCCAGGGCGATCCGGGCGAGTCGAAATTCTTCCTCTCGCTTGAGGATGATTTGATGCGCATTTTCGGCTCCGACCGCATGGGGGGCATGCTTGAGAGGCTGGGGCTTAAGGAAGGCGAGGCGATCGTCCATCCTTGGATCAACAAGGCGCTCGAGAAGGCGCAGAAGAAGGTGGAAGCGCGCAATTTCGATATGCGCAAAAACCTTCTCAAGTACGACAACGTGATGAACGACCAGCGCCGCGAGGTTTACGCGCAGCGGCGCGAGTTCATGAAGGCGAACGACGTCTCCGCTACCATTGTCGAGATGCGTCATGAGGTGATCGAGGACATCGTCGCTAAGCGAATTCCCGAGAACGCCATGCCCGAACAGTGGGACGCTGCCGGGCTAAAGGCCGATGTGCAGCGCCTGTTTAACCTCGATTTGCCGATCGAGGACTGGGCGAAGGAGGAGGGCATCGACGACGCCGACATCCGCGACCGCATCATCAAGGCGGGTGATACGCTGATGGCGCGCAAGACTGCGGAGTTCGGCCCCGACCTGATGCGCCAGATCGAGAAGTCGGTGCTGCTGCAGATGCTCGATCAGGTATGGAAGGAACACCTTCTGCTGCTCGACCACCTGCGGCAGGGCATCGGGCTGCGTGCCTATGGACAGCGCGATCCCTTGAACGAGTATAAGCAAGAAGCCTTCGTGCTGTTCAACCAGATGCTCGCGCACCTGCGCGAGCGCGTGACTGCGCTTCTGGCCAGAGTGGAGCTTGCTCCCCCCGCTCCGCCGCCCGAACCCATCCTGTTTTCGCGCGGGGTGCACGAGACGCGCTTTGATCCTGGCCAGGCAGGCGCGCTCGAACCGGCGGAGGGAAATGGCGGGACAGCGGTGCTAACGCGTCCTGCCCGCCCGCGGCAGACTCGGGTTGACCCGGCAGACCCCTCCACCTGGCACGCGACGCCGCGCAACGCTCCCTGCCCATGCGGCTCTGGCAAGAAATACAAGCACTGCCACGGCCGGGTGTGACAG
>CALLUO010000048.1 GCA_938010425.1 uncultured Elioraea sp.
GATGGTTGCCACCTTCGCCTTCACCTCCTCGCGAAAGCCGGGCCAGGGGAGATCAAAACGCGGCGGATGAATCCCTTGTTCCTTCAACTGCCACCAGCGTGACAGTGCCTGCACTGTGGATGGTTCTGTCAGCGCAACGACGAGGGCATCGATTGCGTGGTGGCGGAGATCGTCCCGCGTTTTTTGGGAGCTCGCGTTTTCGCCGTCGAGCAGCGTGCCGAGATTCACTCCCCACGCGCGGCGAAGCAGTGCGGTGGCGCGGCTGGGCACCGGCTGCACCGCGTTCAAGCCGGCTTGGCCGCCGCCGAAGAGAAGGCCGAGATAGTCACGCGCGACACGCGCCATGAATTGGCTGTCGACGAGCTGGCGGGCGCTGAACTCGTTCCCCTCGTCCGCTGGGTCTTCCAACACAGGCTTCAGGCAGCGCCGCCGCTTCGCGTCCGGCCAACCGCCTTTCACCATGTCTGGCCAAAGCTTCTTGGTGAGGTGCGCCCAGCGATCATTGTCGGGCGAGAGCCATTCGTATGGCGTGCGCCGCGCTTTCTCGATGTTTTCGCGGGCGAACACAAGCACTTTGTTCGCTTGCGAATCGTCGAAGCTTCGGCTGACGGGAAGGATGTGGTCGATTTGGGTGACGGAGGCGTCGAGCATGTCCGTCGCCGAAATGTGTTCGCCCGAGTAGGGCGACCGGCCGCCCTGTTCGTGCCAGAGCAGCCAGCGCAGGACATTCGCTTCGCCCTCCGGTCCGTCGGCCGCTTTGCCGAGTTTGCGGATCTCTTCACGGGCTTTGTTGCGAAGCCTTTCGCGCTCGGCTTGCGCCTTGTCAGCTTCTTTGCGCTGTTTTGCTCCTTCCTTCAGCCCGCGCCCGAGTTCGATGCGGATGACATCAGGCCGCCCGTAAGTGCGGAGCAGCGTGTTCGCAACTTTCTGCAGTTCACCCAAGGTACGCAGGACCGTTGGATTACGAATGCCGGCAAGGAGTGCGCGCATGCGCTCACGCACGCGCGGATCAGTGATTTTGTGCAATTCGCCGGCATTGGGGCCGGGCAGAAGGCGCAGTGGATTGAGCGGTTCGCGGCGACCGCCATATTCGCGGTCGACGGCTTCCATGTATGTCAGGCCGGCTTCGAGGTGAGGCATGAGCCGTTCAATCGCCCTCAGGCTGTGGCGTGCGGTGCCTTCTGGCAGGGAGATTTTGGCCAGGCGTTCTGCTTCCTCAGGGTTCAAGCCCCACTCTCGCTGCGCGCGCTCGGCGAGTTTCGCGCGTTCCAAGGCGATGCCCTGCCAATCGCGGATTTCCAGGACGCTGCCTCCTTTTGTTGGGCGGTATTGGATGGCATGCCAGGCCGGGCCGATCTCGCGGCGGATGGTGTCGCGCACGTGGGTCTCAAGAGCATCCCATGTCTGGCCGAGGGCCTCGCGCAAAGCGACTTCGGTCGCGTTGCCGCGTATCGTCTGCTTAGCCCCGCGTTCATGAGTGAAATAATCTGAGGGAGCGAGCCCCAAGGCCTTACGAAACTCTGCCCAGCTCGGCTTGGCGGTACGCTCGAGATAACTGAGCGCTTTGGCGCGTTCTTCCTGGTCAAGCGGCCTCTGGTTGCCACCCTCAAGTCTGAGAGCGTTGATCAGTTGCAGGGTTTCGAACCTCTGCACCAGCCAGTGCGCTTTCAGCGCGCGCGGTTCGCCTGGCTCGAGATTATCCTCGCCATAGGAGGACGCGTGGAAGTACGTTGGACGTTGCGCAAAAGCAATTGTCTCGACACGAGATTTCAGTTCCGGCGTGAACAATGATGGATTGTGACGTGCTTGCTCTGCCCAAAGCGCTTCGAACTCCTGCCGCACCATGTCGCGCGTTTGGCCCACGGCGCGGCGGCGCGCTAAGTCCCATGGCGCAAGGTTCGGACCGTTTGGTTTCAGGTGATCGTCTGACTGGAGGTAGGCGGCGAGGGGGCGACCGCCGAGCCGCGCGGCCAGCGCCTGTGCTTTTTCTTGGGCTTCCCGCTCTTCGTCGGTTTCGGCCACGTTCTGTCCAGGCGCGACCTTGCGGCTGCCCTGGAAACCGCGCCGCTTGAGCAGATGGAAGATCGCCCAGCCGGCGTCTTCGGCGCTCAGCGGACCGACGAGACCGCGAGCGCGCAATTCATATGGATCTTGCCCAGGCGGCGGTGTGGCGTCAGCGGCCGGCAGGAGGCCTGCTTGGGCCAAGACTTCACGCAGATGCACTCGCCGCCAGCGACGTCGCCGCGTTTGGCGGCGTATGAGCCTTTTGCTGCGACGTTCTGCGTTCAGCGGCTCCTTGCTCTTTTCGTCGCGCGTCTCGGTAAAGGCTCGCACCCCAAGGGCGAGGATCTTACCCGCGCCGTCCTGGGTTTGCTCATGGTTGCAGTGCAGGACAGCGAAACCGACTGACGCTACGCCGAGATCAAAACCCCAGATTGTCCGCACCAAGGCCTCCCTTGACCGATGGCTCCAAACGCTTCAAAATCAGGTCTGTAGCGATACTCGGTGTGGCTCAAGCCCTCGCGGCAGAGCGACCCAACGCTCTACGGTTCGAGGGCTGCTTGCTGCAAGCAAAACGAAGGGTCCACACGAGGTGCGGGCTGGGCCTCCCGCGGACCATTGGCCTCACCACCCCCGCCTTGTGCGGGGGTTGTTGTGAGCGGAAAAGTATCGGTTCGCTTCGCGCTAAAACGCTACGGTCGCTACAGAGCTCCGCCGCGCCGCCCTGCCATAGCACCCAGCCTGAGCCTCAGCGCCTGGAGGCGAATGAACCCTTCCGCGTCCTTTTGGTCGTAGGCGCCAGCATCGTCCTCGAAGGTGACGTAGCGCGTAGCATAGAGGCTGTGCGGGCTCTCGCGCCCCGAAACGATCACGTTGCCCTTGTAGAGCTTCAGCCGTACCCGCCCGGTGACGTGCTCCTGACTAGCATCGATCGCAGCCTGCAGCATGCGGCGTTCAGGCGCGAACCAAAACCCGTAGTAGACGAGTTCGGCGTAGCGGGGCATCAGGCTGTCCTTCAGGTGCGCGACTTCGCGATCAAGCGTGATGCTCTCTATCGCGCGGTGCGCCACGTGCAGAATGGTGCCGCCCGGCGTCTCGTAGACGCCGCGACTCTTCATGCCGACGAAACGGTTCTCGACCAGATCGACCCGGCCGATGCCATTCTCCTTTCCGAGCGCATTCAGGCGCGTCAGCAGAGTGGCGGGAGAAAGACGTTCGCCGTTCAAGGCCACCGCATCGCCGCGTTCAAAGTCGATTGCGATTTCGGTGACGCGATCCGGCGCGCTCATCGGCGAGACGGTGCGCTGATAGACGATCTCATCTGGCTCGACCGCCGGATCTTCGAGGATCTTTCCTTCCGAGGAGGAGTGCAGCAGGTTGGCATCCACGCTGAACGGCGCTTCGCCGCGCTTGTCCTTGCTGATAGGGATCTGGTGCTTCTCGGCGAAGTCGAGCAAGGCCGTGCGCGAGGTGAGCTCCCATTCCCGCCAGGGTGCGATCACCGTCACATCGGGCTTAAGCGCGTAATAGGAAAGTTCGAACCGGACTTGATCGTTGCCTTTGCCGGTTGCCCCATGCGCCACTGCATCTGCACCGACCGCTTCGGCGATCTCGATCTGGCGCTTGGCAATCAGCGGCCGCGCGATCGAGGTGCCGAGGAGATAGACGCCCTCATAGAGAGCGTTGGCGCGAAACATCGGGAAGACGAAGTCGCGCACGAACTCCTCGCGCAGGTCCTCGATGAAGATGTTCTCCTCCTTGATCCCGAGTAGCCGCGCCTTGTCGCGCGCGGGGCCGAGCTCCTCGCCCTGGCCCAGGTCGGCGGTGAAGGTGACCACCTCCGCCTGGTACGTCGTTTGCAGCCACTTCAGGATGACGGAGGTATCGAGCCCGCCCGAATAGGCGAGGACGACTTTCTTCACCGGTTTGCGCATGTGTGGAATGGGGTGTGCGTTTCGAGGAGGGGGGACCATGCCAGCGAGGAAAGCGTGGCACAAGGCCGGGGCGCTGTTTGGCCTGGTGGTGGCGTTCGGCACCTGGAGTGGGCAGGCAGGCGGACAGCTGCCGCCGATCGCCGACCCCGCTGGCCCGCCGGGCCTGTCGACGGAAGCGCGGGCTCTCTGGGCCCGCTTCATCACCTTCAATGTGCATCGCGCCTTCGCGGTCGGGCCAGGCGGGGCCTTCGGCGCGGCCTGGAACCACCGCTCGCTTGAGGAGGCGAAAGAGACGGCGCTGCGGAACTGCGCGCAGCGGGCGGGGGCGGAGTGCCGCTTAATCGCGGTCGATCTCGCCATCGTCGACCGCGCCCGGCCGTGGTCGCAGCCGCAGGAACCGCCAAGCGCCGTTGGTATTGGCGGCATCGGCTGGGAGATCGTGCCGGACAAGCGATATCTCTGGCGAGGTCCGGCGCAGGCTCGCGGCGCCCTCGTGTTCGGCCACGGCCGCAGCGCGGATGCCGACCCGCGGGGCAGTCAGCCGCAGACCTGGGTGCGCCGGTTCAATCTCGCCGGTTACGATGTGTTCCGCTTCGACCGTCATCCGAACAGCGACGAGGCGGAGCGTGCAGCAGGTTGGCTGCGCGACGGGCTCGCCCGTCTGCGCGCCCTCGGGTATCGCCACATCGTGGTGGGCGGACAGTCGCGCGGCGGTTGGAACGCGCTGCAGGTGCTGGATCAACCCGGCCTTGTCGATGTCGCGATCGCGATCGCGCCGGCGGCGCACGGCCAGGGCGGTTCGACGAACCTGCTGGCACAGAACGATCAGCTCCGCACCATCGCCGCGCGAACGAATGCGCCCGCTGCGCGCCTCGCCTTCGTCCAGTTCACGAACGATCCGTTTATGCTCGACCCCGACGGGCGGGCGCGGATCGTGCGCGAACGCATGGCACCACGGCTCGCCGCTGTGCTTCTGATCGATCGGCCCGAGGGATTTGAAGGGCACTTCGTTGGCGGGGGCTGGCGCTTCGCCGACCGCTTCGGTGCCTGCTTGCTGGCTTTCGCCATCGAAACCGTTCCACCTGAGCGCTGCTGAGCCCTGTCAGCGGCTCGCTTCCGGGCTGTAGAGCTTAGGCAGAACCCGCGCCCACAGCGCATTCGGGATGCTTGAGATGAAGGCGCAGTGTGCAGAGAGTTCCTTCTCGCTCGGCACGATCAAGCGCGGCGTGCGGTGCTCGTTGGAGGCGGCGGGGATCGCGTGCAGGCGAAGCCGTGACGGTGAGGCAAGGCCGAGCCCGGGCTGCCGTCCGCCACGAAGTTGGAGATAGACCTCGGCCAGCAGCTGGCAATCGAGCAGCGCGTTGTGCGTGGTTCGCATCGATGTGTCGATACCGAAACGGCGGCACAAGGCGTCGAGGCTGGCTGGAAGCCCAGGAAACCGCTCGCGCGCGAGCTTCACCGTGTCGATCGCACGGGTGCTGGCGATCGGTGGCAGTTCGAGCCGAGCGAGCTCCGCGTTGAGGAAAGCGAGATCGAAGGGGGCGTTATGCGCCACGATCGGGTCGTCACCGAGAAAGGCCAGCAGCTCATCGACGATCTCGGCAAAGGCGGGTTTGCCAATTAGTGCCGCGCGAGTAAAGCCATGGATCCGTTCTGCTTCTGGATCGATGTCGCGGCCGGGGTCGATCAGCCGATGCAGCACCCGCCCCGTTGGTACATGGTTGCGCAACTCAAGGCAGCAGATCTCGAGGATGCGGTGGCCAGCCAGGGGGTCGAGCCCGGTTGTTTCTGTATCCAGCAAAACCTCGCGCCCGCTCATCAGCGTTTGCCCCTCTGCCGCCGCACCCGGAGCATGCCGCCCGCCCTCAGCCCAGCCACCAGTCGCCGAATGCATGCCTGGGCAAAGTGGCGCGACAGCCCCGTGCGCAGAACCATGTCGGCACGCCTTTGCTTCGCCCTATCCGACATCTGTCGGGCAAGAATGGCGCGAAACCGATCCTCCGTCATGCCACCGCGGGCGAGCACGCGTGCCCTTTGCACCGCCGGCGGGGCGGTGACAACGAGGACGAGATCGACCCGGCGGTCAGCTCCGGTCTCGAACAGCAGCGGTATGTCAAGCACGCAAAGCGGGCGGCGCGCGCGCCGGCACGTGGCGAGGAAGCGCGCCTCCTCACGCCGCACCAAGGGGTGGATTGCCGCCTCAAGCCGACCGAGCAGGGACGGGTCGACCAAAACGCGTTCGCGCAGCACCTCCCGCGACACCGCGCCGCCCACCACCGCCTCCGGCACCAGTTGGGCAACCGCCGCCACGCCTGCCCCGCCCTTCGCATAGAGGCGATGCACAGTGGCATCAGCGTCGTGCACCGGCACGCCCAGGCGGCGGAATACTTTGGCCGCTGTCGACTTGCCCATGCCGATGCCGCCTGTGAGGCCGATGACGATCACTCGCCCTCGTCGGTCTCGGGGATGTCGGAGGAGATGAACGCTTCAAGCTCGGCATCAACCACGGGGGCGATGCCAAACCAGGCGGTGAAGCCTGGCCGGGCCTGATGAAGAAGCATACCCAGACCGCAGACCGTGCGTAGACCGCGCCGTTCCGCCGCCCGCAGAAGACCTGTTCGGCGCGGCACGTAGACGATGTCGGTAACGATCGCGCGGTCAGGCAGCCGCTCGAGAGGCAGAGCCGGAGACGGCATACCCTTCATGCCCAAGGTGGTGGCATTGATCAGCAGATCCGCGGCGGGCAGGAGGGCGTCCAGTGCCTCCCAGGCATAGGCCACAATCGCGCCTCCCAAAGCCCTGGCCAGCGCCTCGGCCCGCTCGGGCGTTCGGTTCACCAGGGCAACCTGCGCGCCCTCATCGAGCAGCGCAGCGGCGATCGCGCGCGCCGCCCCCCCCGCTCCGAGCACAACTGCCGTTTGGCCGACGAAACTGAGGTCGGGTAAGGCAGAGCGAAGCGACTCGAGGAAACCCCAACCATCGGTGTTGTCGCCTACGATTGCGCCATCGGCTTCGAAGATGAGCGTGTTGACCGCACCGGCGCGCTGGGCGCTGCGACTGACGCGATCACAGACGGCGATAGCGGCTTCCTTGTGCGGGAGAGTGACGTTGCCGCCTCGGAAGCCGAGGTCGCGCAGGGCCCGCACGGCGTTGGCGAAGCGGTCGGGACGGATGGGCAGCGGAAGATAGGCGCCGTCGATGCCATGCCGTTCCAGCCAGAACCCGTGCAGGCGCGGGCTGCGCGAATGCGCCACCGGCCAGCCGAGCACGCCAGCCAGTTTTGCCGAACCGGAGAGAATCATCGTCCTGTTTTTACGCGAGGAACGAGGGCTGGGCGAGGGGATGGCCCTTTCCCGCGGCATGCCATGAGTGGTCCCGTTGGTGCTGTGCTCGGAAGGCTCCGCCCATTCCGAAGGGCGGGGCGCTCCTGCAAGCCAAATCCGCGCCTTGCGCTAAGGGCGCCCTTCTGGCCGGAAGCTGGCCTAGGGTGTCGGGCTGGAATGGGGCGGCCTGTGCGGCTGTGCAACTTAGGCGTCGTAGGTCAGCCCCCTTCACCGGCCCAGCTCGCCGCTTGTGGAGGTGGCCCCAACCCTATCGAGGCTAGCGATGCCATCCGGGGATGGGCCCGCCATCGCAACTCAAGAAGGCGTTCGCGATCCTGCCTTCGGGATTCTGCCCTTGACCGTCAGCTCGCCCCAACAAGGGCCCGGCTGCGAAGCTGCAAGCTTTCTAGCAAGCGCAGCACTTCGGCCGAGGCCGCCTCCACTGCGGCAATCTCGGCCAAGGCTTCATCGGTGCGGCCCTCGGCGAACAACCGTGCCGCCGCCCTGCCGTGCTCGTGCACCTTGCGGTGCGGCTCCTCTAGTTCGACGAACGCCGGTTCGCAGCGGAATGCTTTCGAACCCTCACCGTAATACCATTTGCCGAGCCGGCAGGAGCGGTGGTCGGAAAGCTCGTCCGCCCGCAGTTTCATCCGCCCCGATGCCATCGCGATCAGACGCCGTTTCCACATGACGTGGTCGGCCTTGGCGAGGATGATTACCTTTTCTGGGAACTCGGCCGAGGCGGCACGCTGCAGCTGACGGCCGATCGCGGCGTCGAGGCGATCGAACGAATTCGCCATGTCCTCGACCGAGGCCGCGGTTTCGCGCGCCATCGCAGCCACCTTGCCGATGCTTTGCGCGATCTCGTTCGTCGCCTGCGACTGCTGTGAGACGGCCACCGCGATCTCGCGAATGCTGCGCGTGGCGGAAACGATGCGCTCGCCGCCGGCCATAACCTCTTCGCCGAGCCGTTCCATCCGCGCCCGCCCCTCGCGTGCGTGTTCGTCGCAGCGGCTCATGCTCTCGACCACCGCAACGACGCGGGACAGGAGGCCATCGATTCGGCGGCGGATATCCTCAGTCGCGTGCGCTGTCTGCTGCGCCAGCGTCTTCACCTCCTTCGCCACCACCGCAAAGCCGCGCCCTGCCTCCCCAGCCCGCGCCGCCTCGATGGTCGCGTTCAGCGCCAGAAGTCTGGTCTGCGCCGCGATGCGCTCGATCGCCTCGACGATGCCGCCGATCTCCTCTGACGCTTTGCCCAGCTCGCGCACCTCGGCTGCGTTGGTCTGCACCAGGCGGGCGAGCTCTTCGATGGCCTCGATGGTCGCCCGCGTCTGGGCGACACTCGCGCGCATGGAGGCCTCCGCCTCCTCAGCAGACTGGGCCGCCGAACGGGCCGACTGATCGATGCTGCCGACGGTTGCCACCATCTCCTGGGTGGCAGCGGCCATCGCGGCGGCGCTTTCACTGACGCCCTTCGCCGGAGCAACCAGGCGGGCGGCGACGATGCCGATCTCGTTCGCGGAGATGGCGGTTTCCACGATTTCCGCTGCGTTCTCCGCCGCCCCCCGGGCCAGTGAGGAGGCAAGGCGTGCGCAGGCTTCCCCCTGCGGCCCAGCCGGGGCCGCGGCGCTGTACGCGCCTCGCGCCAGGGCATCGAGAAATGATGCGAGGCCGCCGTCAGATCCGCCGCCGCGGTCGGTGAGCCCGGCCATCGGCGCAGTGCTGGCCTGGCCTGAGCCGATGGCGTTGCGGAGGCGTTCGAGCGCGATCATGGGCCGGTGGTACCCCTTTCTTCCCTTCGCGGTATGGAGAAGTCTCGCACCACCCCCTCAACACGAGGTAAACGACGCCCAGTTGGCAGCTGCCCCGCGCCCGCTGCGAGCCGGTTCCATCCCCCCGTCATTTGACTTCGCTCCCCTGCCGACCCACAGTCTTGGCTTCCCCGCGGCTTCGCGGGGCGAACCCTGAGAAGGATGGTGGACCGCCCGTGATCCCGCCTTTGATGCCGACCTACGCCCGCGCCGACCTCGCCTTCGAGCGGGGTGAAGGCGCGCGCCTGTGGGCGACAGACGGGCGACGCTTTCTCGACTTCAGCTCCGGCATCGCGACCAACGCGGTTGGCCACGCGCACCCGCACCTTGTGCAGGCCATCTGCGAACAGGCGGGCAGGGTGATGCACGTCTCCAACCTCTACCGCATCCCCGAGGCGGAACGGCTGGCTGCGCGGCACGTTGACGCCTCCTTCGCCGACAGCGTCTTCTTCTGTAACTCAGGGGCGGAGGCGAACGAGGGCATGGTCAAAGCGATGCGCAAGACCATGGCCGAAACCGGCCGGCCGGAACGTTGGCGGATCATCACCTTCGAGGGTGCTTTTCACGGCCGCACGCTCGCCATGCTGGCCGCCACCGGCAACCCGAAATACCTCGAGGGCTTTGGGCCGAAGGTGGATGGGTTCGACCAGGTGCCGTTCGGCAACCTGAACGCGGTGCGCGACGCTATCACGCCCGCCACCGCCGGCATCATTGTCGAACCTGTTCAGGGCGAGGGTGGCGTGCGGCCGGCCACGCTCGAGTTCCTGCGCGCTCTCCGCGCCACCTGCGACGAGTTCGGTCTTCTCCTCGGCCTCGATGAGGTGCAGATCGGCATGGGCCGGTCTGGCAGGCTGTGGGCGCATGAATGGGCCGGCATCGAGCCCGATGTCATGTCCGCCGCTAAAGGCATCGGCGGCGGCTTTCCCCTCGGCGCCATTTTGGCCAAGGAGCACGTGGCGAAGCACCTGAAGCCGGGCAGCCACGGCACAACCTTTGGCGGCAACCCGCTGGCCTGCGCGGCGGGGAACGCGGTGCTCGACATCATCCTCGCGCCTGGGTTTCTCCAGCGGGTCGATCGCGTCGCGCGCCACCTTTGGCGCGCCCTGGTTGCGCTCAAGGACCGCCACGCCGACCTGGTCGAAGAGGTGCGCGGTGCGGGGCTCCTGCTCGGCCTGAAGCTGCGCGAGCCCGCCACCAACACGGACTTGCAGGAGCGGGCCCTCGCCGAGGGCCTGCTGACGGTTGCCGCCGGGCAGAACGTGCTCAGGCTCGCACCGCCCCTCATTATCACCGAGGCGGAGGCCGACGAGGCGGTCGATCTTTTGGATCGCGCGCTCGTCCGGCTGCGCGCATCGCTGCCCGAGCCTGTGGCTGCCGCATGAGGGCAATGAACCCGCGGCCCGCCCTCCGACCCCCCACGCTGCCGACGACGGCGACAGCAACGCCGCCGCGTCACTTCCTCGACGTCTCCGCGCTTGACCGCGCCACTTTGCGTCGCATCCTCGAGCTGGGCGCAGCGTTCAAGCGCGGCGAGGGGCCAGCCGCCAGCCGCCCGCTCACCGGCCGCACCCTCGCTTTGATTTTCGAGAAGCCCTCGACACGCACACGCGTCAGCTTCGAGGTCGCCATGCGCCGGCTCGGCGGCGACGTGGTGGTGCTGAGCGCGAAGGAGATGCAGCTCGGTCGCGGCGAGACGGTGGCTGATACCGCCCGCGTGCTCTCCCGCTATGTGGACGCCATCATGCTGCGCACGGACAGTGCGGCAAAGCTTGCCGAACTCGCTGCTGCCGCCACCGTGCCGGTGATCAATGGTCTCACCGACCAGTCGCACCCGTGTCAGATCATGGCGGACGTGATGACCTTTGAGGAGCACAAGGGCCCGATCGCCGGCCGGGTGATCGCCTGGTGCGGGGATGGCAATAATGTGGCGCGCAGCTGGATCCATGCCGCCGCCCGCTTCGGTTTCACGCTGCGTCTGGCGACACCAGAGAGTTTGCGCCCGCCGGCTGAGCTGATCGCTTGGGCGCGCGCCGAGGGGGCGACGATCGAACTCACTGAGGATCCGGTCGCGGCGGTGCGAGGTGCGGACGCGGTGGTAACCGACGCTTGGGTCAGCATGAGTGATGCGCCTGGCACGAACCGGCACAAGCTGCTTCGTCCTTTCCAGGTGAACGAAGCGCTGATGAGCCACGCGCCCGGCGCCATCTTCCTCCATTGCTTGCCAGCGCATCGCGGCGAGGAGGTGACTGATGGCGTGCTCGACGGAGCGCAGTCGGTCGTGCTGGATGAGGCGGAGAATCGTCTGCACGCGCAGGCCGGCGTGCTGGCGTGGTGTCTCGAACCTGGCTCGGCTCGGCGGTGAGCGCGTTCGCCTCTTCCCCTCGTGCGCGCACGCCGCCGCCGATCCTAACCGTTCCGGCTGCGGTTCGTCCCTTCTATCTTGAAGGGGCTCCGGTGCGCGGGCAGCTCGTTCGCCTCGGCCCCCTCGCGGACGCTTTGCTCACGCGCCACGACCTCACCGAACCGGTGGCGCGACTGCTGGGTGAGGCGTTGGCGCTGACCGCTGGGCTTGCTTCGGCGCTGAAGTTCGAGGGCTCATTCTCGCTGCAGGCGCGCGGGTCAGGCCCTGTCGACATGCTGCTCGCGGACTGCACGGGCCAGGGCGCTTTGCGGGGTTACGCGCGCGCTACTCGCGCCGGTGTCGAGGCCCTCGGCCCTTTGCCGTCTGCGGCTGCATTGCTTGGCCATGGACATTTAGCCTTCACCCTCGACCAGGGACCGGGCATGGACCGCTATCAGGGCATCGTGCCGCTTGAGGGCGAGACGCTGGCTGACCTGGCGCTTACTTGGTTCTCGGTCAGCCAACAGCTGGAGGCGTCGGTGGTGCTGGCGGCGGCGCCCACCGCGGCGGGCTGGCGCGCTGCGGCGCTGCTCTGCGAACGACTGGCCTTCGCCGGCGGCGAGGGGCGTCACCGCACTTCGGAGGAGGACGACGAGGCCTGGCGTCAGGCAGCGATGTTCGCCGCGTCGGTCACGCTGGAGGAGCTTCTCGATGAAAGCCTGCCCGCCGAACGGCTGCTGTGGCGCTTGTTCCATGAGTTCGCCCCGCGTGCCCAGGCACCGAAGCCGCTTTCCTTCGGCTGCCGCTGTTCGCGCGAGCGTATCGGCCGCGTGCTGGCGGGGTTCAATGCGGCCGACCTCGACGAAATGGCTGAGGACGGCACGATCACCGTCACCTGCGAGTTCTGCAACGTTGACTTCCGCTTCGCCCGCGACGATGTGACAGCCGTGAGCGGCTCGGCCTGAACCGGACCAAGCACTCTGTCGCTGATGCCGTGCCTGCGTCGCATTGTCCTCTGCTGATGCCGTCCCCGAGTCGCATTGTCTTCCGCTGATGCCGTCCCCGCGTCGCACTGTCTTCGCCGCTGTCTGCGCCGTCTTGGCCGGGTGTGCAGCGCCGGCAGATCCGCCGAGGCCCGTGCTGCGACCCTTTGACTATTCGCACCTTCTCCCCATTCGGCTCGATGTCGCCGAAGTCGAGATCGTCGAGGCATGGGTGCCGCCCCGCGCACCCCCGCACGTCGATCATCGCGCGCCGATCGAGCCCCGCGTCGCGGTGCGACGAATGCTCGAGGACCGTGTGCAGGCTTGGGGCCGGCAGGGCAAGGCACGCGCCGTCATCCTCGAGGCATCGCTGATCGAACAGCGCCTGCCACGCGAGGGCGGGGTTGGCGCCCTGTTCACCACGCAACAAAGTGAGCGCTACACGCTCACCCTCTCCGTCAGGCTTGAGGTAGAAGGCGCGCCTGGAGGGTCAGGTTCAGCGCAGGCGACGGTGACGCGCAGGCGCACCGTGGCGGAAGGCACCTCGCTCGCGGCGCGCGAGGCGCTTTGGCACGAGATGCTGGTCAGCGCCATGGACGACCCACAGGGGCTGAATGTCGAGTTCGAGTTCCAGGTGCGGCGGGCGTTGCGTGCCATGCTGGCCCCGGATGGCGCGGTGCGGGCTACCGCTGTTGGCGGGGTCGAGAGGCAGCCCCTGCCGCCGCCTTCGGCGCCGCAGCCCGGCTTGCAGATGGCACCAAGCGGGCTCGCTCCGGCCTCTGGCACGCTCGGCACCCTGCCGATGCGCTGACCACCGGTCGTCGCTGTTGGGAGAGATCGTTGGGGCATGGGCGCGGAACTGGAGCGTCTGATCGCAGCTCTGGCCCGGCTGCCTGGCTTGGGGCCCCGCAGCGCTCGGCGTGCAGCGCTGGCTCTGGTCGAGAAACGCGAAACCCTGCTTGGGCCGCTGGTGTTAGCCTTAGAGGCGGCGGCGGCCAAGATTCGCCCCTGTTCCCTCTGCGGCAATCTCGACAGTACCGATCCTTGCTCGATCTGCAGCGATCCGTCGCGTGATGGGCGGGTGATCTGCGTCGTCGAGACGGTGGGCGATCTGTGGGCGATCGAGCGTGCGCGTGCGCATCGCGGTACGTATCACGTGCTGGGTGGCACGCTTTCCGCGCTGGCTGGCCGTGGTCCGGACGATCTCCGCATCGATCCGCTGTTGCAACGCGTGGCCTCCGGCAACGTCACCGAGGTCATCCTCGCCACTTCGGCCACGGTGGACGGCCAGGCGACAGCACACTGGGTGGCAGACCGTCTCGCCGCCTTTCCCGTCACGATCACGCGGCTGGCCTACGGTGTGCCCATCGGCGGCGAATTGGGCGCGCTCGACGATGGCACGCTCGCCGCCGCGTTGCGCGCGCGCCGTCCGGTCTGACCTCTGAGCCCGCTGTCAGCACATAGACCGCCGCCTGCGTCATCAGGGAGGCGATCGTTCCCGCCACCACCGCTGGCAGGCCGAGACGCGCGATGTCGTCGCGCCAGTCGGGCACGAGCGTGATCAGCCCGCCCAGCATGATGCAGAGGCTGCCTGGGTTGGCGACGCCACGGAGCGCATAGGCAAGGATGATCCCTCTTCATTCCGACATCGTGTCGATGACGCGCGCCAACTCGAGATAGGCAACGAACTCCTTGAGAATGTTTTGAGCCCAAACAGGCGCCCGGCTTTCGCACTCTCCGCCCACGGATACCAAGGAGCAAGGTAACTGGGCGCATGGCAACACCCGCCCAAGGCTGCAGCGTGTCGCCCGTCCACGGCACGATGGCCTGGTTGGCGAGCGCAAAGAGGGGGGATGAAGACAATCAGGGAAGGGATTACGCCGAACGTGATCGCGAGCCCCTCCGCCGTGCCGCGCGCGATCGCCTCCATCGAGGTCGCCTAACGCTGCGGTGGCGCAGCTTCGGGCCCGCGATCGACTGCAGTGTCGATTGGCAACATCAGTCGCGCCACCAGCACCGCGGCAGGCGCGCTGATCACGCTCGCGGTGAGCACGGGCCGCGCTGCATCGGGCAGGGCCTCGCGCAGGAAGACAGCGTAGATAGCGAGCGTGTTGCCGCTGTTCGTTGCCATCCCGGCCGTCATCACCACGAAGAGTTCGGCCCGCGATAGCCCGGCGAGCGAAAGACGGACGAGCAAGGGGGCCTAGACCATGCCCACGAACACGTTGGCGGCGGGGGCGAAGCCAGCCGTGGCCGAGAGCCCAAAGCGGCGGCACAGCAGGCGGGCAAGCGCGCCGACCAGGAACGGCAGCACGCCGAGCCGGTAGAGAAGGGCCGGAAGCGCACCGACGACCAGGATCAGCGGCAGAGCTCTGAAGGCGAGGATGAAGGAGGCACCCGGCGTGGTCTCGGCAAAGGGAAGGGGGCCTTCGCCGAAATAGCCGAAGACGAAGGACATTCCCGCTTCCGTTGCACGCTGCAGGGAGTTGATGCCGCTGCCAATCTGGCCAAGCGCGGAGCCCAGCACTGGCACGCAGAGAATGAGCGCGGCAAGCCCGAATGGCAGTGCGAGACCTAAGCCGATGGCACCCCAGGGGGGACGGCCCTGCGCCGAGTGGCGACGAGCCTCCAACCCCAGGCAACGGCGACGAGAAGGAGGAGCCTGAGCCCTAAAGCGAGTTGCGCCTCGACCTAGCCTCCAGCTGCCGCGCGTATCAGTGGCGGAAGTGCCGCGTGCCGGTGAACACCATCGCTAACCCCCGCTCGTCGGCGGCAGCGATCACCTCAGCATCGCGCACGCTGCCGCCGGGCTGGATCACTGCAGTGGCTCCTGCCTCGGCGGCAGCGATAAGCCCGTCGGCGAAAGGAAAGAACGCATCTGAAGCAACGACTGACCCGCGCGCTAGGCTTTCGCTACGGCCCGCCAGCTTCGCGGCCTCAGTGCCCTTCCAGGCAGCGATGCGGGCAGCGTCGACCCGGCTCATCTGCCCAGCCCCGATGCCGACCGTGGCGAGGTCCTTGGCGTAGACGATGGCGTTCGACTTCACGTGCTTGGCGATACGGAAGGCGAAGATCATATCGGCGCGCTCCTGCTCCGTCGGCTCACGCCTGGTCACCACACGCAAGCTGGTGCAGTCGATGCGGGCGGCATCGCGAGTCTGAGCAAGAAAGCCGCCCGAGACGGTGCGTACCACAAGTCCCGGCGCAGCGGGATCAGGCACTCCCCCCGCAAGCAGCAGGCGTAGATTTTTCTTCGTGGCGAACACCGCCTTAGCATCCTCGGTTGCATCGGGCGCGATCACTACCTCGGTGAATATGGACGCGATTTTCTCCGCTACAGCGCGATCAAGCGTGCGGTTGGCGGCGACGATGCCGCCGAAGGCCGAGACGGGATCGCAACGGAGTGCCTTGTCCCACGCCTCGGCGAGGGTGGGCGCGACCGCCGCCCCGCACGGATTAGCATGCTTGACGATGACGATCGCGGGGTCGTCGAACTCAGCCACGCACTCATAGGCGGCATCGGTGTCCGCGATGTTGTTGTAAGAGAGTTCCTTGCCCTGCACCTGTACGGACGTGGCCACACCGGGACGGACATCGGTGAGGTAGAAGGCGGCCTGCTGGTGCGGGTTTTCGCCATAACGGAGCCTTTGCCGGAGGGCGCCGGGGAGGATCAGACGAGGCGGGAAGAGGTCGCCCTGCTGGCTGGCGAACCAGGACGCGATGGCCGCGTCGTAGGCTGCTGTGCGGGCGAAGGCCTCCGCAGCGAGCCGCCGTCGTGTGGCCAGAGTTGTGCCGCCGTGTTGCGCAAGCTCCTGAGCGATCGATGCGTACTGCGATGGGTCGGTGGCGATCGCAACTGCGTGGTGGTTTTTCGCCGCCGCGCGGATCATTGCCGGGCCGCCAATGTCGATCTGCTCGATGCAGTCGGCATAGGGCGCGTGAGAGCCTACAGTATCCTCGAACGGATAGAGGGTGACGGCGACGAGGTCGATCGGTGCGATGCCGTGGCGATCGAGGTCGGCCAAATGCTCAGTCCTATCGCGGCGCGCGAGAATGCCGGCATGGATCTGTGGGGCGAGGGTTTTCACCCGTCCCTCCAGAATTTCCGGCAAGCCGGTGATAGCGGAGACCTCGGTAACGGCAAGCCCAGCCTCGCGTAGGGCGCGCGCTGTGCCGCCGGTGGAGATCAGTTCGGCGCCGTGCTCTGCGAGCGCGCAGGCAAATTCGACAAGACCCGCCTTATTAGAGACGGAAAGGAGGGCACGGCGAACGGGGAAAACGACGTCGGACATAGCGCGGACCATAGCGGAACCGCGCCGCAGCTGAAGGGGCTGCCGTGCAGTATGCTGTTGCGTTGAGCGGTTTACTTTTCAACGAAGGCCTTTTCGATGACGTAGGTGCCCGGTCGGCCGGATGAGCCTTCGTCGAAGCCCTCGCGTTCGGCGATGGCGCGGAGTTCCGCCAGCATGTCCGGCCCGCCGCAGATCATGATGCGATCCTCCGCGGGGTCGAGTCCGCCGCGGCCCAAGTCTCGGAACAGTGTGCCATCCTCGATGAAGGTGGTGATGCGGCCTTGGCGGTAGAATGGCTCGCGCGTCACGGTTGGGTAGTAGACAAGCTTCGCCCGAACCTCCTCGCCGAGGAACTCGTGGTTCGGGAGATCCTTTGTGATCCATTCGCGGTAGGCGAGCTCGCGCTCGAAACGGCAGGTATGGGTCAGCACCACGCGGTCGAAGCGGGCATAGGTCTCTGGGTCCTTGATGATGGACATGAACGGGGCGAGTCCTGTTCCGGTGGCGAACAGGAACAAGGTGCGCCCGGGCAGCAGATAGGAAACGACGAGGGTGCCTGTTGACTTGCGCCCGACATAGACTTGATCCCCGGGGCGGATGTGCTGCAGCCGGGAGGTGAGCGGCCCGTTTGGCACCTTGATGGAGAGGAACTCGAGCTGGTCTTCCCAGTTCGCCGACACCATGGAGTAGGCGCGCAGCAGAGGCTTGCCCTCCACCTGGATGCCGATCATGGTGAATTCGCCATTCTCAAACCGAAACGAGCGGTTGCGCGTGGCGGTGAAGGAGAACAGAGTCTCGGTCCAGTGGTGGACGGAGGTGACCGTCTCAACGAAGAGCGCGCCCGTGGGTTGAAGGCGGGTCTGCAGGACGTCCGTGGTCATGCGAAGGCCATGCGAGTGAGGAGTTTCAAGAAGATCGTGCGTTCCGCTGCATCGAGCGGGGCGAGGGTTGCGTCGCTGATGGCGCGCGCGATTGGCAGCGTCGTTGCGACAAGCGCGTGGCCAGCCTGGGTGGCGGACAGTAACCGGGTTCGGCGGTCGGTCGGGTCGGCGGACTGAACAACTAGGCCGCGAGCGACAAGGCGGCGCACCACGCCCTGCGTGGTGGCTGGGTCCATCGCTGTCAGCCGCCCCAATTTGTTCTGCGTGGTCGGTCCGTGCCTGACGAGGGTGAACAGCGCTGCCCACTGCATGGGCGTCAGCGCAGCCGAGCCGATCCGCTCCTGGAACAGGGCAGCATGCCGCTGATGGGCGCGACGCAGCAGGTGTCCGACTTGCCGCTCCAGCGTATACTCATCGTGTTCGGCTGGGCGCTCTTGTCCAGGGTCAAGTGCCTTGCTGACGATGCTGCTCACGATGGAAGTGGCCTCGAGTTTATTTGTACACAAACAATCGCACAAGGACCCTTGGTTGTCAAAAGCCAATCTCTCGTGCATCGCCTGCGTGTAAGACGGTTTTCCGAACGGCACGGGCGCGAAGGGAGTCTTGCAGGCAACGGGGCGCTGTGGTTTGACCCAAGTCATCCGGCTCGTCGGAGGGTGCGCAACATGGTGACATCCCCGGCCAGACCCAGGGACGACCCAGGGAGGGAGACGAAATGACGCAACCCAGAATGCCTCGTGCAAACCGACGCGGGTTTCTCAAAAGGGCAGCACTCGGTGGCGCCGTGGTGGCCGCCGGCAGTTTGGCCGCACCTCAGGTCAGTCGTGCTCAGACGGTGACGTGGCGGTTCCAGTCCACTTGGCCCTCGCGCGACATCTTCCACGAATTCGCCGCCGACTTTGTGAAACGCGTCAATGACATGGGTGGAGGTCGGCTGCGCCTCGAACTGCTTCCGGCCGGCGCTGTGGTGCCCGCCTTCCAGCTGATCGATGCGGTGCATGCCGGTACCCTCGATGGCGGACATGGCGTTTCGGCCTATTGGTTTGGGCGCAACAAGGCGTTCAGCCTGTTCGGCACTGCCCCGCCGTGGTTCCGCGATGCCAACAACTTTCTTGGTTGGTTCTACTATGGTGGCGGGCGTGAACTCTATGACGAGCTCATCCAAGACATTCTGAAGCTCAACGTGATCGGCTTTCAGTCAGGGCCGATGCCTTGCCAACCGCTCGGTTGGTTCAAGAACCCCATCGAGCGAGTCGAGCAGCTGCGCGGGCTAAAATACCGCACTGTCGGGCTCGCCACTGACCTGTTTAACGAGCTCGGCGCTGCCGTCGTTGCCCTGCCCGGCGGCGAGATCGTGCCCGCTCTTGAGCGCGGCGTAATCGACGGAGCGGAGTTCAACAACCCCTCTTCCGATCGGGCACTCGGCTTCCCCGATGTCTCCAAGGTCTACATGCTGCAGTCGTTCCATCAGCATACCGAGACCTTCGAGGTGCTGTTCAACAAAACGAAGTTTGACGCTCTGCCGGACGAGATGAAGGCGATCATCCGTCATGCAGCGGAGGCGGCCTCGGCTGATATGTCGTGGAAGCTGCAGGATCGCTACCCGAAGGATTTGATCGCGATGACGCAGCAGCAAGGCGTCCGCGCGATCACCACACCGCGTCCGATTCTCGAAGCCCAGCTGCAGGCCTGGGACCGCGTGGTGGCGCGGCTGGAGAGCGATCAGTCCTCGCCGGCAGCGGGTCCCTTCTTCAAAAAGGTCTGCGACAGCCAGCGCGCCTGGTGCCGCACCACGGGCACCTATTTCCTGCGAAATGAGGCGCCGTCGGTGCTCGCCTTCAACCATTTCTTCGCCCGCGGCTGACCGCTGCGAGCCAAAAGCGCCCGCTCTGGCAACACCGGGGCGGGCATTTTGCGTGAAAAGGGGGGTTGCGCCCACTATGCAGCGCGTCCTGCTCGCCATCGATCGCCTCAGCGCATTCGCCGGCAAGGTCGGCGGCTGGGCCATTGTCGCGCTGACCTTCGCCATCTGCTACGAAGTCTTCGCTCGCTACCTGTTCCGCGCTCCGACAACCTGGGCCTACGACGTCTCGTATATGCTGTACGGGGCTCTGTTTATGCTTGCTGGCGCCTACACGCTCAGCCGCAACGGACATGTGCGGGCAGACTTCCTCTACCGCAGCCTAAGCCCCCGCCGGCAGGCCATGCTCGACCTGCCGCTCTACGTCCTGTTCTTTGTCCCAGGCATGCTCGCGCTAATTTGGTTCGGCTGGGCGTTCTTCGAACTCTCCTACCTGCAGAACGAACGCTCCTCCGTCAGCCCAACCGGCCCGCTAATCTGGCCCTACAAGTTTCTGATCCCCTTCTGCGGTGCGCTGATGCTGATCCAGGGGCTGGCGGAAATGATCCGTTGCGTGATCGCGATCCGCACCGGAGCGTGGCCGGAAAAACTTGCGGACGTGGAAGAGACCGAAACCAAGGCGCTGGCACTAGCCGAGGCCCAGCGCGCGGCAGCTGCGGCCCAGGCGAAGGGGCTCGGTGAGGCAGGGCGATGAGCGATCCCGTCCTCGGCATGATTATGCTGGGCAGCTTCATCCTGGTCGTGCTGTTCGGCTTCCCCGTCGCCTTCACCCTCATGGCGATGGGCATCGGCTTCGGCTACGTCAGCCTTGGCGATCGCGTGTTCGACCTGCTCGTCCAGCGCACCTATTCGGTGATGGCGAACGACGTCCTGATCAGCGTGCCGCTCTTCATCTTCATGGGCTACATCATCGAGCGGGCAAACATTCTCGATCGCCTGTTCCACGCGCTGCAGCTCGCCTCGCGGGCTTTACCCGGGGCACTGGCCATCGCCACCCTGGTCACCTGCGCGATGTTTGCCACCGCAACCGGCATTGTCGGCGCGGTGGTGACGCTGATGGGCTTGCTTGCCTATCCCGCTATGTTACGGGCTGGATACGACACGCGGCTCGCCTCCGGCATCACCTGCGCCGGCGGCTGTCTCGGCATTCTCATTCCTCCGTCGATCATGTTTATCCTTTATGGGGCAACGGCGGGCGTCTCTATAGCGCGCCTCTATGCGGCGGCCTTCCTGCCTGGCCTGCTCTTGGCGGGCCTGTACATCCTCTACGTCCTCGGTCTTGCCGTGCTGCGCCCCTCGCTTGCGCCCCGACTGCCAGCGCACATGGCAGCAGGGTCAATGGGAGAGGTGATCGTCGCGCTGCTCACCTCGTTCGTTCCCCTCGCTGTGCTGATCGCCGCCGTGCTCGGCGCCATCCTGTTCGGGTTGGCAACGCCATCGGAGGCAGCAGCGATGGGCAGTCTTGGCTCTCTCCTGCTCGCCGCAGCATACCGGGGCTTGTCGTGGGAGAGGCTGAAGGAGAGCGTGTTCCTCACCGCCCGCACCTCCGCCATGGTGTGTTGGCTGTTTGTCGGCGCCTATGTCTTCACCAGCGTCTTCGGCTGGCTCGGCGGCCACCACGTGGTCGAGACCTTCATCGTCGACTATCTCGATTTGTCTGACGTCGGCTTCCTGATCCTGACCCAGCTCATCATCTTCCTCCTCGGCTGGCCACTTGAGTGGTCGGAAATCGTGCTGATTTTTGTGCCGATCTTCCTTCCCCTCCTCGAAACGTTCGGCGTCGATCCGATCTTCTTCGGCGTGCTCGTCGGGCTCAACCTGCAGACCTCATTCATGACACCTCCCGTGGCGATGGCGGCCTATTACCTGAAGGGCGTCGCTCCGCCCTCTGTACGCATCGAGGAGATTTTTGCCGGTTGCATGCCTTTCGTCGCGATTGTCGTCCTCTGTATGGTGGTGATGTACCTGTTCCCCGAAGTAGCCCTGTGGTTGCCCGAGACTCTCTACGCCACGCCGCCCCTGCCCCAGGGCGAAGATCCGATGTCGATCCCGGAAGGTGGGTTCCGCGCGCTCGACGACCTCGTGCCACAACTGCCGCCGCTCGACTGACGCGCTGCCGTGCCGAGACTTTCCGCCGCAGCGGTTCGCGCAGCCGCAGAGCTTGTGCTAGAAGCGGTGCAGACCGGTGGCACTTTGCCACCCTTTCCCTCTGCGTGTGCGCCGAAGACAGTCGCGCAGGGACGACGGATTGCCGCCGTCGTGATCGAGGAACTTGGGGTTCCGATCGTCGGTTTGCGTTTTGCGCCAGTCCCGCAAGTGGGTGGACACGCCGTCGGGCCAGTGTTGGCACCGCGCCTTCTGCCAAGCCCCATCGCGGTGCCGCTGGGAGGACGCCGCACCATCACCCTTGCTCTCGTCGCCCAGCTCGGTGGGTCGTTGCCTGCTCGCAACAAACCGTACACCCGCCGTTTCGTCCTCGGGCGCCTCGCATCTCTGCACGTGGGGCTTGATCTCGGCGACACGCGGTTCACGACAGGGCCGCCGGATCTGCCGTCGTATCTCGCCGATCTTGCCGGGCTTGGCCTGGTCGTGTTTGGCAAACCGGCGCGGGCCGGATGGGGCGAAGCGATTTCGTCACCGCTTGGTGCCATCATTCGGGGAGAAGACAGGGAGCTGTGGCGGGGCGAGATTGAGGCCGAGCCGGCGCTGCTCAAGCTTGCCGATGAGGCACGACAGGCCGGCGGCCTGCCCGCGGGCGCGGTCATGGTCATTGCCGGACTTTCGCCGCCGCTGCCCGACGAGGCGATCGAGGCTCGGATCCGCCGCTTGGGGTCGGTGCAGCGCAACCTCGCGTGAGGCCTCAGGCCGGACCGGGGGCGTCGCGCAGCATCCTCGACAGCCAGAGCAGAGCGGCAACGCCCCACAACAGCAGAGCGATGCCGGCTGCGCGGTCGGCGTGCCAGAGATAGCGGTCGCGCAGCACGCCGCCCAAGAGCGCCTGGGCGCGCTCGCGCGAGAGGGGAAGGGATCGCCCAACCACCGACCAAAGTTCCGTCCGCCGCACGTCGTAGCGGGGTGCGCGGTAACCGAGATAGAGCAACACCACCAGCACAAACGTGGTCAGCACGGCGCCGACACGAAACGCAAGCACCATGTCGAAGGAAAGCGCGAGCATGGTCGTGCCAATCCCAAGCCCGGCGAAGCCGCAGGCGCGCCGGATTGTCTGGTCAGCCACCGCTCGGATGCGCTCCATGCTCTTTCCCACCCGGGACGGTGCGGAGTGTGCGCTCAAGCGAAGCCGATCGCCAATCCCGCGACCGTGACCAGGACGGCGGAGACGAGCCAAATCGTCATCGACGCCACGGTCGTCTCGCGAGTGCCGCTCAGCCGCTCGTACAGTGCAGCCGGAACGCCAGACAGCATCAGCGTGACCGTCGCGATCACAAGTGACGAGGCGTAGATCAGAACGGACAGATAGTAGCCAAAAATCTCCGGCCACCACAGCGGCGCTGCAGCCAACACCATGCGAAACAGCAGCGACCCTCCGATCATATGCAAGAGGGAGCCGCCGAGGCAGACACCCATGGTTAGCACAAACAGGCCCTGCGGCGTCATCGTGCCTAGCCCCCCTGCAGTTCGGAAAGTCGCGGAGCAAGGCCAGCGGCGAACATCGCGGCCGCAATCACGAAACGGAGCAGGAAAGCCCACAAGGCGCCGAGAAGAGGCAGGAACACCGGTGTCACATAGGCGGGGGTGATGCCGCGCACCAGCCGGAGCCAGACGTCAGTGAGGAAGCGGAAGCCCCGCCAGATGTAGTTCGGATGGTCGGGCGGGAAAAAAGCCTGCAAGGCAAAGCGGCCCAGGCACGTCCAGGCGAGCACGGCGAAGCCGTACACTACGACCCAAAAGGGAAGGAACGACCAGATGAAGTGCGTTTGAGCCATGCCAAGAGAAAGAGAGGGGCGAGACGGTTGCCCGCCTCGCCCTGCCCTGTGCCAGGAGCGAGCCCTCTCACTCGACGGCTTGTTCCTTGTCGAGCAGTTTGACGCCGCCCTTGGGAATGCGGATTGATTCGACGAAGTCCTGCATCGCTTTCGAGGGAGCGGGCGTGATCTGGCTCACCAGGTAGGTCACAAGGAAGGCCAGGGGCACGCCGAAAATCCCGCCCGCGATGTTGTTGATGCCCCAGAGCTGCACCACCACGCGGTTGCGCAGCACAACGCTGTTGGCCCAGAAGAGGAAGCCGTGCAACGGCCCGTCGCTGATCGCTACCGGGTTGTTGAGCAAGGCTTGGATGGGTGCTTTGACTTCGGCGGAAATGGTGGCGATGCCGACGAACTGCCGGTAGGCGGCGATGATCGCCTCCTTCGATCCAACGAGCTCGATCAGGCTGAGCCCATAGAATTCTGACCAAATTAAGTACCCGAAGGTGACGACATACCCGACCAGCATGCCGAGGATTGCTCCGGCGTTGGTCGTGCGCTTGTACCAAACACCCATCACCAACGCAGCGAACAAACCGGCGGCGGCGATGGAGAAGGCCCAGGCGACCAGGAACAGGATGTCGGCGCCAAGGTGCCCTGCTGTGTAGGCCGCGACCACCGCCACCGAGATCAGAAGCACCCGTGCGACGATCAAGCGACGCTTGGTCGGCGCATGCCGGTCAATCATCCGGTAGTAAATGTCGTGGCTAAGCGCATTAGCCAGAGCAAGCAGAAGCCCGTCGGCGGTGGAGAGTGCTGCGGCCAAACCGCCCGCAGCAACCAGCCCTGCGATTACATAGGGCAGGCCAGCAATCTCCGGTGTAGCGAGAACGACGACATCTGGATGAATGCGGAATTCGTTCCACTGCAGGATGCCGTCGCGATTGACGTCGACAATGTTCACCCAGTTCACACCGTAGGGCGACATGAGCTGCCAGTTCTTCAGCCACTGCGGCAGCTGGTCGATGCGCTGGCCGATGACGTTCGAATAAATCTCGAGCTTGGCAAAGGCTGCATAAGCAGGGGCGGTGAAATACAGCAAGAAGATGAAAAACAGCGACCAGGCCACGCTCTGGCGGGCTTCACGCACGGACGGCGTGGTGAAATAGCGCATCAGGATGTGCGGCAAGGAGGCGGTTCCGACCATCAGGCAGAAGATGAGGGCGAAGAAATTGATCGCCCGGTTCAGATCGAACTGGCCCTGCAGGTTGACAAAGGGCGCGGTGTGGAAGGCGACCACACCCGGCGGCGGAACCATGCCCGCAGCCCGGAACGACGCCTCAAGCGCTTCGATCTTCTCAAGGGCCGTGCCGTACATGATCTGGGGAATGGGCACGCCGGTCACCTTTGTCGACATCAGGATGGCCGGGATCAGGTAAGCGATGATGAGGACGATATACTGGGCCACCTGGGTCCAGGTGACCGCGCGCATGCCGCCCATCATCGAACAGACGAGGATACCGGCGAGCCCCACGAACACCGCCACCGTAAAGGAGACGTCGAGAAAGCGTTGGGTGATGATGCCCACCCCGACGATCTGCGCCACCACGTAGACGAATGAGGCTGTGATCAAGATCAGCACGCCAATGAGGCGTGCGAAGTTGCCGCCGTAGCGCACACCGAGGAAATCGGGCACAGTGTATTGACCGAACTTGCGCAAGAACGGCGCGATCAGCACCGCGACGAGCATATAGCCGCCAGTCCAGCCGAGGATGAACGCAAGCCCGCCATAGCCGAGCGCGTAGAGGCTTCCCGCCATGCCGATGAAGGAGGCGGCCGACATCCAGTCCGACCCCGTCGCCATGCCGTTGTAAATGGCGGGCACACGCCGGCCGGCGACATAGTACTCGCTCACCTGCATCGTGCGGCTGAGAATGCCGATATAGGCGTAGACGCCGATGGTCAGGGCGACGAACAGGTAGCCGATGATGCGATCGGGCACGCCGATTTGCTCAAGGCCGGCGAGGATAAGCACGAGAACGGCGAACCCGCCGACATAGCCGCCATAAATTTTATTCAGTTGGCGAAGGAAGGCGTCCTGCTGCCGGGCCATGGTGTTTTCTCACTCCTCAGCGACGTCGAACTCTTCATCGATCGCGCTCTGAGCGCGGGCGAACCAGAACAGGGCGACCACGAAGATGATCAGGCTGCCCTGGGCCGCCATGTAGAAGCCCAGCGGAAAGCCCAGGATGTGGATCGCGTTCAACGATGGTGCGAAAAAGTGAACGAGAAAGCTCGCGAAGAACCAAATGCTGAGGGTAATCCACATGAGGCGCACCGTCTTGCCCCAGTAGGCCTCCGCCTTCCGCGGCTCGATTTCCACTGGCGGTGGCGCTGTGGTGGGTGGTGCTTCATCAGGAACCAAAGCCATGCGTTTTCTCCCCATGTCGCGCGTTTCTGTGCGCGTTGCGCGACTCTGTAACCTTCTCCAAACCCCGGAGCCTTCTTCAAACCCCGGCGATGGTAACCACAGACTCTCCTCACAGTGCTGTTACCACACTGTTCCATAGTATGCCAAGCCAGGCATGTCGTGTCGAAGGTGAGACGTGACGTTCCTCTCGCGTTTCGGGCAGCTGATGAGGCGGAGACGGTCGGCCTCTCCGGCCGATCTTGCCGTTTTTGTCGCGCGCTGGGGCGCCTTCGTGGCGCAGAAAACGGTGCTGGACTATTGCTCTGTAAAGCTTGGTCTGATGTGGGAGCAGGCCAGACGGGAGCCTGTCTTTGCCGCGGCCTTGCGGGAGTGTCGGTGGCGCGTCTACTTCGCAAGCCAAGGTGATGTGGCGGCTCTGATCGAGGCGCGCCTGCGCCCCCATGTCCGCGGCGCCGAAGAGCGCCTTGCGGATCGCGTGGCTGCACTGGCAGTGATGGCGCTGGCCTCGACCGACCCGCCCGACCATCTGCGCGGCGCAGGCGAAACGGCAGCGGCTGGCTATCGTCGCACGTTGGCTCGGCTGCAACTCGCGCCCGAGCACAGTGCGACAACGCTGCCTTTGCAGGCCGGCCCTGTGCTGCTGGAGACGCTGCCCATTCACCCAGAGCTGCGCCGCGGCGACTCGGTCGCCATTCTCGGGGCGTTGCGCATGCACATCGTCTCCGCCGACCAGGAACTTGAGCGACAATTCGATCTCGCCGCGCTCGCCCTGGCCATGGTCGCAGGGGAGGGCCAAGGATGAGCGCGACCATCCTCTTTTCCGGGCGCGTCGCCCCAGCGATGCAACCCGTGCCGCCAACCGTCGCGCTGAACACGCCGGTTGCTGAAGCCTGCCGACGGATGGCCGAGGCCAAACAAACGAGCGTCTTGGTGGTAGACGGGGAGGGCCGTGTCGTCGGCATCGTGACCGAACAGGACGTTGTCCGGCGCATCGCCTTTCGGCTTGATCCTGCAACGCCGGTCAGTGCGGCCATGACCTCGCCCGTGTTGCACGCAGGGCCGGAAGAGTATCTCTACCGCGCGGTTGGACTGATGCGGACACGGGGGCTTCGGCATCTCCCTGTGCTCGATGCGGATCAACGACCGGTTGGGATGCTGCACCGCTTCGAGACCTATGCTGCCGCCTCGAGCCGTTTGCTGTCGGCGGTGGAACGACTCGCCCAACCGGAGGACGAGCAAGGCTTCGCCGCCACCCGGGCCGCCCAGGCGGAACTCGCGCGCACCCTGCTCGATGAACGTGTGCCGGCGGCGGACGTGATCGGCGTCGTGTCCGAGATCAACATCGACCTGCATCGGCGTATTGTCGAACGCGCGCTCGCGGCACGCGGCTCGCCCCCGCCAGTCCCGTTCACAATGCTCGTTATGGGCTCAGCCGGTCGAGGCGAGTCCCTTCTTGCTCCCGACCAGGACAACGGGCTGATCCTGGACGAGTATCCGGATACTGTGCATGGCGAGATCGACGCCTGGTTTATTCCATTTGCGGAAGATCTAAATGAGCGTTTGGCTCAGGCCGGCTTCCCGCTGTGCAAGGGCCATGTAATGGCGCGTAACCCGCTATGGCGGAAGCGGGCTTCAGAGTGGGAGGAGCAATTCCGTCTGTGGGCTGATCGGCGCAGCCCGGTGGCGCTTCTTTTCGGCGACATCGCCTTCGATTTTCGCCCCATCTGGGGAGACACCGCACCGGCTGCCAGCTTGCGCTCTGCGCTTGCGCGCATTCTCGCCGCGCGGCCTGCTTTTCTTGCTGCTCTGGCCGGCCAGCTGTCGCAACTTTCGGTCGGCCTCTCCTTCTGGGGCGGGTTTCGCGATGACGAAGAAGGCCCAGGCACCCGGACAGACTTAAAGAAATCTGGGTTGATGCCGCTGGTGGCTAGCGCGCGGCTGCTGGCGCTGAAACATGGCATCATCGAGACCGGCACCCGGGCGCGGCTCGAGGCGCTTGCAGACGCCGGGGCGATCTCGCGCGGAGAAGCGGACGCGCTGATCACCGCGTTCGGCGATGTCGCGGGTGCGCTTTTGCGTCAGCAGTTGGACGATGTGGCGGAGGGGCGGTCGCCTAGCACGCTCGTCGATTTGCGCCGGGCACCAAAGGCCGAACAAGCGGCGGTACGCGAGGCGTTGAAACGAACCGCCTCGTTTCAAAGGGAGGTGGTGGCGGCGTTCTCGGGAAGTTTGTGGTGAGGGGGGTGCAACGTCGACCTGGGCGGCGGGGAAGCGTTCCGCATGAAACACGGCGAGCAGGTCACACAAATTGGCCACACCGCTTGGCTTCTGCCGCACCTCGATCAAGGTTCGTCCGGCCGCTTCCTGCGCCGTGCCGGTGAGGATGACGAAGCGGCAGGATGGACAGAGCCGGTGCAGCCGCGCGATGGTTTCGATGTCATCGATGCCGGGCATGATCACGTCGACCATCACGAGGTCGGGACACGGTATGGCCGCCAGGGCACAAGCCTTGTCGCCGGTCGGCGCTGTTCGCACGCTGTGGCCAAGCAGGTGCACCACGGGTCGACGAGAATGGTGTGCAGCCGTTTCAACCCGTTCTCGAACACCACCTGATCCGCGAACCCGATCAGCGAGCGACGACATTGCGAGAGCGGATCAACGTTCACTCGTCGATGTTTCGGTCGGGAGCGCGATCGCTTGCAAGCGTCCGGTCAGAGCACGCGCGCGTTCGAACACCTACTTGATGTCGGATACCGCCGCCTGTAGCAAAGCAAGGTCGGGGCAAGTGTTCAGCCCGTGCTCGCTAAAATCGATCGCGAGCTAGACCGTGCTCAGCGTGTTGCTCAGATCATGTCCGGCAATCGCTGCAACCGAAGGCGATCAGCCCCTTCCCGTTCGCGCGCAGATCGATCGGACTGACGCTTTTTCCGCGCGGTGACGTTTTGCACCATGATCAGCTTGAAGCGTGACCCAGAAGGCGAGACGAGACGCGCGGCATCGACCAGGACTTCACGCATTGTCCCGTCCTTGCTCTGAAGGCGCCACTCCCACGGTGTTTTTTCCGTGCGGCCCTTGAGAAAATCGTCGTGCTGCTGTGCCGCAAGAGTGCAGTCCTCTTCGGCAAGGACAATGGTAAACTCGCGCCCAAGGAGCTCCCCCTCGCGCTCGCCAAACACGCGGCAAGGGGCTGGATCGACCAGGACGAAGCGGCGAGCGCGATCCGTGATGCAAATGCCGATCGGCGCCAGACGAAAAAGTTCCTTAAACGCCGTCTTGCTGTTGAGCAGGTCGGTCGGGAAGGTGGGCATGGCGGCGCAGGGCTCTGCCGACGTGGAGCGGCGTGCCGCTAGGCGCAGCTTTTCAGAGATATGGAAGGATCGGGAGCGTTACAACGCGTTCTTCGCCCCAGGGGAGTGGCGGTCCGAGCAACGTCAGTCCCGCCGCAGGGCAAAGCGGCCAGAACCGGCGAGCGCGATCACGATCAAAAGACCAGCCACCGCAAGGTTCTTCAGAGCGATGCCGGTCTGGAGCACCTGTTCGGCAGGCGGGAAAGTCCACCATCTGTGCGCGATCCAGGTCGCCCACAGGGTGAAGATGGCGAGAGCGCCGGCGGCCCATCGGCTCAGCACGCCAAGGACGAGAAGGGCAGGCGCGAGGAGTTCGAGCGCGACCGTGCCGGCGGCCAGCAGGGTGGGGTAGGGCAGCCCCTCGCGGTGCAGGAGCGCGATCACCTGGTCGGGCGGCCAGCCGGTGATTTTGCGCCAGCCGGCGACGAAGAACATCGGGGCCGCAGCGAGGCGGGCGATCAGCAGGCCGACATCGAGCAGCACGAACGACTTTCCCCAGGGAACTCCGGTTGCGGCGACCCGGCTCGTTCAGCTCAGGCCCACGGCAACGTGGCGCACGTAGCCCGGCCGGGCAAGCAGACGTTCATGGTACGCGGCGAGGGCGGGCAGTTCGGGGCGAGCGATGGGCATGTGCAGGTAGCGATAGACAGCGCAAGCGATGGGAATGTCGCCCAACGTGAAGCGATCTCCCGCAACGAATGGATGGCGTGCGAGATGGCTTTCCAGCACGGGGAACACCTCGGCCGCTCGCTCCACACTGCGTCTGATCACCGCCTCATCCCGGCGTTCGGGCGGTGTGCGGAACATCTGCACGAAGGCGGGGCCCATCGCGGGCTGCGCCGTCGTCTGCTGCCAGTCCATCCACTGGTCGGCGAGTGCTCGGGCGCGCGCATCCTGAGGCCAGAGCCCCGTGTGGGTTCCGTAGGCGTAGCCGAGATAGCGAAGGATGGCATTGCTTTCCCAGAGGACAAACCCGTCCTCCTCCAGCACCGGGATGAGCCCGTTCGGGTTCATGGCGAGGAAGTCCGGATCCTTCACCCGGCCAAAGGGCCCGCCGGCGTCGATCCGCTCATAGGCAAGAGCGAGCTCGTCGCACGCCCAGAGCACCTTCATCACATTGATCGAGTTGGTTCGTCCCCAGATCCGGCGCATTGCTTCTCCCTCCCCGCTGTTTGGAGCATGGAAGGGCTCAGCCGGCTCGTCCAGTGTGCCCGCGGTCGTGCGAAAGGAGCTGGTCGATGCGTATGAGAACGACCCTCGTGCTGGCCGGTGCCGGCGCCGCTCTCGCGCTCGCCCTGGCCTACACGGCTGAACATTTGGCTGGTCTCAGGCCCTGCCCGCTCTGTCTCCTGCAGCGCTGGCCCTATTGGCTGGTGTTAGGGGTCGCTTTGGTTGGTCTGATCGCACCGGCGCGCGTCGGCGGCATCGCGCTCGTGGTCGCGACGGCGCTCTTTTTCAGCAACGCCGGCCTGGCCGCCTTTCACGCCGGGGTCGAGTGGCGGCTTTGGCCGTCTCCCTTCGCCGCTTGCGCGGCTGAGGGAATCGGCACGGCACGGACGGTGGAGGATCTCCTACGCACCCTTCCCCCCGTTGCTGCCGTGCCGTGCGACGAGCCGGCTTTGCGCGTGCTGGGCCTGTCGATGGCTGGCTGGAACGCGCTTTATGCGCTGGCGGTCGCGGCAACCCTTACCATCTCGCTGTGGCGAAACAGGAGAGAGGCATGAACGACGCGAGCTTCCTTGGCACCGACGAAGCGCGCCCGACCGGGCGGTTGCCTGGAGACCCGACAGCGGAGGAGCTGGTGCATCGCATCATCCGGGTCGATCACGCCGGCGAATATGGGGCGGTGCGGATCTACGCCGGCCAGCTCGCCGTGCTCGGGCACACCGACAAAGCGGCTCTGCTTGAGCACATGGCGGAGCAGGAGAAACGCCATTTTGAAACCTTCTCGCGCCTCGTCGTCGAGCGCGGTGTGCGCCCGACCGCGATGCTGCCGCTCTGGCATGTCGCCGGCTACGTGCTCGGCGCGACCACGGCGTTGCTCGGACCTCGCGCCGCCATGGCGTGCACGGTGGCGGTGGAAGAGGCGATCGACGAGCATTACCGAGACCAAGCAGAGGCGCTCGGCGAGGATGAGCGCGAGTTGCGCGAGACCATCGAACGGTTTCGCGCCGAGGAACTTGAGCATCGCGACATTGGGCTCGCGCACGAGGCGGAACTCGCCCCGGCCTATCGCCTTCTCTCTGCCATCATCAAGGCCGGCTGCCGGCTTGCGATCCGCATCAGCGAACGGGTCTAACGCCTCGCCCCACTCACCTTAGGGGTGGGGCCAGTCGGCGCGTTCGAAGCGCTGCACCTCAAGCAGGTATCCTGCCGGGTCGCGGAAGAAGAAGTGATAGACGCGGTAGGTCTCCGAGAGCGATGGCGGCTCCGCGATCGCCACCCCGCGCGCACGAAGCCTTGTGTACCACTCATCGACGTCGTCGGTCACGAAGGTGAACACCACCCCGCCGACGGCGCGTGGGTTGTCGGTGGCGCGCGGGGCGCGTGCGCGGCAGATGCCAAGGAAGGCGCGCGCCCCGGCTGCGGCCTCGTAAATGCGGCACGTGCCCTGATCCTGCACCAGCGGCAGGCCAAGCACCTCTTCATAAAAGCGCCAACTCTCTTCAGCCGGATCGGCGTAGAGGAATGTGACAGCCTGAGAAAATTGCACCATGGGAGGTTCCGGTTCGGCGAGTTGGCGACGGCTCTCAAGAGAGCGATGACGCGGAAAGTTCGTCAAACATTCATGCGTATGCAAGGCGTGGGATGTATTTTCCGCACCTGATCCGTTCCGACAATTTCAGGGGAGCGATCATGCGCGCACTGCTGTTCGCCACCGCGTGTGTTGCCTCACTGGAGGCCGCTTCCGCCGCCACTCTGGTCGGTTACGCCGTGTTGCCGGCTGACACGTTCTCGCCAGGCCCGACCTCAGGCCAATTTATTGGCCGTGCCAACGGACGGACGCCGCCCTTCCTCGATCGCCAGCCTGTGCAGGGCGTGTCGGCAATCGACCGCGGTCCTGTACCCGGCAGCTGGATCGTGATGCCGGACAACGGCTTCGGCGCTCAGGACAACTCCGCTGACGTCGTTTTGAGACTGTACGGTGTGAAGCCTGACTGGAGCAGCGGGCACGTGTATCCAGTCGACATTCGCACGGGGGACGTGTTGCCAGACTTCGGGCCGCGCAGCTTCATCGACCTATCCGACCCGAACCGGCTGCTGCGCAGCCCGCTGCAGGCGGACCTCGACCGCTATTATGGGCGCCCCGATGCACCTTTGGTCGATTCTACAATTAAAGCGCAGCGTCTGCTGACCGGGGCGGATTTTGATATCGAATCGTTTCGCGTTGATCATATGGGCCGCTTCTGGTTCTCCGACGAGTTTGGCCCTTTTCTTTTTAAGACCGACGCGAACGGCGTCGTGCTCGGCCCGGAGATCGGCATTCCCGGCGTGTTCGCGCCGCAAAACCCGTTCCGCGGCGACACGCCGGCCAACCTGCGCAGTACGGGTGGGCTAGAGGGCCTCGCGATCAGCCCCGATGGCAAGACGCTTTATCCGCTGCTTGAGGGCGTGGTCGCCGGCGACCCAGCGAACACGCTTCGCCTTTACGCCTTCGATGTCGACAGCGAAACCTTCGCGCCGGGATATTGGCTCTACCCGTTGACCGGCGGGGTGGCGATTGGCGACCTGACGGCAATCGACGACAACCGTTTTCTGGTGATCGAGCGCGACAACCGCCAAGGACCTGCTGCACAGGTCAAGCAAATCTTTTCCATCGATCGACGGGAGTTTGACGAGGTCGACGGTCAGCGGATCCTGCGCAAGTCGCTCCTCATCGACCTGCTCGACATCCGTGACCCTCTCGATCTCGACGGCGATGGCTCGACCGCGTTCCGTTTCCCCTTCGTCACGATCGAGGCCGTCGCCATTGTTGACCCTTTCCACCTCGTGGTAGTGAACGATAATAATTATCCGTTCAATGCCACACGCCGCGCCGGCGTGCCGGACAACACGGAGTTCATCCTGCTCCGTCTCGATCGGCCTCTGGTCGACGTGCCTGAGCCGGCGATGGGGCTTGCGCTTCTCGGTCTTGGCGCACTTGGCCTCAGCTTCGGCCTGCGGCGCCGGGTGTGATGTCGGGGCGGGTGGCGAGCGGCTCGCTCGCCACCCCTCAACCGTGATTTCGTCTCTCACTCCTCCTTGTAACCATACGTCGGCAAGCCCTGCTCTGCCCCGTAGTACTTGTAGGGGAGGAACTTGCCGGACATGGTGATCTTGACGCGATCGCCCTTCTCGTGCGGCAGGCGTTCGATCTCCATGTCGAAGTCGATCGCGCTCATGATGCCGTCGCCAAACTCCTCCTCGATCAGCGCCTTCCACGCCGGCCCGTTCACCATGACGAGCTCGTAGAAGCGGTAGATCAGCGGGTCGGTCGGAGGCATCAGGGTGCCGCGCATCGGCACCTCGTTTAGCATCCTCTCCTCGATCTCGGAGAGACCGAACAGCACCGCCGCCTTCTTCGCCAGGGGCTTGACGAGCTTCATCTGGCCCAGGAGCGCGCCGACGATCAGCACCGGCGAAACCCCGCCGATCTGCTCGCAGATGTATTTCCAACTCCAGCCTTTCTCGCGCTTTATGTCGAGAATCTTCTCGGTCAGTTGCGCGCGCGTCATGGCTTTTGGTCTCCTCTGGCTCGTTGTGTTGCGGGGGTGAAGGCTCAGGCGGGAACGGCCGGCCGGACCTCGGGTATGCGTCGCGGGTCCCAGCCGGAAGGCATGGTCTCAGCGAGCCGCTGTGAACGGTCGACCAGGAAGTCGAGGATGTGATTGCGAAGTTCCGCGTAGCCCGGAAGGTGGTGCACGTCATGGCGGGTGCGCGGGCGCGGCAGGGTATTCACTACGACTTCGGCGATCTTGGCGTTCGGCCCGTTCGTCATTAACAGGATGCGGTCGGCGAGCAGGATCGCCTCATCGACGTCGTGGGTGATCATGAACGCCGTTAGCTTCGTCTCGGCGACGATCCGGTTCACCTCATCCTGCAGCATGCCACGCGTGAGGGCATCGAGGGCGGAGAAGGGCTCATCCATCAGCAGGATCTTTGGCCGTACGGAGAGCGCACGCGCGATGCCTACGCGCTGCTTCATACCGCCGGAGAGCTGGGCGGGTTTCTTTCCGGCTGCGGCCGAAAGGCCGACGAGGTCAATCCAGCGCCGACACTCCTCCGCCACCTGAGCCCGCGCCCAGCCAGGATGCCGGCTGCGCACAGCGAAGGCGATATTCTCCTCAGCCGTCAGCCAGGGCAGGAGCGCGTGGCTTTGGAAGATCACAGCACGGTCGAGCGATGGCCCGTCGATTTCCCGCCCCGCCACCACCACCGCACCTTCGGAGGCCCGATCAAGCCCGGCGAGGATGTTCAGGATCGTCGTCTTGCCGCAGCCGGAATGGCCAATCAGGCAGACGAACTCCCCTTCCTCAATGCCGAACCATACGTTCTCGAAGACGGTCTGCGGCGGGCCTCCGTGCGTGCTTGGAAAACGCCGCGCGATCCCCTCGACGCTGACAAATGCGCGCCCCATCCTCCGCCTCATTCCTGATAGGATACCGCGCGCGTCGCCATCGCCAGCAGCTGGTCAAGCACCATACCGACAATGCCGATGACAAGGATCGCGGTAAGGATGTCGGCGAGCGAGAGATTGTTCCACTGGTTCCACACGAAGTAGCCAATCCCCGTGCCGCCGACGAGCATCTCGGCGGCGACGATGACAAGCCAAGCGATGCCGATGGAAATGCGCAGGCCGGTCATGATGGTCGGTGCTGCGGCGGGCAGGATGACGCGGAAGGCGGTGCGCCACGTCGAGCACTCGAGCGTGCGCGCGACGTTCAGCCACTCGCGCCGCACCGAGGCCACGCCAAAGGCCGTGTTGATCAGCATCGGCCAGATCGAGCAGATGAAGATGACGAAGATCGAACTCACCGCGCTGTCCTTGATGGTGTAGAGCGCGAGCGGCATCCAGGCGAGAGGGCTGATCGGGCGCAGCACTTGGATGAACGGATTGAGCGCGCCGTAGAGCAGCGGGCTCATGCCGATGACGAAACCGAGCGGAATCGCAACGAGCGCGGCGATCCCGTACCCGGTGAGCACGCGCCCGAGCGAGTAGGCGAGCTGCACGCCGATGCCCTGGTCGTTGGTGCCGCGCACATAGAAGGGATCGGTGAGGTGCTCGAGAATACGCGCCCCTACCTGCAGCGGAGAAGGGAAGGGGGTCTGCCCTCCGCTCGCCGCCGCGGCACCGACGAGAGCGGCGTATTCCGGATCGACGACCGCGTCGCCAGCCCCCGAGGTGAGCGAGGACAACTGCCAGATGCCGATGAAGAGCGCCAGCAGCAGCGCGGAGAGGGTGAGCGAGGCGAGGGGGCGTGCGGCGCGCATCGCGGTGTCAGGTTCGTCTGATCGCGAAGGACGCGAGGTAGCCCTCGGGATCGGCCGGGTCGAAGGTTCTGCCCATGATCACGTGCGTTCGGGTCGTCTGTTCGGGCGGTCTGAGGCCAAGCTCGCGCATCGCCTTCGCCGTATCGGTGGCGAGAAAAACCTGTTCCGCGATCTGGGCGTAGTTGACGTCGCCGCGGATCTGGCCCCAACGCTTCATCTGAGTCAGGATCCAGATCGCCATGGAGTGCCAGGGGAAGGGATCGAAATCGATCCGGTTCGGCACGCGCTGCACCCGCCCCAGCCCATCCGCGAATGTGCCCGTCAGCACCTGCTCCACCACCGTCACCGGCTGGTTCAGGTAGTTCTGGGCCGAAATGGCGGCCGCCACCTCGCGCCGGTTGGCGGGGTTCGAGGCATAGGCCGTCGCTTCGATGATGGCACGCAACAACGCATGATAGGTGTTCGGGGTATCGTTGATGAAGGCGCGGCTCACCGCGAAGGCGCAGCACGGGTGCCCATCCCACAGCTCCCGCGTGAGCAGGTGGATGAAGCCGACACCGTCGAACACCGCACGCTGGTTAAAGGGGTCGGGGCCGAGGAAGCCGTCGATGTTGTCGGCCCGGAGATTGGCGACCATTTCCGGCGGCGGAACGGCGCGGATCTGAATGTCGCGATCGGGATCGAGCCCGGCTTCAGCGACGTAATAGCGCAGAAGGTAGTTGTGGATCGAGAAGTCGAATGGCACGGCGAAGCGGAAGCCGCGCCAGCCCTTCGGGTCGCGCCGGTCGCGATGCTTGTTGGCGAGCGTGATCGCCTGGCCGTTGATGTTCTCCACGGCCGGCATCGTCCACGGAATCGGGTTCGAACCCGCGCCGAGGGTGATGGCGAGCGGCATCGGCGAGAGCATGTGCGCGGCGTCATATTCGCGATTGATCGCGCGGTCGCGGATCACTGCCCACCCGGCGGTGCGGATCACCTCCACGTTCAGCCCGTGCTTGGCGTAGAACCCCATCGGGTGCGCCATGATGATGGGGGTGGCGCAGGTGATCGGGATGAAGCCGATCTTGAGGTTGCGCTTCTCGACCGCGCGCGGTGCCTGCGCAAAGGCCTCCTTCGCGGCGTCGAGCGGGAAGACGGTGGCGAGCGCCGACGCGGCCGTCGCCTTGCCAACAAGGCTCAGGAACGCGCGCCGCCGTGCCTCGGTGCCGAACACCGCTTTGGTGACCGCGGTCTCGACGATGCGGGCGGAGAGGGCCTCCACGTCGGTCGCGTTGGGCTCCGGTGCGGCCGCGACAGGCTCGCAGGCCAAGGCGCGGTCGTGCTCGGCCTGGGAGGCGTGCCGGCCGCAGCTGCAGCCCCAGAGCGCCGTCTTCGGGTCGAAAGGATCGGCGAAAGGTCCCGCCATGAGGTCTCTCCTCTCCGCTGCGTTGCGCGCGGCGCCCGCGCCAAGCCGTCCTGGCTCATGCGTCCTGCGCCCCACGTTCCGCCTATGCGGCTGACCTCAGTACGTGCGAAGGGCATGCCAGACGAGGCATGTGCAAGATCTTCCCAGGGTCTTATCCGCAGGCGCGCATCGGGGTGCGCCCGTTTTTTGGGCACTCTGACGCCCCAGCAGGCGAGGGAACGGCGCTTTCCCACGGACGCGGCACAGGGTTCGGACGAGTCCCGTTTTTCCTTGCCCTGACGCGCGCGCTCTCGCTCCACGGTCACGCCCCGCGTCCGTCCCGTTTCGCCCTCGTGGTGGACAGCCGGCTTGCTGCTCTGCCAACCTCCCCGAGGCAATGTCTGTTCGCAGCACTCTGATGCGCGCTCTGTCAGCCCTGATTGTTGCTCTGGTTGTCTGGTTGCTTCCACCAGCGGCATCGGCGTTCGAAATTCCCGGCCTGGCCGCCGACTCCTCAGCCTACGCCCGCACCCTGACGCCGCGTGCTCCAGCCACCGCCGAGGCGCGCGCCGCCGCTGACCGCCGCATCGACGCCGCCATCGCGCGGAACGACTGGGCGGAGGCCGTACGTGCTCGTGAGGCCCGCATCGCGCTCGGCGAGGTGACCGATCGTCACTGGCTCCGGCTTGCGGAAGCCTAGACCCGGCGCACCCCGCCTGATGCGAATCGCGCCCTGCAGGCCGCCTGGCAGGCGTTCATGATGGTGCCGGCGGGGGTGCCGGAAATCCCCTCCCTTCTGCGCCTTGCCGACATCCTCGCCGGCCTGGCCGCGCGCCCCGAGCTCGCCATCGAGGCGATGGCCGCGGTCATCGAACGCGATCCGGCGAATGCCGCGCACCGCCAGCGTCTCGCCGAACTCAGGCGCGCGGTTGGCATCATGGTGCGCGGAGTCACGGCGGAGGCGGAGACCGACCCCCCGCGGGCGTGCATCGCCTTCTCCGACGCGCTGTCGCCGCGCCGCGACATCGCTTGGGCTGATTGGGTGAGGGTCGAACCGGCCGCCTCTGTTGCCGTTGTGGGGGAAGACAATCGCCTGTGCATTGTTGGTCTCGTCCATGGCCGCACCTGGCGGCTGAGCCTGCGCGAGGGGCTGCTCGGGGCGGATGGGGCGAGCCTGCGCCGCCCCGCCACCCTCGAGGTGACAATCCCGGACCGGCCGCCGCGCGTCGTGCTGCAGTCGGGGGACTTTATCCTGCCGCGCGGCGAGGCCCCGCGTCTCACCATCGGCACCGTCAATCTCTCCGCTGTCGCCATTCGCTTGTACCGCGTGCCGGAGCGCGGGATCACGGGCCAGCTCGGCGAGGACGGTCCGGCCTTTCGCCCCCTATCCTCCTGGGTGGCCCGCAAACTGGCGACCGCGCGCGCTTGGTGTCGGAGGGCACCTCGGCGATCCCGTCGTGGCGGCGCAACGAACTGGCCCGCACGGTGCTCGACCTCTCGACCATGCTCTCCGGCGTTGGACCGGGACTGTTCGCCCTCACGGCCGCTCCCGGCGATGGAACGCCGTGGCCGGACTGGAGCGACCTCGCCACGCACTGGTTCCTTGTGACCGACATCGGCCTTGCGGTTCTTCGGGGCGGCCGGGCTCAAGGTCGCCTTGATCGCGCGCAACATTGAGGAGCTGTCCGTCGTCGAAACCGATGCGGAGGGGGTAGCGCGCTTTGCCGCCCCGTTGCTACGTGGCCGGGGCGGGGCGGCGCCGCCGCTGGTTTCGGCGCGGGCGGCTGAGGGCGACTTCGCCGTGCTCGACCACGATCGCGCCGCCTTCAACCTTTCCGACCGCGGGGTGGAGGGAAGGGCACACCCGGGCCCGCTCGATGCGTGGTTGTGGACCGAGCGCGGCATCTATCGGCCGGGCGAGACGGTCCACGTGCTCGCCCTCCTGCGCGATGCCGCCGGAGATGCGGCCGATGTTCCGCTGACGCTTCGCCTGCGTCGCCAGAACGGGACTGTCGCTGCCGAGGCCGTGCCGCGGCCAGACCCGGCGGGGAGGCGACTCTGGTCGGTTCCGCTCTCCCCAGGCGCAGCCCAGGGAGCCTGGACCATCGAGGCCTTCGCCGGCCCTACCACAGCGCCGATCGCCCGCGCCATCCTCACCGTCGCCGATTTCGTGCCCGAACGCTTGGCTGTGGACATCGGCTCTGCCCCGGGCCCCCTTGTGCCCGGCACCCCGCTCTCCCTGCCGGTCACCGCCCGCCTCCTCTACGGCCCGTCGGCAGCCGGCCTGCCGGCGCGCGGCGAACTCGTCATCACCCCCAACCCCGAGCCTTTCCCGCAACTCGCCGAGTGGCGCTTCGGCCTGGTCGAGGACACTCCAGACACGATCCGCGAGGAGCTCGCTCTCACGGAAACCGACGCGCAGGGCCAAACGACGGCCACCCTCTTTCTTCTACGCGCGCCTGACACCACGCGTCCTCTGCGTGCGACGGTTTCGGTGGTGGAGGTGAGCGAGCCGGGCAGGCGGCCCTCGCGCGCCCGGATCAGCCTTCCCGTGCGCAGCCAGCCGACCCTGATCGGGCTCCGTCCCCGATTGGCTGCGGGGGCGGTTGCTGAAGGAGAAGAGGCGGCGTTCGACATCGCCGCGTTCGACGCTGAAGGCCGGCCGATCGCGCGGCAGGGGCTGAGCTTGCGCTTGGTGCGCGAACGGCCCGACTGGAGGGTTGGTGATCCGCGACCGCCTTGCGCGCTACGAGACGGTGGGGCGTGATGAGCCCCGGGAGGCGACCTTGCTTGCCGTCGCCCCTGCTCAGCCGGTGCGGTTCGCCCGCCGGCTGGAGTGGGGACGCTACCGGCTCGGGGTTGCTGACCCAGCCTCGCTTGCTGCCACCTCGGTGCGCTTCCGCGTCGGCTTCGTCAGCGTCGCCGGATGGGGGGGAGACGCCCGACCTGCTCGACCTCGCCGCAGACTGTGCATCCTCCAGCCCCGGCGAAGCGGGCGCGGGTGAGAATCGAGGCGCCCTTCTCAGGCACCGCCACCGTACAGGTGCTGACCGATCGCGTGCATACCGTGTGCACGCTTGCGGTGCCGCGGGGCGCGACCATCGTAGATATCAAGTCGATCGCGCCTGGGGTCCTGGCGCTTATGCTGCGGTTATGCTGGTGCGCGGCCGCAACGAGGACGCCTCCGGCCTTGTGCGGGCGCTGGGCCTTGCCTGGCTTGGCATCAACCAGACCCGCGCACCCTGCCGGTCGCGATCGAAGCGCCACCCCTTCTCCGCCCCCCGCAGCACGGTCGAGGTCACGGTGTGCACGGCACCCGGCGCCCAGGTCGCGCTGGCCGCGGTCGATGAGGGTATTCTTCGCCTCACTGGCCATGCGGCGCCCGACCCGGCGAGGTGGTTCACCGCCAAACGCCGCCTCGGCCTCGACAGTCGAGACGATTACGGGCGCCTGATCCTGCCTGCTGAAGGCGAAGCGGGGATACTCCGCCAGGGGGGAGACGAGGACGAGGCCGGCGCGGGCCTGCCCGCTTTGCCCTTCGTCATCGCAAGCCTCTTCGAATCGCCCCGGGCGGCGGACGCGGACGGCGTCGCGCGGTTCCGCTTCGAGGTGCCGGACGTGAACACAGCACTCCGGCTCTCTGCCGTCGCTTGGGAGCCGGCGCGCACCGGTGCGGCCGCGTTGTCCGTTCCGGTGCGCGATCGTCTTGTTGCCGAACCGGCCTTGCCACGCTTCCTTGCCCCGGGTGACAAGGCGCGCATTTGGATCTTCCTGCACAATGTCGAGCTGCTGGCGGGTTACCGTGCGCGTCTCTCTCGCCGCTGATGGGCCGCTTGCCATCGATGGCGCCACACAGGCGGTCGAGCTCGCTTAGGACGTACCCGCACGCGCCCTGTTTGGTTTTCGCAGCACAGGTGTGGGGGTGGGCACACTTCGGCTGATGGCGGAGGGGCCTGACGGGTTTTCCGCCAGCCGCGTCTTCTTGCTCGCGGTGCGGCCCGCTCGCCCCGCCGAGACCACGCTCAGCCGGCGCGAACTCGCTCTTGGGGCAAGCCTTGAGCTTGGGGCGGACTCGCACGCCCGTTTCCTCCCAGGTTTCGAGGGCGCCTTCGGCCTGTGCAGTGCTGGCGACCCGGCCGAGCCATGGCTGACCGCTTACGCGGTTGAGTTCCTCGTCCGCGCCCGTGCTGCCGGTGTGTCTGTGCCCGAGGCCGCGTTTGGCTCTACTGCTCGCTGGCTGGCCGAGTTCCCAGACGAGCCAGCGAATGAGCTATGGCCGCGGGCGGCACAGGCTTACGCGCTCTACAGCCTCGCGCTTGCCGGTCGGCCGAGGCCCGGGGCGGCGCGCGTTCTGGCCGACCAGGGCGCAGGGCGCCTGCCGACGCTTTTGGCACGCGGTCTGCTCGGCGCTGCTTTGCTGCGCATGGGCGACGCCAAGCGCGGCGAGGCGCAATTGCGCGAGGCGGTCGCCGACCCGAGACGCGAGCCTTTCGCGCAGGACTACGGCTCGACGGTGCGCGATGCTGCGATGCTGATCGTGCGCGCGCGCAAAAGGGGGGAGCAGCCGATCGCATGACTCGGCTGATCGACCTCTTGCCCGCCGATGCCGTAAACCCTGCCCGCACCAGCACCCAGGAGCAGGCCTGGCTGATCGCGGCAGCGGCCGTGCTCGGGCGCGACGGCGTGCCCGTCCCTTTCGCCGTCGACGGGCAGGAGCGTGCACCCGCCGCGTTGACGACCGTGCTGCGCGCACCAAAGGGCCGTCCGCTCAGTTTGCGTAATCTCGGCCAGCGTCCGATCTTCGCCTCGGTGTCCCTCAGTGGCGTTCCCGTGCAGGCACCGGGTGCGGCGCGCGAGGGGCTGGTGGTGCGGCGGAACTTCCTCAACCGCAATGGCACCCCGGTGAACCTGGATGCGCTGAGGCGGAACGACGTGTTCTCTCTGGTCATTGAAGGCCGAGCGGAAACCCGCCTTGCCCACCAGGCTTTGCTCGTACACGGGCTTCCGGCAGGCTGGGAGGCAGAGCCCGCTCGCCTTGGCCCGGGCGAGGTGCCAGCCTTCCCCTTCCTCAGCGAACTCACGCGCGCCCGCTCTGTCGCGCTGCGCGCTGACCGCTTGGTGGCGCGGATCGACCTCACACGCGAGGAGCCGTCTTTCAAGCTTGCCTTCCTCGTCCGCGCGGTTACGCCCGGCCGGTTTGAACTTCCAGGCGCATGGCCCTGGCGCGCGCTGCGCTGCAGGCAGTCCGCCACGGCCGCATTGTCTCGGGTGGCAGCACGCTCACCATGCAGGTGGCCCGACTGCTCGAGCCCCGGCCGCGCACTTTCCGCGCGAAGGCGATCGAAATCCTCCGCGCCCTGCAGCTCGAGGCGCACTTTAGCAAGGACGAGATCCTCGGCCTCTGGCTCACCCTCGCGCCCTATGGCGGCAATCTCGAAGGGATTCGCGCAGCCTATTGCGCGTTCTTCGGCCGCCCGCCGAGCGCCCTCCATGCGGGCGAACTCGCCCTGCTTGTGGCCCTGCCGCAACGGCCGAGCGCCCTTCGCCCAGATCGCCACCCCGAGCGCGCTGCGAGGGCGCAGGCGCGGGTACTCGCCCTTGCTCGGGAGGCCGGTTTGCTCAGCGAGGCCGAAGCAACAGGAGTCGGTCCCCTGCCAAAGATTCGCCTCGCCATGCCAGGCCGTGCGCGGCACCTGGTCGCTCGTGGGGCTGATGGAACCGTTCCGCGCCTCGCCACCACCTTCGAAGCCCCGCTACAGGCGGCGCTCGAACGCCTCGCTGAGGAGGAGTCGATGGGGTTCGACCCGCGCGCCAACCTCGCCGTCCTGGTCGTGCGCAACGCTGACCGCAGCGTGGCCGCCGCGCTCTGCGGTCTACCAGGGGAGGCCCGGGCCGGCGCTCTCGATCTCTGCCGCGCCGTGCGCTCGCCAGGGTTGGCGCTGAAACCTATTTTTGTTTGGTGTCGCCATCGATGCAGGCTTGCTTCGCCCGGAAACGCGCATCTCAGACCTGCCGCAACGCTTCGGGGCTTATGCGCCAGAGAACTTCGCGCGCGGTTTCGCGGGCGACCTCACCGCCCGTGATGCGCTTCGCCTCTCCCTCAACGTGCCGGCGGTGGCGGTGGCAGATGCGTTCGGTCCATGGGCCTTCCTCGCCGCTTTGAAAACCGCCGGCATCGAGACGCGGCGTCCGGCGGGCGGCGCGCCCGGCCTGCCCGTGGCCTTGGGAGGCTTCGGCATCACACTTGAAAACATAGTGGCGCTGACCACTGTCCTGGCCGACGACGGCCGGGCCGGGAAGGTGGTCTGGCGCGCCGACGAACGGGCCACGCTCCGCGCTTTGGTCTCGCCCGCGGCAGCTGGGGCGGTGCGCGCCATTCTCGCTGAGAGCCCCGTTCCGCCTGGGTTTCCGCCGCAGGCAAACCAACCGCGCTATGTTTGGAAAACTGGCACCTCCTGGGGCCACCGTGACGCCTGGGCGGTGGGCATGTCTGCCACCCATACGATCGGCCTCTGGGTGGGCGGACCAGACGGCACGCCACTGCCTGGCGAGACGGGGCGCCGGCATGCCTTGCCGCTGTTGCTGCGGGCCTTCGCCCTGCTGCCAGACCCGGGCCCTTTGCCGCTGGCGCAGCTCCTGCCGCCTGCTCCTGCCTTGGTGAGGCTCGGGGCGAGAGAGGCAGATCGGCTGCATCTGGTCTTTCCTCCGCCCGGGGCGCAGCTGGCGTTGGGCAGGGCCATCACTCTGCGCGCCGCTGGCGGGCAAAAGCCGCTCAGCTTCTTCATTGACGGCGCGCCAATCGCAAGCGAAAGGCATCGCTGCGATGCGCTCTGGCTTCCCGCCTCGCCGGGCGCCTATCGTGTGATGGTGATCGACTCAACGGGGGTGGCCGCCTCGGCCGACATTCGGGTTCGCTGAAGGGTGGCTAACACCGCATCCTTGGCTTTTGCGGTTCGTCCGCGCGTGCTTGGTCGGCTGATCGGCCGTGCGTCTCTATTGCTGACCGGCATCAACGCTCCGCTTGTGCTGATCTCGGCGATCGATGGCGAATGGATCGGCGCGGCGGCGCACGCCGCAGTGGTCGCTGTCTTGCTTGGCCTGTGGATCGGGCTGTCGCGCGGCCAGCCTGCCCCCGTGCCGCAAACGAACGAGGCGATGGCGCTTTCCGTCTGCGCTTTCCTGCTCGCTTCGCTTGCGCTCGCCCTGCCGTGGTGGGCAGAGGGCGTGCCGTTGATCGATGCCGTGTTTGAGGGCGTCTCGGCGGTGACCACCACCGGCCTCTCAACTCTCGACTCGGTCGAGAACAAGCCGTGGTCCTTTCTGTTCGCCCGTGCCTGGGGGCAGTGGTCGGGGGGGCTGATGATTGTGCTGCTCGCCCTGTTCCTCACGCTTGAGCGCGGCGCAGTGGCTGGGCGCTGGCTCTCTTACCAGCTCACGCCAGAAGAGGTCATGCTGGGCGCGCGTGCCTGGATGCGCACCATGGCGATCGTCTACGCGGGGCTAACCGTACTCGCGATTTTCGCCCTGTTCGCCGCAGGACTCGGTGCCAGGGATGCTCTGCTGCACGGGCTGACGGCGGTTTGCGGCGGCGGTTTCGCAGCCGATGATTCCTCGATCGGCGGTGTTGGCGGGCGCGCGGTACAGACGGTCGCCATGGTCGCGGGCATGCTCGGTGCAGTCTCGTTCCTGATTTGGCCGCAACTGCGCCGCGGCAAATGGCGTGCCGTGATCGGCGCGCCGGAGCTGCGCGCCTTTGTCGTCTTTTGTGTCCTGGGGTTCCTGCTGCTCTTTTCCACTATGACGCGGCTTTCCGGGCTGCCGCCGCGCGAGGCGGTATGGGATGCGTTTCTGATGTCGCTGTCCTGTCAGGCGACCACGGGCTTTTCGACGCTCGACCTCGGATCACTGGATTCGGTGTCGAAACTGATCATGATCATGCAAATGATCTTCGGCGGCGACACAGCCTCCACCGCGGGCGGCATCAAAATGTTCCGCGTGCTCGGCATGGGCAGATTGGTGCGCGATGCGATCTCCCGCACCGCGCTTTCCCCGCACGCTGTGATCACGACCCGTTCCGGTGAGGCTGATGCGATCCGTGGCACCGCCACCGTCGTCACTCTGTTCACGCTGATGCTGATCATCCTGTGGGCGATCCTGCTCGCTGGCCATCATGCTCCGGTTGATGCCTTGTTCGACTGTGCCTCGGCGCTGTCCACCTGCGGTGCCTCCGTCGGGGTCGCCTCGCACGGCCTGGGAGCGCCGTTCAAAGCGGCGCTGATCCTTGGCATGCTCATGGGGCGCCTCGAAATCGTTGCCGTGCTCGTGCTTCTCTATCCGCGAACTTGGATTGGCCGGCGGCAAGGAGCGGGAGTGTGAAGATGCGGGTGGTGATCGTCGGTGCCTCCAACCTTGCGGTTGCGACTGCACAGGCGCTGATCAGGCGCGGGCATGAGGTGGTGATTGTCGAGCGCAACCGGGCACGCATCGAGGAGTTGGGAGAACGGCTCGATGTCGCCTTTGTCGCCGGAGACGGCAACCGCCCCTCTATCCTACGCGAGACAGCCCCCGAGGAATGCGAGGCGTTGATCGCGCTCACGAGCGGCGATCAGGACAATATCCTCGCTGCCCTGGTTGGACGTTCCGTCGGCTTCGCGCGCGTGTTGCCCAAGGTTTCGGATCCCGAACTCGAGAATGTCGCCCTCGAGGTCGGCCTCTCTGAACTTCTCGTTCCCGATCGCACCATGGCGCAGGCGATCGTCGACCGCCTGGAGGGAGGGGCAGGGGCGGGGGCGGAGCAGATGATTCCAGCCGGGTTCCGCCTCTTCACCTTCGTCGCTACCCAGGAGGACGCTGATGGTAATTGTCTGAAGGATTTGCCAAGGGGCGTGAAGCCGCTCGCCATTTTCCGGGGCGAAAGCTGCGTTCTTCCGTCTGAGACGGATGCTGTGCATCCGGGCGATCGCATCCTTCTCCTTCTTCCTGCGGAACGTTATGATGACATTCTGGCCAAGCGCGCAAAACGCAAGGCCAAGCTCTGATGCCAGCGGACCGGATCAGCCTGGCACGGGGTTGGCGGCGAATACCATTCCGCTGCGTACCACAATCCGCCCCTCGGCTGCCAGACGGGCGCGTTGGGCGGAGACAGCAGCGCGTGCATCCTCGCCAACGCCGAGCAGCCTCAGCGCTGCCGTGTCCAGGGCTTCGGGTGTGACACCGCCCTCCGCCAATTCCAGCGCAGCGCATAAGGCGGCCCGGATCTCCTCAGGCGGAAGCCAGGCTGGCTGCCGCCATCGCGGAGGCAAGGCGCTGCGATTTCGCACCACCACGGGGCTGCCTATGGCTCGCCAGAACGGGGGTTCCGCAATAAGCCCTTCCAGTTCGGCGCCGAGGCGCAAGGCCTGCTCAAGTGCCGCCCGCGTTGTCGCGCTTGCTCCTGCTAAGCCCCAAAGTTCGAGCGCGCGTGCGATAACGGCCTCGGTGTGGATCGGCCCTTCAGCGCGCACGATGTCGGCGATAATGCGCGTAAGCCGCGCGAAGCCCAGCGCCTCAGGCGGCGTTTCCCTCGGCACCGCGATCGCCGCGGGCTCGTAGCTGCGCGAGACTGATGTGACCAGGGGAAATTTGCCAGCCGAAGCAGCGGGCGCGCTTTCGCTCATGTCAATCCCAGCGAGGGAGGCAAGACGCTGTGCCTCCACCTCGGGCCGCACGAGCCAATCCGCCGCCCAGGAACGAGCAAGCTGCCAGCCCATCATGCCGAGTGCTGCCTCCTGCAGCCGGTCGCGATCGCGCGCCGACCGGGCAGAGGCGTAGAACTCGCCATCTGTCAGGATACCGAGACTATACCCTTCGCCGGAACGATCGCGTACAGCAACGTCGATGAACAGGCCGGCAAGCCCCACCCGGCGTTCGACTTCGAGCCCCAACTTGGCAAGCGCGGTGGCGATCGCGTCCGACAGAGCGTTGTCCTGGTCCTCGCGCTGTGCGGCCGCTGGCTGCATGGTACCGCCCGCGGCAAAGGCAAGGAACTCCTTCAGCACCGCTACCCCGCGCGCGGAGGAACGCGAGAGGTCGATGTCGTCCGCGGAAAGGCCAGAGAACACCACGCAGCGTTTCTTCGCTCGCGTAATCAGCACGTTGAGGCGGCGTTCACCCCCTTCCAAGGCAAGCGGGCCGAAGCGCATCGCCACCTTACCATCTGGTCCGCGCGCGTAGCCGACAGAGATGAACATCACGTCGCGCTCGTCGCCTTGCACGTTCTCCAGGTTCTTGACAAAGAACGGCTCGTGCGGATGGGAGGAGAAGAAAGCCTCCGCTTCGGGGCTTTGGCGTCGCAGCGCGTCGAGCGCGTCGAGGATCGCATCCCGCTGGCGCACGCTGAAGGCGGCGACACCGAGCGTCTCTTGCGGCCGTTCGCGTGCATGCGCCAGCACCGCCTCCGCCACCGCGCGAGCCTCGATCGCGTTCGTTCCGGACCCGCCGCTGTCGAAGGTGCCCTCCACCCGTACAAGCGACAGCCCAAGATCTCCGGAACGCGGCTTCGGCGAGGGGATGACGAGCAGCCGGTTCTCGTAGAACGCGCGATTGGACACCGCGATCAGGCTCTCGTGGCGGCTGCGGTAATGCCAACGCAGCATCTGGCTGGGGAAGCCGCGCGCGGCGCAGAGCGAGAGGATGCTCTCGACATCGCGAGTGGCGACCATATCGTCCTCGGCCGGTATGCGCTCTTCCTCGTCTGAGGTCATGCGGGCGAAAAAGCGCGTAGGCGGCAGTTGGCGATCGTCGCCGACAACCACAATCTGGCGCGCGCGTGCGATCGCGCCGATCGCGTCCACCGGTTCGATCTGGCTCGCCTCGTCGATCACCAGGAGGTCAAACGCGATCGCCGCCGGGTCAAGCAAAGCCGCGACCGAGAGCGGGCTCATCATGAACACGGGCTTGATCTGCTGCACGAGCCGTCCCGCGCGGGAGAGCAGGGTGCGCACCGGCAAATGTCCGCGCTTCTTCGCGATTTCCCCGCGTAGCACCGTCATTTCGCGGATGAAGTCGGGCCCTTCGGCGATGCGCAGTCGCGCGGCGTGGGCGGCGGCGGCCTCGGCACGAGCAAGGCCGATGCGCGCGATGTCCGCCGCGCGGAACTCCTCGATCAGGCGAGTGAACGCGGGCCCATCGAAAGCAGCAAGGGCTGGGTTGGCGCGCATCGCCGCGGCAAGTAGCGACTCGGCAATAGCGTAACGAACGGCGACGGGAGCCTCGTCTGGTTGGAGCGATCCGTCGGCGAGACGATCCGCCACCGCAGTGAGCCCGGCGTCGCGCGCCTCGCTGGCGAGGCGCGCCCAGGTGAGCCACTCCGGCAGGGTGGCGACAGACCCTGCCCAAAGTGCCAGTCTTTCCAGAACCCTGCTGAGTGGCGGGTCGTCCCCTCCGAAGGCCGCGCGGGGGTCGACCGCGAGATCGACGAGGAGGGGATCGAGCGTGGCCCGCACGCCATCCAAGGCGGTGGCGAGAGCGCTTTCCCGCGTGGGATCGGGCGTTGTCGTCGCTGCCGCCGGATTGTTGGCGAGCAGTGCTTGGCCTTCAAGGATCGCATCAAGAATGGGCAGCGGGTCGGCGGGCGGAGAGCCGGTGAAGCACGCCGCCACCGTTGCGCGAGCAGACCGATAGGACGGGGCGAGGGAACGCAAAAGCCCCGTACCTTTCGCCAGTTCCGCCCGAGCTTCGGCGAGGCCAGGCATCGTCCAGGCGGTCTCGCGCACGGCCGGAGCGCGTGCCTTAAGAGCGGCGAAGCGTGCCGCGGCGCGAAGGTCGGCCAGGATGGCTTCCGCCCCGCGTCGTGTTGCCTCTGGTCCGACAAGGCCGCCGAGCGCGCCGATGGCCTCGATCGCAGCAACGATCCGCCCCGCCAGTCGGTCGAGCTCCGTCGGCGGCAGGGCGGACGCACACACGCCGCGCCAAACGCTGGTGGCAGGTGTCGCTAAGCGCGCGGCTTCGGCCAACTCGCCCGTCAGACGCATCACGTCGCGTAGGCGCTCCGCCGTATAGCCCGCAACCTCGAGTTTGAAGGAGGGCGGGGCAACACCGGCCTGCTTCAGCCGTGCCACCTCGCCGATCGCACGAAACGCTGTCCAGCCCGTCTCTCCGATTGGCGCGTGCATGGCGGCAGCATGGCGATTGAGCCGGCCGCGCAGCGCGCCGAGCTCGCGGACGACCGCGGCTCGATCGGGCGGCTTCGCCCGCGGAGCCTTCAGGGTTGCGTCGAGTTCCGCCACCAGCGCGCGACGGCCCATACCCTCGCTATGCAGGGCGAGACAGGCCGCACCAAGCCCGACAGAGGCAAGCCGCCGCTGCACCACCTCGAGGGCGGCGAGCTTCTCGGCAACGAACAGCACAGTTTTTCCATCGAGCACGGCTTGCGCGATCACGTTCGTGATCACCTGGCTTTTCCCCGTTCCTGGCGGGCCCTGGATGACCAGCGAGCTGCCACGACGCACCGCTTCTGCTGCAAGCGTCTGGCTGCCATCCGAATCGAGCACGAAATCAAGCCGCTCGACGGGGATCAGCGCGTCGATGTCCGCATCGTCCGGAAAGGTTTCGCTTGGTGGCGGCGGGTCAGCGCCGAGAAGGGCGCGCACGAGCGGGTGGCGCGCGATTTCCTCCCGCTCAAGATCCTTGAACATCAGGAATTTGGCAAAGGAAAAGAGGCCCAAGGCGATCGCGTCGCGCGCGACGGTGAAGCCGCGCTGCGCCACCACATCCGCAACCTGGTCAAACCAGCCCGCGATGGCGCTCCAGCCCTCGGCCCCGAAATCGGGCGCCTCCGGCAGGGTCAGCTTGAACTGAGCGGCGAGAAAGGCAGCCAGTGTGAGGTTGGCGGCGATTTCGCCGCCATCCCAGCTGAGATGGAAGGCATCGCGCGCCGTCCGTCGCGAGAGCCGGCACGGCACAAGCACGAGGGGCGCATATCGGACCTTCGCGCCGTTGCCGTCATCCCGCCACCCGAGCTGGCCCAAGCCGAGGAAGAGGATGTTGATCCCCTGTTCGTCGATAAAGCTCCTCGAGTCGCGCTCAAGCCGCGTCAGTGTGCGAGCGAGCACGGCGGGGGAGAGGCCAGCGGAGAGGATCTGGTCCTCGGGGTCGGGGACGCTCGGGGCACCTGGGGCGGCGATGGCACGGCGACGGCCGCCGGCAGAGGTTGGTTTCGCCTCGCGCTTGCGAGCAGTTGCTTGCTCTTCGCCGTCGTTCTCGGCCGCCGCCAGTCCCATGGGCTTGCCCTCGCCGACAAGGCGAGCGAACACGGTTTCCGCACGCTCGCCAACGATCGGCACCACGCCTGCGCTGCGACCGGGCTCCGGCAGCGACAGCAGGCGATTGCGCAGGGAGAAGTCGAGAAGGTCGCGCTGCGCGCGCTGCAAAGCAGCCAAAACCGGATCGTTCATGCTGGGTTCCTGCAGTTCACCAGCGCAAGATTAGCCGTTTCGCGGCTCGGGCGCTTGACGGTGCCGCGACGAGGGGCGTTGACTTTCGGGTACGACGCTGCAGGCGTCGAACGATCAGGGAGACGTCCGCCATGCTCACACGCCGCTCGCTCGGTCGCGCTGCCGTCTTTGGAGGCGCTGCCGCCCTCGCTCGCCCAGCCCTCGCTCAGGCCTATCCTGTGCGGCCGGTGCAGTTTATCGTGCCGTGGGGTGCTGGTGGCGGCACCGATTACCACGCGCGCACCATTGCCGCCTTGATGGAGCGCGAGCTTGGTCAGCCTGTGAACGTGGTCAACCGCACGGGCGGCTCCGGCGTGGTCGGGCACAGCGCAATCGCCGAGGCAGCGCCAGACGGCTATACAATCGGCGCTGTCACGGTTGAGATCGGCATGATGCACTGGCAGGGGCTCACCCGCCTCACCTGGCGCGACTACACGCCGATCGCCATGATGAACCTGGTGCCGGCCGGCGTTCAGGTCGCGGCCGACAGCCCGTGGCGGACGCTGAAGGACATGATCGACGCCATCCGCGCCAACCCAGGCCGCTACAAGTCCTCGGGCACCGGGCAAGGCGGCATCTGGCATCTCGCGATCGCGGGGCTGTTGCAGTCGGTCGGGCTGCCGCCCAATGCCGCGCCCTGGGTTCCCTCAGACGGTGCCGCTTCTGGCCTGCGCGAGTTGGTGGCCGGCGGCGTGCACATCGTGCCTTGCGGCATTGCCGAAGCGGCCCCTCTGATGCGCGCAGGCCGTGTGCGTTCCCTCGCGGTCATGGCGCCGCAGCGTCTGCCCGCTTTCCCCGACGTTCCGACAGTGAAGGAGGCGATCGGCTCTGATTGGACTCTCGCCTCCTACCTGTCGATCATGGGGCCGAAGGGCTTGCCCTCGCTGATTGCGCGACGCTTGGAGGAGGCCGCCCTGAAAGCGATGGCGACCGAACAGTGGAAGGC
>CALLUO010000049.1 GCA_938010425.1 uncultured Elioraea sp.
GGAGGTGGCGGGCCGTCCGGCGATCATTCTCGCTGGAGCGGAGGTCAGGCTCGAACGCGGCGAAATCGAGATGGGTGGCGCGCGCATCGGCGGCATCTCGGCCCGCCTGTCCGCCAATGGCGCGCTTGGCGCCTACACGGCGCAGGGGCGGTTCGAGGTGGCGGGAGAGCCGGCCGAATTCTCGCTCACGCTTGGCCAGTCCGGCTTTGACGGAGCCGCCCCGCTCGAGCTTCGCTTGGGCTTTCGTGGCTCCGCGCTGCGCGCCTCCGGCATCGCCTGGCATGGCGGCTTCGCCTTCTCTGGTTCGCTGGTCGTCGAGGGGCCGAACTTTTCCTCTCTCCTGCCGGGCCCGGCCCAGCCGTTTCGTGCCGAGGCGAGGGCGTCGCTTGAGGGTGCTATAGCGACAGCGGACCAACTTCAGCTTGAAATCGGCGGGGCAAGACTGACCGGAGCGGTCTCCCTGCGGCTCGACTCCGCGCCGCGAATCGATGTCGCGCTCGCTGCCGTGCGTCTGGATCTTGATCCCTGGGTTGGACCGGCGCCGGGCCTGATCGCCGCCCCGCCCCTTCCCATCGGCATCGATCTTTCCATCGAGGCCGCGACCCTGCGGGGAGGGCTGTTGCGCTCTCTGCGGGTAGCGGCGCAAATCGAAGCCGATCAGATCGCGATCAACGAGGCGGCTGCCTTCTTGCCCGGCGGTGCCAGTTTAGCCGTCGGCGGCAGCCTCTCCCGAAGTGCGGAGGGGGCACGGTTTGATGGGCTTGTCGAACTCGATGCCCCCGATCTCGGCGGTCTCCTTGCTTGGCTCGGCATCGCGCCGCCATCGTCCGAGGTGCTGCGCCAGGCGGTGCTGTCGGGTAGCCTCGTCGCGTCTGCTTCCACTCTGCGCCTCGAGGCCGCCGACAGATCAGCGATCGACGGCACGGCCATCACCGGGACGCTGATGATCACGCGCGGCGACCCGCCCTCGCTCGCGCTGGTTGTGCGCACAACTCACCTCGACCCGCTGCCGTGGCTGACGGCCTTTGGACCGAAACTGCGTGGGACGTCGGACTTTGGCGTCCTGGGCTCGCTGCGTCTCGAGACAGGCGCGATGCCGGTGGGCGACTTTGTCGCGCGCGATGTCGTGGTTGAGGTCTCCCAAGAGCGGAGGGGCGAGGCAAGCCTTCAACTGGCCATCGCGGACATCGCGGGCGGTCGCCTCGCCCTGGCCGCCTCCGGCCGGGTCGGACCCGAAGCGCGCCTTGGTGCCTTCGACCTCAGTGTCGAGGGCGAAGATGTGGCCGGGCTGGTGCCGCTTCTGCCCTGGCACGTGGTCGAGGCAGCGCGGCCTCTATGGCAGGGCGGCTATAGCGTGCGCATCTCCGCTCGACCGGATGGAACGGGTCTGGCAGTGACCGCGGTGGCGGAAGCGCTCGACTCGCGGTTCGAGGCGGCAGGCCGTGCTTCGCCCGACTTGGCGCGGTTCGAGGGGCGGCTCGCCCTGCGACATCCCGGGGCGACCCGCTTTCTCGCCGCCCTCGGCCTGCCGGCGACGGAAGACTGGCTTGGTGAGGGCTCGCTCGCGGTGATCGCGGATCTCGCGGTGGAACAGCCGCGTTTGACGCTGCGCACGGCGGATGTCGGCATCGGTGCGATGCGCGGGCGGATCGCGGGCGAACTTGTGTTCGATCCTGCTGGACGGCGCACTGCCCTGTCGATCGAGGCCGAGAGCCTCCGCCTGCCTGGGTTCGACCTGCGCGCGAGCGAGCCAGTACCAGCCGATCTGTTCGCCGGCTGGACGGCGGCCGCCGTGGTGCGGGCCAGGGAGGTGCGCGTGGGCGGCGCGCTGTGGCTCGAGGCGGTTGAGGGCGCGATCGAGGTGGCGGAGGGCGCGGTTTCGCTTTCGCGCCTGTCGGCCGCGCGCGGCGACGGCAAGATCTCGCTCAAGGGCCGTTACGACCCCCGTGCGGGACACCTGGAGGTGCAGGCCGCGGCTGATCGCCTGCCCTTGGACCAACCTTTGTTCGGCCTGCCGATCGACCTCTCCGCCGGTCGCCTCTCCGGCGCGGTGCGGCTCTCGGCCGGCGGGCGCAGTCCCTTCGCGATGATCGCCACACTTGGAGGCGAGGCGAGCCTGACTCTGACGGAGGGCGTCCTGGTCGGGGTGGACTTGGAGCGGGCCGCACGGGCGCTGGCCGGGATGGCTCCGCCCGACAGAGCCCTAGAGGAGGTCCAAATGGCACTGGCCGGAGGAGCAACAGCCGCGCAGCGAGGCGAGGCGGCCTTGCGGGTTGCAGCGGGAACGGTCCTGGTCGAGAGGGCAGAGGTGTCTTCGACGGCCGGAACTTTGCGGCTTCGAGGCGAGATCGACGTGCGGTCGCGCTCCCTCGATCTCTCGGTCACAGCCCTCCCTGCCGCGCCAGGCCCGGCGCCGATTCTGGGGCTCAGGCTGACAGGGCGATGGGAGCAGCCGGTGCGCGCGGCCCAGCTGGCGGAGGCCGCCCGCTTCCTCGCCGAGCGCGCTCAGCGTCGCTGAGCTTCGGCGAGGGCGAACAACCTCAGTGCCGAAGCGAGCGGCACGGTGGGATCGGTGCGGGCGGCGTCGATCTCAGCGACGAGCGCAGCGAGGGGGAGGGAACGGCGTCGCGCAGCC
>CALLUO010000050.1 GCA_938010425.1 uncultured Elioraea sp.
CCCTCGCGTCCCGTGCCGGCGGAGGTGGCGGAGATCTTGCTCACCCGCTGTTCGATGGGCCACAGGGCTGAGCCCGTCTGGGCCGGTTTCGCAGTGGCACCAAAGCGGCTGCTGCTTGACAGTGACGCCGCGATCGCGCGCCAAGTCCAGGCCATCCCCGTCCATGCGGTGCTGACGCGGGCGATGCCGCCGAACAACCTGACGGGCATGACGGACGACGAACGCCGTGTGCTGGCTGCCTGGCTCTCTTCGCCCTATGCGGGCTCTCCTCTTCGCCGTCAGCCCCAGAGCGAGGGCTCGGGCGGGTAGACAAGCCCGCCCTCAAAACGAAGCCCGTGGTCGCGATCGCGCGCCAGCCACAGTGGCCCATCCAGATCGACAAACGCTGCCCCTTGCGCGACGAGATGCGCCGGTGCCATCGCCAGCGATGAGCCCACCATGCAGCCGACCATGACGCGAAAGCCGAGCCGCTCGGCATTTGCCTTCAGCCGCAGCGCCTCGGTCAGGCCCCCTGTCTTGTCGAGCTTGATGTTGACCACCGTATACAGCCCGACGAGGCGATCGAGCGTGGCAGTGTCGTGCACAGACTCGTCGGCGCCGAGCGGTACGCCCCAGTCGCGGCCACGCAATGCTTCATCCGCATTCGCTGGCAAAGGCTGTTCGAGCAACTCCACCTTCGTCTCGACCAAGGTTGGCGCAAGCTGCTCCAGTGCATGGAGGCTCAGCGCTTCGTTGGCATCGACGATCAACCGCGCCTCCACTGCTGCAGCCCGCACGGCAGCAATACGCTCCGCATCGAGACCGTCGCCAGTCAGTTTGAGTTTGAGGAGCGGCATTCCCGCGGCCGCGGCCGCCGCCTCGGCCATCGCCTGCGGTGTGTCGACGGCAAGGGTGAAGGCGGTCACCAACGGTGCGGGCGGTGCAAGCCCAGCGCGCTCCCACACCCGTCGTCCCGACCGTTTTGCCTCCAGGTCCCACAAGGCGCAATCAACGGCGTTGCGTGCCGCCCCGGGTCGCATGGCATGCGCAAGCCCTTCCCGCCCAAGCCCGCCGGCAATCGCCGGCCCGATCGCTGCAATCGCTGCCAGCACGTCCTCCACCGTCTCGCCGTAGCGCGCGTAAGGCACGCACTCGCCGCGGCCGATCAATCCCTCCTCTTCGATCTCGCAGACAACCACGCGCGCCTCTGAGCGCGCACCCCGGCTGATGCGGAAAGGACGCGCGAGCGGAAACACCTCCTCGCGCACGGATAGATGGGCAACCATCGCCTGCTCGCTGCTCAGATCGTGCGCAGCGCCTCGATGAGGGGTGCACAGCCCGTGCGCGCCGGATCGATCGTTGGCAAACAGAACCGTTCCGCTGTGCGTGCAATCTCTGCCATCGCCTCTTCGTCCGCCATGTGCTGGGTGTTAAGACTGATGCCGATGATGCGCGCGTGCGGATTGGTCACCCGCGCCACGGCGAGGTGCGCCTCCATGGTTTCGGCGATCCCCGGCACCGGGCGTGAGCCAAGCCCGCGCATGGTGTGCCGTGTAGGCTCATGCACCAGAACCATCGCATCGGGCTGCGCTCCCATCACCAGCCCGACCGTCACGCCGGCATAGGAGGGATGCAGCACGCTCGCCTGACCCTCGATCACGTCCCAGTGGTCCGGTTCGTTCGCGGGGCAGAGCACCTCCACTGCGCCAGAAATGAAATCAGCGACCACGGCATCGAGAGGAACGCCCGACCCCGCGATCAGGATCCCCGTCTGCCCGGTGGCGCGGAAACTCGCCTTCATCCCAGCCTCGACCATGGCGCGATGCAGCGCAAGCGCGGTGAACATCTTGCCGATCGAGCAATCGGTGCCGATGGTAAGCAGGCGCTTGCCCGATCGTTTTTCTCCCGTTCCGACCGGGAAGCTCCCCCGCGGATGACGCACGTCATAGATGCTCTGGCCGCGCAGCCGCGCGGCCTCGGCCAGCTCGGGGATATCCGCCACGCGGTCGTGCAGGCCGGACGCGATGTCCATGCCGAGCTCGAGAGCACGCAGGAGGAGCGGGATCCAATCGGGGTCGATCCGCCCGCCGCGGGTGGTGGTGCCAATAAGGAAGGTTCTCGCCCCGCGCGCCGCTGCCTCCTCCAGCGACATATCGGGCAGACCAGCGTCCGCTTGGCAGCCTGGCAGACGCAGCTGCCCCACACAGGCCTCGCGCCGCCATTGCGCGACACCGACTCCCGTCTTGCCGGCGAGCTGATCGTGCGCCGCACCGAGGAAGACGAGGTACGGGGTTGGGATTGCGAAGCTGGACGTCTTGTTCATAAGGCGCACGCTAAAGGCCCGCCTTGCTCCCGTCGAGACTGGACGGGGGCGCCAACGCGCGACAGGCTTTGCACATGCTTGCCCATAGCCGCGCGCGGGCGATCGAATCCGCGCTCTCCCGCTTCGACCCGGGGTGGTTTTCGCGAACGCAAGTCCCGGCTTATCGCCATCCCCTCGACGAGCGAGGATCCCGCCCATGCTGCCGATCTCGACCGCTATCTACATGAGGGGATCGCGCCGTTATCTATAGGAGGAGATCGCGCCGTGGGTCGCGACCATGGGGTTCACCGTGGCAATCCATCCCAATCCGCAACATGGGCTGGGTCCGATTCTCGTCGCCCACCGCCACGAAGGCGAAGGCCTGGCGCGCGTGCTGTTCTATGGCCATGGTGATACGGTGCGCGGCCTTGATGAGGACTGGTCGGCGGGGCTCTCGCACAGGCGGCTGATTGAGCGGGGCGATCTTTGGTACGGGCGCAAAACGGAAGACAATAAGGGGCAGCATGCATTGGGGCTCGTCGCTCTCGAAGTCGTGCTCGCCGCGCGCGGAGACAGGCCGGCTTCATTCTCACTCTGTTGATCGAAACTGCCGAGGTACGCGGCTCGGGCGGCTTGCGCGACTTCGTCGCCGCCCATCGCCAGGCGCTCGCCGCAGACGTCCTGATCGGCTCTGATGGACCGCGCGCGGCGAGCGATGAGCCGACCATCACCTGCAGCTTGCGCAGCATGTTCCACTTCGATCTCGTCATCCGACGCCGCGCGGGTGGGGTGCACTCCGGCCACTGGGGCGGCATCACACGTAACCCTTCGGTAGAACTTGCGCACGCGCTGGCCACGCTCTGCAATTGCAACGGCCGCATCCTCGTGCGCGAGTGGCTTCCCTTCGCCATCCCAGCCTCGGTGAAGTCTGCCCTCGCCGGCTGCCCGGCCAGCGATGGCGGTGAGGCGGCAGTGATCGACCCCGATTGGGCAGAGCCGGGGCTCAGCCCTGCCGAGAAGATCTATGCCTGGACCGGTTTCATCGTGCTCGCCACAGTGTCAGGCAAGCCCGAGGCGCCCGTGAATGCTGTCGCCCCCGATGCCCGCGCGCATGGCCAGCTCCTCTATACGGTCGACCTTGATGCCGCCCGTTTTGTGCCGTCGTTGCACATGCATCTCGACGTGGTTGGCTTTCATGATATGGCGATCGCGAACGCGTGCGTGCGTATGGCAGCGAGCCACAGTGACCCCGACCACCCTTGGGTTCGTTTTGTCGCCGAAAGCCTCACCGCGAGCCTTGGCCGGCCACCGCTGATCCTGCCTAATGCCTCGGGGGGCCTGCCGGGTGACGTGTTTATCGACGAACTCGGCACGCTGCTCGTCTGGATCCCGCACAGCTACCATGGTTGCCGCCAGCATGGGCCTGACGATCAGGCCAAGCCGAGGCTGCTGCGCGAAGGCATGGCGGCGATGGCAGGGCTGTGGTGGGACCTTGGCGAGGGGCGCGCGCCGCGCTGCGGCTGATGCGGTTCGCGCAGGCCATGATTTTGCTGCTGCAAGCCTCGCCTCTTCTTGCTATCGCCATCTGCACGCTTGCGGGCCTCGATCCGCTGCGCGCTGTCCTGTTCGCGCTCGCCCTGGCCCTGCCGGCAGCCGCCGTGTCCGTCGGGGCGGATGTTTTACCCGCCCTCCTTGTCGCCGAGGCAGCACGAGGTGCATGGCTGGCCTTGACGCCGATCGCGATCACCCTCGCTGGCCTCTTGTTCCATGCCACCGTCGCAGCGCGGGCGCGAACATCGGGCACAACGCGCGCAAAAACCTACGTCGCGCTGTTCGATGCTTGCCTTCTGCGCGGGCCCTTCTTCGAGACCATCACCGGTTTCTCGGTCGGCGTCGTGTTCGCGCTTGGCGAACTTCGCATGCTCGGCGTGACCGGATCGCTCGCCGGCGCATTGTCTCTTTTTTCGCAGGTTCTGATCCCCTGGGGCGGGCTGGGGCCGGGGACTGCCATCGGCGCGGCACTCGCTGGGGTTGACCCGACACGTCTTGGTGCGGCCAACGCCTGGTTGAGCGCAGTGTGGCTCCTGCTCCTTCTGGCCCCTTTGTGGCAGCTTACCCGAGCCGCCGGGTTGCCTGCCTCGCCGCGCGACAAGATGCGAAGCACTGGCACGATACTGGTCCTCGGCGGATTGCTCATCGTCACCAGCCGCTTTGTTGGCATCGAGGCAGCGGGGCTTCTGGCCCTCGGCCCTGTGCTCGCATGGCGGTTACGCAGAGGCATGAGAGATGCGCCTGCGTTGCAAGCGGCGTTGCCTTACGTCGTATTGAGCGGAGTGCTCATCGCGACGCGCCTCGTGCCTCCTCTCGGCCAGATGCTCGCTGACATGGCTTCGTTCCGGCCATGGGATGACCTGCCGGCTCTCGCGCCTCTGCACCACCCGGCCAGCATCGTGGTCGCGGTCACGCTTCCGTTTCTGCTGAGCCTTCCGGGGCGCCGCGCGCTCCTGCTCGCGGCTTTGCGCGGCGCCGCCCGGCCGTGCGCGCTGTTCCTGGGTTATGGCGCGCTTGCCCGCATTCTCGGCGGGTCGGGCGCAGCTGGCGCGGTGGCGCGGGCCGCCTCGGCCGAAGCCGGCGTTTTCCTGCCGCTGCTCGTGCCCCTCTTTGGCGCGGCGGGTGGTTTTTTCACGGGAACCAATGTCGGGTCGAATGCTCTGCTGATGCCGATCCAAGCCGGGCTTGCCGACCGCCTTGGCCTACCCATCGTGGTCGTCGCGGCGGTGCAGAATTTCATCGGCTCCGCTTTCTGCCTCGTCGCGCCAATGCGGCTCGGGGCGACGGCAGCGTTGGCCGGCGACGGCGCGACAGCGGGCGCGATCGGGCGATTGATCTGGCCGGCGGCCGGGCTCGCCCTCCTTGTTGCCGCTGCGGCGATCCTGGCAGCACACCCGCTTTCGCTCTCCTGAACGCGCCGCGCCGCGTTGCTCCACCCCGTTCGCCTGCCTATGCTCCCGCGGTCAACCGGGCGCCCAGCGCCACAACCAGGGAGGACGACACCATGCTTCCAACGCGACGCCTCGTGCTCGGCGCGATCGCCGCTACAGCCTTTGCCACGCCCACTTTTGCGCAAACCATCGTCACCATCACCCACGCCCTGTCGCTCGACAGCCACTACGGTGCTGGCAGCCAGGCCTTCAAGGAAGTCGTCGAGCGCCTCACTCAGGGCCGCTTCCAGGTCAACATCCAGCGCAACGACAACGAGCGCGAAGCGATCGAGGCCACGCAGATCGGTACGCAGGAGTTCACCATCACCTCGACGGGGCCGGTCGGCAACTTCGTGCGCGAGGTGCTGGTGCTCGACATTCCGTTCCTTTTCCGCGACTACGCCCATGCGCGCGGCGTGCTCGATGGCCCGATCGGCCAGGAGCTGCTCGCCAAATTCACCCCGCGCGGCTTGATCGGACTCGCTTGGATGGAGAACGGCTTCCGCAACCTCACCAACTCTCGCCGTGAGGTCGTCACCCCGGCCGACGTGCAGGGGCTAAAAATACGCACCATGGAGAATCAGGTGCACATGCGCGCCTTCCAGACGCTGGGCGCGCTGCCCACCCCGATGGCGTTCAGCGAGCTTGTGCCGGCCTTGCAACAGGGCACGGTGGACGGGCAGGAAAACCCGATCCCCGTCATCGTCGCCAACAACCTGAACCAGGTGCAGCGCTTCCTCTCGCTCACCCGCCACGTCTATTCGCCGGCGGTGCTGATTGCGAACCCAGCGTTCTGGAACCGCCTCAACGCGCAAGACCGCGCTGCGTTCCAGGAGGCGGCGAAGGCAGCGGTGAAGGCCAACCGCGACCGCGTGAGCGCTGATGAGCAGCGCGGCGTGGCGCTGCTGCGCGAACGCGGCATGACGGTGCGCACCGAGGTCGATACGGCTGCCTTCCAGGCCGCGCTTGCGCCTGCATTCGAGCAGTTCAATCGCCAGTTCGATGCCGCGCTGATCGCACGCATCCGCGACTGGAAGCCCGGCAGCTGATGCGTAGTCTTGCCCGTGGCTTCCTGCTCCTGGAGAGGGTGAGCACGCAGGCGGCGCTCGCCGCCGCCTGCGCCGCGCTTCTCGTCGCCTTCATCGCCGGCGCATGGCAGGTGTTTACGCGGTTTGTGCTCGCACAGCCCTCGCCGTGGTCGGAGGCGCTGGTGCGCCAGGCGCTGATCTGGATGGTACTGTTGGGCCTTGCCGGCGCCATCCGCCACGGCGCCCTGGTCGCGATCGACATTGCCCGCACAGCCTCCCGCGGCTGGTTGAGGCGTGCGATCGAACTCGTGATCCTTGCTGCCATTCTCGCTCTCTTCGGCGTGTTGTTCTGGTTCGGCTGGGCGATGGCCGAACGCGTGCGCTTCCAATCCATCGCTGGGCTCGAGATCTCAATTGCCTGGGGCTACGCTGCGATTCCGGCGGGTGCCGTGTTCGCCATCGTCGCCGCCATCGCCGCCGTCCTCGACCCGCGGCGGGACGAGGTGGCAAGGTCTATTTGACCGAGGATACCGACAGGGGAACTGATCGATGGCCGGCACGATGCTCGCGATCATGCTCGTGCTGTTCGCGCTCTCCGTGCCGGTGGCGGTGGCGATCGGGCTTGCCGCCATCGCGGGCATTGAGTTCTACACCCGCTTCCCGCTCATCGTCGTCGCGCAGCAGGTCTATGTGGCGCTCGATCGTTTCCCGCTTGCCGCTATCCCGTTCTTTATCCTTGCCGGTAACCTCATGGAGACAGGCGGGATCTCGCGGCGGCTGATCGCTTTCGCCCGTGCACTTGTCGGCAGCGTGCAGGGGGGCCTTGCGGTCACGACCGTGCTCACCTGCATGATCTTCGCTGCGATCTCTGGCTCCTCTGTCGCCACCACCTTCGCCATCGGCGCGATCATGATCCCCGCCCTGAAGCGGCTTGGTTACCCGGCGGGCTTTGCGGCGTCGCTGCAGGCGTCCTCAGCCGAGCTCGGCGTGGTCATTCCGCCCTCGATCCCGATGATTCTCTACGGGGTCGCAACCCAGACCTCGATCCCCGAGCTCTTCATCGCCGGTTTCGGGCCAGGCCTGCTGATTGCGGCCATGCTCTCCGCCCTCGTGCTCGCCTGGTGCCGCGTCAACGGCTGGGGACGGGCGGATGGTGAGGGGCGGATGGGTGTGCTGCGCGCCGGGCGCGAGGCCTTCTTCGCCCTGTTGATGCCTGTCATCGTGTTGGGGGGCATCTATGGCGGCATCACCACGCCGACGGAAGCTTCCGTGATCGCGGTCGCCTATGCCCTGCTGGTCGGGCTGCTCATCTACCGCGAGCTTCGCTTGCGCAATCTCTACGGCATCTTACGCCGTTCGGTGATCACCTCGAGCGTGATCATGTTCATCATCGCCACCGCGGGGCTGTTCTCGTGGCTGCTCAACCGCCAGCGCGTGCCCGATGCGATGGCCGAGTGGCTGGTTGACTCCTTTCGTACGCCTGCTCTGTTTCTGCTCGGCGTCAACGCGTTCCTGTTCGTGGTGGGAATGTTCGTCGAGACCTCAGCCTCGATCATCGTGCTCGGGCCCATTCTCGCCCCCGCAGCGATCCGGTTCGGCATCGATCCAGTCCATTTCGGCATCATCATGGTGGTGAATCTCGCACTCGGCATGGTCACGCCCCCATTCGGCGTGAACCTGTTTGCTGCCGCGCAGGTGGCGGAGACGGGCATCGACCGGATGATGCGCTACCTGCCGGTGTTCATCCTCGCCGTGCTCGTCTGCCTCGGCATCGTCACCTACGTGCCCGAGCTGAGCCTGACGCTGCGGGATCTCGTCTATCGCTGAGGCGAGCCGACCCGTTCGCCGATCAGACCTTTGGGGCGAGCAAGCAAGATCACCTGGAGCGCGAGCCCGATCAGAAACAGGCGGACATAGGCCGCGCGTGTGGCCGCCTCGCCGGGCAGCTGTGCGGCGAGCCAATCCGTCGCCGCCCACACCGCCCACACGGCAAAGGCGCCCGCCACTGCACCCCAGTTGTTGCCCGACCCGCCGGCGATCAGCATCACCCAGACGAGGAAGGTAACGGTGACGGGTTCGAGCGCATCGGGCCCGATGAACTTGAAGAAGGCCGTCATCATGGCGCCACCAAGCCCCATGAAGGCAGCGCCGAGCAGAAAGGCGTGCAGTCGAAGCCGGGCCGGGTTCTTGCCTGCTGCCTTCGCCGCCTCCTCATCGTCACGCACCGCGCGCAGGGCGCGGCCGAAGGGGCTGTTCGTTGCGGCTTGGGCAGCGGCAAAAAGAGCGGCGAGAACAGCCCCGACCAGCAGCAGAAACGCAACCTGGCCCATCGGCGTGCCAAGCGATTCAAATGGGCGCGGAATGGCGGTGACGCCGAGCGGGCCCCCCGTCAGCCAATCCTCGTTGCGGGCAACGAGGCGGACGATCTCGGCGATGCCGATGGTGGCGATGGCGAGATAGTCGGCACGCAGGCGAAGCGCGATGGCGCCGACGGGAAACGCCAGAAGGGCTGCCGCAAGCCCGGCTGCCGGCCAAGCGAGCCACCAGGGCACGCCGAAGCCGCCGACATGCGTCGCCGACGGTTGAGCGGTGAGGAGGGCCGCGGTGTAGGCGCCAACAGCGACGAAGCCGAGCCCGCCGAAGTTCATCAGCCCCGTCAGCCCCCACTGCAGGTTCAAGCCCAAGGTGAGCACTGCGTAGATACAGGCGAGTGTGCCGAGCGTTGCGGCGTACAGGAGTGCCTGTTCCATGTCTCAGATCATTCCCCGGAACAGCCCTTGCGGCCGCACGAGCAAAGTCACGATCAACACGACGAAAGCAACCGCTGACTTGTAGGTGGGCTCGAGTAGGGGGGCGCCGTCGCGCAGGGGGAAGGTGGAGCACTCTTCGGCAAGCCCCAAAATCACGCCGCCAAACGCTGCACCCCATGGCCGGCCGATGCCGCCCAGGATGGCCGAGGCGAAGGAGGCGAGCAGCACATTGAACCCCATCACCGGCTGCAATTGCGTATCAAGGCCGAGGAACACGCCAGCCACCGCGACCAGCACAGCAGCGATGACCCAAGTGAGGCGAATCACCGCCGCCGTCGCTACACCGCTGATGCGCGCAAGATCGGGATCATCCGACATGGCGCGCATCGCCCTCCCCGCCCTAGTGCGGGAGAGGATGACATGGAGCATGAGCGCACAGACCCCTGCACCGAGGATGATCCAAATGTGGCGCGGCTGGAGCCTGATTCCTTCGAAGACAAGCGGCGGAACGATCGGGAGCGGGAACGTTACGGGTGTCGGGCCAAAGAGGAGATAGATCAGCGCCCGCAGCATCAGGGCGACACCAAATGACGAAATAAGCAGGACCGCAGGCAGGCTCCTGCGCAGGCGCGCGTAGAACAGTGCATCAGCAACGAGTGCGGCGGGCACCGTTGCCGCGGCGGCGAAGGGGATCGAGGCCCAGACGCTGATGCCCAAGCCAGTCGAGGCAGCGAGCGCAACATAGGCGCCGAGCGCCATCAGGTCGCCATGCGCGAAATGTGCGAACCGCATCACGCCGTAGATGAGCGAGAGCCCGGTGGCGGAAAGCGCGTAAATCGCGCCGAGCACCAGCCCAGGGATGAGGTAGAAGTTGACGAACTCGAGCATTAGGCAAAGCCGGTCGAGACGGGTTACGGCAAAGAGGGCGGCACCCGATGGTCGCCAACACTAAAGGCTTTCGCCATCTCAGCCGCCGAGGAACAGCCGGCCGATATCGGGGTTAGTGAGCAGGGCGGAGCCGGGTGCGGTGGCGCGGTTGCGCCCCATCGCGAGCACGACGCCGCGATCGGCGATGGCGAGTGCTGGACGTGCATTCTGCTCTACCATCAGAACGCCAATGCCCGCCTGCGCGATCTTTTGCACGCGGGCGAAGATGGCGCTGCAGAACTTAGGCGACAGACCCGCGGTCGGTTCGTCGAGCATGATCAGTCGCGGCTCGAGCATCAGGGCGCGCGCGATCGCCACCATCTGCCTCTGCCCGCCCGACAGGCGCCCGGCCGGGGTGGCAAGCCTGGCGGCGAGATCCGGAAATAACGCAAGTGCCCGTTCCTTGCCTTCTCGAAACCTCTTCGGCTGGGCATAGACGCCCATCGCGAGATTCTCCTCGACGGTGAGAGAGGGAAAGACGTTGCGCTCCTGCGGCACATAAGCAAGGCCGCGCAGCACCATGCTCTCGGCCGGCGCGTTGGCAATCTCCTCGCCCGCGAAGCGCACATGCCCGGCGCGGATGCGCACGAGACCCGCGATCGCCTTCATCAGAGTCGACTTGCCAGCGCCATTGGCGCCGACGATGACGACCACCTCACCCGTATCAGCATCGAGATCGACACCGTTTAGAATGTCGGTCTCGCCATAGCCGCCGGTGAGCCCGCGCACTTCGAGCAGAGCCATTAGTTTAGGTCGAACGTCATGCCGAGATAGGCCTCAGCCACCTGAGGATCGGCGCGGACCTCGCTCATCGTGCCTCCGGCAATAACTCGGCCTTCAGCGAGACACCAAACGCGAGTGCAGAGGTCGGCAACGAGGTCGAGGTCGTGTTCGATGACGAGGAAGGTAATCCCCTCCTCGCGGTTCAGGGCAGCGATGATCTCCGCGATCTCGCGCAAAAGCGTGCGGTTCACCCCAGCGGCGGGTTCGTCGAGCAGTATCACCGATGCCTCGCTCATCAGGGCGCGGCCGAGTTCGACGAGTTTCTTCTGCCCGCCGGAGAGCGCGCTTGCCGGTGCTTCAGCATGACGAGCGAGATTGAGCCGCTCAAGCACGTGCAGGGCGCGCGCGCGCAACGCCTCCTCTTCGCGTTGGATTTGCCTGCGCGCCAGCCATGGCGCGGGAAGCTGCTCGCCTGACTGGTTCGGAGCGGCGACCATCAGATTCTCCAACACTGTCATGCGCGAAAAGAGACGGGGAATTTGGAAGGTACGCGCCAGGCCGCGGGCGTGCAGCCGCCAAGGCGATTCGGCGGTCACATCCTCACCACGCAGGCGGATCGTTCCGCCATCTGGCGGAAGGAAGCCCGCGATGATCGCGAACAGGGTGGATTTGCCCGCGCCGTTCGGCCCGATCAACCCGGTGATCGAGCCCTCAGCGACCTCGAGAGAAACGCAGTCGAGGGCAACGAAGCCGCCGAAGCGCTTCGTTACCCCCGAAACCGAGAGAGCGGGCGGACCTCCCTGCGCGGTCAAGAGGCGACGGTCTCGACAGTGGCGATGCGGCCCTCGCGCACGGCCCAAACCTCGATCTTGCCTTCTGCATCGCCGGCTTCGTTGAAGTTCACCGGGCCCGATGCGCCTTCGTAGTCGATCGGGCGTCCGGCAGCGATGAGCTCCCGCGCCCTGCGCCACTCGCCGGGGCCGACCACCTCGCCGGGCGGGTTTGCCACCTCGCGCAGGTTGGCGCGGATGGCAGCGCGATCCACCCGACCGGCCTTCTGCATCGCTAGCGCCGCGACATAGACCGCATCATAAGCTTGGCCGACGAAGGCGGCGTTCGGGTCGAGATTCGGGTGCATCCGGCGGAAGGCCTGCGCATAGGCCTCGCGACGTTCGGGGCTCGCGGCCGAACCCGGCGCGGTGCCAAAAGTGCCCTCCATCGCCTGCGCGCCCACTGCTTGCACCACCGACTGATCGCGCATGCCGTCGGTCAGGATAAAGCGGTTGAAGAAGGCGTTCTCGATCGCATTGCGCAGGATGGTGATGCCGCCAGAGCCTGGGTAGCCGATGACCACCAGCGCCTGTGGATTGCCGCGCCCGGCGAGGGTCTGCAGTTCGGCGCGATAGGATGGGCGGTCGGCCTCGAAATTCTGAGTGGCCGTGATGGTGCCGCCATGCCGTTCGAAGCCACGCTGGAAGGCCCCGGCAAGACCGCGACCATAGTCGTTGTTGATCGCAATCACCGCCACACGATCAAATCCCCGCGCCTTGGTGATACGGCCAAGCACCGCACCCTGCAGCCCGTCCGGCACGGCGGTGCGGAACACGGTGTCGTTGTCGTTGAGGTCGCTTACCGCAGGCGCGGTGGCTGAGGGCGAGATGATGGGTACGCCGGCGGGAATGGTGACGGCGTTGGCGACGGCGATGGTGATGCCCGAGGCCATCGGTCCGATGATGACGGGCACGTTGTCGGCCTGCACGAGGCGTGTGGCCACCTGCACACCGACTTGTGGATTGGTCTGATCGTCCGCCTCAACGACAGCCAGGCGCTGGCCGTCCAGGACGCCGCCCTGGGCGTTGATCTCCTCGATCGCGAGTTGGATCCCCGCCCGGATCGGGGGGACAAAGGCGGCAAGCCCACCTGAGGCAGAGAGGATGGCGCCGATCCGGATTAGCCCGGCCTGGGCACGGATGGAGAAGGCAGGAAGGGTCGCGGCGGCGGCCGTGCCAGCGACGAGCAGGCCGCGGCGGGACAGGGCGATCTCGCTCATTGTGGTCTCCCGGAACACCTCGCCGACCTGTTTTGGCCAGCTTGTCGCGTCAGATGGGGGGTTTGGGCGCGACAATCAAAGGGCAGGGCGCCGCGAAAGCCGGGCGGCATTCTCCCGGCCAAGGCCTAGCCTGGACAGGAGCTCGGGAATACGATCTTTCACCTGGAAGTAGCCGCGCGTGGCGTGCGGCCAGATCAGCGAATCCCATTCACGCCGAAGCCGGATCAGAGGGATCCTCACCTCCCGCAGGGCTTGGCCGAGCCGGTGCAACAGGGTCGCGACGGGGCCAACCGGCGCGTAGGCAGTGACGACAGAGTCAACGGAAGCACCTTTTGCCCAGGCAACAACGGAATCGACGTCCATCAGTCGCTCGGCCGGAACTGCAAAGGCCTGCGCCCCGCGCGCCAGCCCGTCCTCTATCGCAGCCTCAGCGAAAGCGCGCACGGGCTGGCCGAGCGGAAACGGGCTCCGCTCCTCCGTGGCCATCACAGAAGCCAGCGCGACCACGCGCGCTTGAGCAAAGGGCAAAGTCTCAGGGTTGAGGTCTTCCTCTGTCAGCAAGAGAGCCACACGGCCAGCGGGCGGACTCTCAGAGGGCGGAAACGGCACCGGGGTGGGATGCGACGTTTCTTCCACCAGCGGAAGCGCACGTTCGTCCAGTTCTCCCGCCGGGTCAAAGCGCCCCTGGGTGTAGGTGCGAATGTTGGATGCGCGAGCGAGATAGTGCTTGCCCCGGGTATGCAGCCCTGCCACCCAGCGCCAAGAGAGGGTGTTAGAGGCCGGATCGCCGTCGATAAAGTGGCGGTAGGTGAAATCAGCCCCAAGCTCCCACGGCAGGCGAAGGGTGAAGATCCAGATCGAGGCGAACCACATCCGCGTGTGATTGTGCAGGTAGCCCGTCTCGACCAGTTCCTGCACCCAGGCATCGAAACACGCGATCCCTGTCCGGCCCGATACGGCGTCTTCATAGGCTCGTCTCAGCCCGCCCTCGCTGCGTAGCCGCCCTTGCCACTCGGCAACGCGCGCCCGGTAGGCGAACCAAACGGCAGGGCGTTGTTCGAGCCAGCCCTTCCAATAAGTCCGCCAGAACACCTCCTGGACGAATTTGTCGCACGCCGCAGCTGCGTGGTGAGCGAGCGCAGTCGCCACAAGCTCCTGCTCCAGAACCAAACGGTGGCGCACATGCGCCGAAAGCAAGGAAACGTTGGAACGATCCCCCGGGCCAAAATCGTGGTTGCGAGTCGCAGCATAGTCGCGCCCCATGCGCGGGGCGAAGGCGGCAAGCCGCGCAAGCCCCGCGGCGCGCGTGGGTTCGGGAAACCCGTCCTGTCTCATGCCGGCAAAATGGCGGGAGTCGCCAAGGCCGCAAGCCTCAGGTGGTAAGCGCGAGGAACGGTTCCACCGCACGCAGAAACGCCTCTGGCGCTTCTGCCTGCACCCAATGCCCGGCACCGGGAATGGTAACGAACACAGCGCGTGGAAAGACGGCGAGGGTCGGCTCGTAATGGTCGGGCCGCACGTAGCCGCTCCGTTCTCCGCGCAGAACAAGCACGGCCCCGTTGTAGCAGGCCTGGCGCGGAAATTCGGGAAACGAGGTGATCACTGGCATGTTGGCCTCGATCGCCGCAAGGTTGAGCTTCCACCGCGGCGCACCAACAGCATCGAAGACCAGGTTTTGCAGCAGGAAAGCGCGCTCGGCCGGATTCTCGACCGTCGCAGCAAGCGCTGCATCGGCCTCCGCCCGCCGCATGCCGGGCCTTAGCGGTAAAGCCCGCAGCGCGGAGGCGTAGGCGCCGAGCGTGGCGCGATAGGCGACAGGGGCGATGTCGACAACGATTAACCTCTCGACGAGGGCGGGCCGGGTCAGGGCAAGCACCATCGCGACCTTTCCGCCCATCGAATGGCCAAGCACTGCCGCGCGGCTGCCGCCCCTCTCCTCGATCAGAGAAGCAACATCGTCTGCCAGCGCGACATAGTCCATGCACGGATCATGCGGGCTGTCGCCGTGATTTCGAAGGTCGGCAGCGATCACGCGCCGCCCTGCCGCGGCAAGCCGCCGCGCGATCGCGCCCCAGTTGCGCGCCGACCCGAACAGCCCGTGCAGGATGACGACCGGCGACCCCTCGCCGATCTCGACCGCGTGCAACCGAAGTGCGCCCATCTCGTCCCCTGCATGCAAGGAACGGATGATGCGGGAAAGGGGGGACGGATGGACCTCCCCCCCGCACCCTCCCGTCAGAGGTAGTGTTCCGCCAGAGGGCGGAAACCGTTGAAAGATTGCGATGCGTAAGTGGTGGTGTACGCGCCGGCGGAGAGGAAGTCCACCCGATCCCCCGCCCTCAGGTCGAGCGGCAAACGATAAGGCGAACGCTCGTAGAGAATATCTGCGCCATCGCAGGTTGGACCCGCGATCGCCACTGGCCCCACCACACCCCCGTCGCGGTTCGTGCGCAACGGATACCGGATCGACTCGCCCTCAGTCTCGGCAAGACCGCCGAACCGCCCGATGTCGAGATAGACCCAACGGACCGGATCGTCCTTCGCTTTGCGGCTGACGAGCACGACCTCGGCCGACACCACCCCCGCATCCCCGACGATGAAACGACCCGGTTCGACGATCATATCTGGGATAGCGTTGCCGAACGCTTTCGTCATGGCGCGCAAGATCGCGTGCGCAAAATAATCGATGCTTGGAACGTCCTCGGTGTAGCGCACGGGGAAACCGCCGCCCAGATTGACCATGCGAAGGTTTACCCCACGCTCGGTGAGGTCGGTGAAGAGCATGCCTACCTTGGCGATCGCCGCCTCGTAGGCAAACGCATCGCGCTGCTGGCTGCCGACGTGAAAGGAGAGCCCGTAGGCGTCGAGCCCAAGCTCCCCCGCCCGCACCATCAACTCGCGCGCCATCTCGACCGTGCAGCCGAACTTGCGGCCGAGCGGCCAATCCGCCCCAGCGTTTTCGACCAGAAGGCGACAGTAGACGCGCGAACCGGGAGCGGAACGCGCGAGTTTTTCAAGCTCCTCCTCGGAATCGAAGGCGAAAAGGCGGACGCCTTCCGCATAGGCGCGCGCGATCGCGGCCTCCTTCTTCACCGTGTTGCCGAAGCTGATCGCCTCCGGTGCGGCGCCTGCCGCGAGGATCGCCTCGATTTCCTCCCAAGAGGCAGCGTCGAAGGAAGAGCCGAGAGAGACAAGCCGCTCCAGGATCGGCCGAGCCGGATTTGCCTTCACCGCATAGTAGATCCGGGCGAGCGGAAGTGCAGTCGCCAATGCGCGGTAGTTTTCCTCCACGCGGTCGACGTCAAAAACGAGGCAAGGCGTCGCGGGACGAACCTCCTCGAGGAAGCGAGCGATTTTGGGGGTCATCGCACGAGCCCTCACCTTCACTCCAGCGGGGCGAGCTATCCAGCCGACACGCCCCAGGTTGACGAAACGGTCGAACGAACCAGCAACTCCGGAGGTCAAGCAGATCCGGGAGTATCAACTCCTTCCCTGCACACCCGGCCCGGCTAGTGGCCAGAACGCTTGACGTCGTTGCGTAAACCCCGAGGGGCCAGAGGCACGTGCGTTCCTGCGTCTGGGCGCGATATACGCGCAGGACCCTCGGAATGGAAGAATTATTGACTCGCGCCTCACGCATGACGGCACTGACGGCGCGGCCCTCTTGCACGCGGAGAGAGGGGAACGGGCCGAAAGGCCCCGCCCTTAGATGAGGCCCGACAGCGGGCTTGAGGGGTCTGCGAAGAGCTTGCGCGGCATCCGCCCGGCGAGGTAGGCAAGCCTGCCTGCCTCCACAGCGGCTTTCATTGCACGCGCCATCCGCACCGGGTCACGCGCATGGGCGATGGCGCTGTTCATCAGCACCGCATCGCACCCGAGTTCCATCGCGATCGCGGCGTCAGAGGCGGTGCCCACCCCAGCATCGACTAGGACGGGGACCTTGGCCTGTTCGACAATCAGGCGGATCGTCACCCGGTTCTGGATCCCCAAGCCGGAGCCGATCGGTGCCCCGAGCGGCATGATCGCCACCGCACCCTGCTCCTCGAGCCGCTTCGCCGCCACCGGGTCATCCACGCAATAAACCATCACCTGAAAGCCCTCGCGCACCAGAGCATCGAGGGCACGATGCGTTTCCTGCATGTCGGGATAGAGGGTGGGGGGCGGGCCGAGGACCTCGAGCTTCACCAGATTCCACCCGCCCGCCTCGCGCGCGAGGCGGAGCGTGCGCACCGCGTCCTCCGCCGTGTGGCAGCCCGCGGTATTGGGCAGATAGGTGAAGCGCGAGGGCGGCACGAAGTCCTGTAGCATGGGCGCTGAGGGGTCGGAGAGGTTCACCCGTCGCACCGCCACTGTGACGATTTCAGCCCCCGAGGCCTCGATCGCCGCCGCCGTCTCGGCCAGATCCTTATAACGGCCAGTGCCGACGATGAGGCGTGAGCGGAAGGTTCGTCCTGCCACCTGCCAGCTGTCTTCGGCCGCTTCGGCGGGCGTGATGTCGCCGCCACCAATGAAGTGCACGATCTCGATCCGATCCCCTTCCGCCAAAGCCGTCGTCTCGTAGGCCGACCGCGGCACGATCTCGAGGTTACGCTCCACCGCCACCTTGCGCCGATCAATCCCCAAGGCCTCGAGCAGGGAGGCGACTGTGGCTGGGCTTGCGATGCGACGAGCCTCTCCGTTCACGGTGAGGCTGAGGGTGGCGGGAGCAGAAGTTGTGACCATGGCACCAAGGATATGGGGTGACAGGGCGGCATCGGCGAGGCAGGCGGTCAGGCAGCGGGTGGAGCATTCGGGGCGACGATCCTAACCCGCGCAATCCGCCGCCCCCGGACATCTGCAGCGATCAGGCGGTAGCCCGCCACCTCCACCGGCTCGCCGCGCCGCGGCAGACCTTTCGCCGCAGCCATGAGAAGCCCGGCAACTGTCATCGCCTCCTCCTCCGGCAGGGCCCAGTCAAGTTCGCGGTTGAGGTCGCGCACCCGAGTCTCGCCAGGAACCTCGATCTCGCCCGTGCCCTTCACAGCGTCGGCAAGGATCGTCTCGCCCGCTTCCGTGATCTCACCGACCACAACCTCCATGATGTCGTGCAGCGTGAGCAAGCCCTCGATCTGCCCGTACTCATCCACCACCAGGGCCATATGCCGCCGTGAGCGTCGAAACAGCTGGAGTTGATCAAGCAGAGGGCGGGTCTCTGGAGCAAGCGGCGCGGGTTCGGCGAGCGCGATCAGATCAACCCGGGAGAAATCCCCGCCGACCGCGTGAAGGGCGCGCAGGGCTGCCCGGGTTTCGATGAGCCCGATCAGCTCTCTCCCCCCGTCGCGCCAGAGCGGGAGCAGGCCATGGCGGGTGGCCAGCAAGCGACGCATCGACTGAGCAGGGGGCTCATCGGCATCCAGCGCCTCGATTCGGCTGCGATGCGTCATCACGTCGGCAACCGTGAGGTCGTCGAGAGCGAGCACGCCACGCAGCATCCGCCGCTCCTCCACCGCCGCCGCCTCGTCCGTGCCCTCACCGTGCAGCGCGATCGCACCCATCAGCTCCTCCTCGCTCTGCGCCCGCTCGCCGCCGACCTGCACCCCCCCAAGCGCGAGCAGCGAGCGAACGGCAGCATTCACGGCCGACGCCGGCGGGCCGAACACGCGCATGGTTGCAGCGAGAAGCGGGGTGGCGGCCAAAGCTGCACGCTCGGGGTGAGAGATTGCCCAGGTCTTGGGCAGCACCTCCGACAGCACGACGAGGATGAGAGTCATCGCCACCGAGGCGTAGGCCACGCCCCGATCGCCAAACCAAGCGATCAGCAACCCAGCAGCAAGCGCGGTCGCGGTGGTGTTGACGAGATTGTTGCCCAGCAGAAGGGCGGCAAGCAGGCGGTCCTTGCGCTCGCGCAAGCCGGCGAGAAGGCTGGCGCGGGAGTCGCCGGCGCGGGCGCGGCGGGTGATGAAGGCGCGCGAGGCGCCGGTGAACGCGGTCTCTGCCCCCGAGAAGAGGGCGGATAGGACTAACAGGACAGCGATCGCGGCCAGAGTGGCGAGGTCGAGAGCCGACATGCTCCATCCCTTACCCCGGCGAGGGGGGAGGCTGCGAGCGCGCCTCGCGTGCGTTGTCGGCCCCCGCCCCCCGTGCTAAGCCCGCTTTCCCCGCAACACAGTACCGGACCTCACTGCCGTGGCCGAGCCGCTGGTCGCCGTGCTGAATGGCCCGAACCTCAACCTCCTTGGCGTACGCGAACCCTCTGTGTATGGCCGTGCCACGCTGGCCGAGGTTGAAGCGCTCTGCCGCGACCGCGGCGCGAGACTCGGGCTTGCCATCGAGTTTCGCCAATCGAACCACGAGGGCGTGCTGATCGACTGGGTGCAGGCTTGCCGCGGCCGCGCGCGGGGCATCGTCATCAACCCTGGCGGCCTGACGCATACGTCGGTCGCCTTGCTGGACGCACTCGCGGCAACCGACCTTCCAGTGATCGAGGTGCACCTTTCCAATATTCACCGTCGCGAGCCGTTCCGCGAACGCAGCCTCACCGCCCTGGCTGCGACAGGCGTGATCGCCGGGTTCGGGCCTGCAGGCTACGGGCTTGCTCTTGAGGCGATGGCAGGCCTGATCGCGGCGGCGGCCGGCAAGGTGGTGTCGGCATGAGCCGGCTCGCCATCGACGAGGAGGCGATTCGACGCCTCGCTGCCCTGCTGGAAGAGACAGGGCTTGCCGAGATCGAGATTGCGGAGGGCGAGTCGCGGCTTCGGGTTGCGCGCGCGACCGCACAGACTCTGGCCATCGCCCCGCCAGCCGCGCCATCCTCACCCTCCTCCACCCGCAAAGTGTCGGCCTCTCCCGACACCCCGCTCGACGCTTCGCACCCCGGGGCGGTTCTGTCGCCTATGGTTGGTGTCGTATACCTTTCGCCCGAACCAGGCGCTCCTCCTTTCGTCAAGGTTGGTGATACGGTTGCGCAGGGGCAAACGCTGCTGCTGATTGAAGCGATGAAGACCTTCAACCAAATCAAGGCGCCCCGATCCGGCGTGGTGCGACGGATTTTGGTGGAAAGCGGGTCGCCCGTGGAATACGGCGACGTGCTGATGATCATCGAGTGACTGGACGTCGCCCCGCGAGGGCGAGACAGCGTGCCGAGGATGGCGAGAGGCGGAGCATGTTCCGCAAAGTGCTGATCGCGAACCGAGGAGAGATCGCGCTCCGGATCCATCGCGCGTGTCAGGAGATGGGGATCCGCACGGTGGCGGTGCACTCCACAGCCGATGCCACCGCCATGCACGTCCGGCTTGCCGATGAGAGCGTTTGCATCGGCCCGCCCCCAGCGAAAGAGAGCTACCTGAATATCCCAGCCATTTTGTCCGCTGCCTCGATCACCGGGGCGGATGCGATCCACCCGGGCTACGGGTTCCTGGCCGAGAATGCCGAGTTCGCCGCCATCGTCGAGGCGCACGGCATCACCTTCATCGGCCCCTGCGCCGCCCATATCCGTATGATGGGCGACAAGATCGAAGCCAAGCGCACCATGGCCCGGCTCGGCGTACCGCTCGTCCCCGGCTCGGACGGCCCGGTGGAGAGCCTCGCTGACGCGGAGGCCGTTGCCCGCCGCATTGGCTACCCCGTGCTGTTTAAGGCAGCGGCCGGCGGCGGCGGTCGGGGAATGAAAGTCGCGCACAACGCGGGCGAACTCGCCGAAGCCTTCGCCCTCGCCCGCAGTGAAGCCAAGGCCGCGTTTGGAAACGACGCCGTGTATCTCGAGAAGTATCTCGACCGTCCGCGTCATATCGAACTGCAAGTGTTGGCCGACCATTACGGCACCGTGGTGCATTTCGGCGAGCGGGACTGCTCTCTACAGCGCCGCCACCAGAAGCTCCTTGAGGAGGCGGGCAGCCCAGCGCTTACACCTGGCGAGCGCGACCGGCTCGGCCAAATCGTCACCGAGGCGCTGCGCGAGATCGGCTACCGCAACGCCGGCACGCTCGAGTTCCTCTGGCAGGATGGGCAGTTCGCCTTCATCGAGATGAACACGCGCCTACAAGTGGAACATCCGGTGACGGAGATGATCTGCGGCGTAGACCTCGTGCGCGAGCAGATTCGCCTCGCTGCCGGAGCGCCTCTCGGCTACGCGCAGGACGACATCCGCTTCTTTGGCCATGCCATCGAGTGCCGGATCACCGCCGAGAACCCTGAAACCTTTACCCCCACGCCAGGGCGCGTCACCGCCTACCACGCGCCGGGTGGCTTGGGCGTTCGGGTCGATTCTGCCCTCTACTCCGGCTACACGGTGCCGCCTCACTATGACAGCCTGGTTGCCAAATTGATCGTGCACGGGCCCGACCGCGCGACCGCGATTGCTAGGGTGAAGCGCGCGCTCGCGGAATTCGTCATCGATGGCATCGCCACCACCCTGCCGCTGCACCGGCGTATCGTGGAAGATCCCGAGTTCGTGGCAGGCGACTATACCATCCACTGGCTGGAGCGGTTCGTGCGGCAGACCGCCGCCCCGCTCGCGGCATGACCCGCCACGGCGCTGGCCTCACCGAAATCACGCCCGAGCTTGTCCTGCGCGCCTATCGCGCCGGGCTCTTTCCGATGGCGGAACGCCGCGACGGCGACCGTCTGTATTGGCTCGATCCGGAATTGCGCGGCATTCTGCCGCTCGATCGCTTCCACCTGCCGCGTAGGCTTGCCCGCACCGTGCTCAGCGGCGTGTTCGAGGTGCGCTGCGACACCGTCTTTGCCGAGGTGATCAAGGGCTGTGCTGCGCCTATGCCGGATCGGCCTGAGACCTGGATCAACATCGAGATCGAGCGCCTGTTCAATGCGCTGCATGCCATGGGCTACGCGCATTCAGTGGAGTGTTGGCAGGAGGGGCGCCTCGTTGGAGGGCTTTACGGGGTGGCGCTAGGCGGCGCCTTCTTCGGCGAAAGCATGTTCTCGGTGGTGCGCGACGCTTCCAAGGTCGCTCTCGTGCACCTGGTGGCGCGTCTTCGCCTTGGCGGATTTAGGCTCCTCGACACCCAGTTTGTGACCGATCACCTCGCCCGCTTCGGGGCGATCGAGATTCCGCGCGGAGAGTATCGCCGCCTGCTCGCCTCCGCCCTCGCCGCGCCGGCGCATTTCCTTACCGCGCCGCCAGCCGACCAGCTCCGCGCCGAAATTGAGCGGTTGCGCGGCCGGGCTTGAGCGTCGCCTTCAGCGGCAGGCAAGCACACGCACGTCGTACACCGCGTGTTCCAGCATATGCACTGCGGGGGCGGCGGCGAAGATCCACCCCACGAACACTGGCTCAGTTCCGAGCCGACGATCCACCACGCGCAGCCATGCAGCGGCATCCGGCTGCTCGTCAGGGGGGCGACGATGACAGGCCTCGACCACGATTTCGAGCGTGCCGAAGCCCACTCGCTCACCCCGCCGCACCTCCAGCACCGTGGTGCGCGCCGTCACCTTATCGAGCGCCTGCAGAACCGCGATTTCGGAAGCGATCCAACGGCTTTCAGCGTTGGCGACGCAGACGGTGAACAGGGCGGCAAGGGCAAAGGCCTTGCCGTTCATCATCCGCCACCGGGCGGGCGAAGCGAGGCGATCAGGGCAGCGAGTTCGCGGCGCATCAGGTCCGGATCGACCCCCATCAGCACCGCATCCTCGAACGCGTCGCGCACAACTTGCGTCACCTCGGCCCAGTTCTCCTCCAAAATCTTCAGCTTCTCGCGGCAGGCGATCGGGCTGCCGTCGCGCCCGCGCCAGCGCGTCTCGATCTCCGCCATCCTTCAGCCCCCGGGCCGCTGCGGCGCCGCACCGCCCGTTCCCTCGCGCGCCCCCTGCGCCTCGCGGCCAACTGCCGAGACGAGATCCGTGACCGAAAAGATGAAGCGCCCAAGCAGCGCCTCTAGACTCACGGCGGATTGCGTCGCCTCGATCACCCCACCGGGGCCCAACATCTGATCCGACCCGCCGGGCACCAGCGCGATGTAGCGCCCGCCAAGCAAACTCTCGGATGTGATCTCGGCGGAAGTGTCGACCGGCAGGCGGACGGACGAGTCGACCCGCATGGTAACAACGGCGAGGAAGGTCTCCGGATCGAGCCGCTGCGCCACCACTGTGCCGACCTTCACGCCGGACACTTTCACATCTGCTCCGGGCCCGAGACCGTCAATGCGGTCGAACCTGGCGATCAGCTCATAGCCCCGCCCGAGCGACCGGCCACTGTGAGTGACAGCATAGACAAGAAAAACCCCCGCTACCGCCAGCACGATCGCCCCAGCGATGAGCTCGGCAAGACTTCGCCGAGTCATGATCGCCTCTCGTCCTCGAGGTCCGGCGTCCAGGCTTCGTAATCGCCCGTCGCCCGCGGCCGCCTCCCGCCGGCAAGCTCGTGACCTGGCGGACGGTAGGCCTGGGGTGTGCCGGTCATGTTCGGCACGTGCTCCCGTTGCCAGGGGTAGAGCTTGACCTCGGGCAGCGGTGCCTCCGTGATGTAGTGCAGCCAAGCATGCCACTCTGGGGGCACTTTGGTCGCCTCGACCTCTCCGGCATAGAGCACCCAACGGCGCTTGCGCATGCCGGGACGGGCGTTCCGCTCCTCGTAATATGTGTTACCGAAGCGGTCTTGTCCCACCTTGCGGCCACGCAACCAGGTGAGGAGTCTAGTCCCAATCGTCGTCATCGTCGCGGCGTAGGCGGTTCGACCTTCCATCAGCCCCGCTTCTTGCACGCGGGAGGGGAGACCGTCCAGCACCTGGCCGGGCCTTGCGAATCATCCCTTCCCTGTCTGGCTCCGAGCAGACTGGCTTTTTCGTCCGGTCATGTCGCCTAGGCCGCGAGGAAGTCGGGCAACCACCTCGGCACGTTCGCCACTCATGGTCGGCAAGTAAGCCACGCGACCCGGCAGGCGCCCAGGGCGCGATGCGCTTTCCGACGAAGCACGCCCGTACCTTGACCATTACGCCGATGATCGCCGCGTCGCAGCCTCAGGGATGGGCTGGCACAGTTTCGGGCCGTCTCGAAACACGGTCGATCAAAGCCTGTGGGGCTGCTTGGGCCGGCTGTTCCGTGATGCGCCCGGCTAGCGACGCATACAACCAACGCAGAACGCGATACGAGCCCGAGCCACCCGGCGGCAGCAGAGCCGCGCGAGCCCGCCCCCAGCGCGGGAAATGACCGACGCCGAGGGGCGGAGCCTCCCCCCTTACTGCCGCCTGGCGGCCTCGTCGCCGACGGAGCGAAGCATAGCCGCTGCAGAAGACCGCCAACGCCATCCTCGACACGGCCTCGCGCGCAATCCTGCCGCGTCGCGTTGCTCAGTCCGCATACGATCCAAGACAGGCTCTGAGCAATCCCATTCGCTTCGTCGGTTTGGCGCGCAAGGCGCTCCAGCGTCGCTGACGCTTCCGCAGCGCGCAGGCTTCTGCGCAGAAAGCCGGCTTCGTTCCAGGCCGCATGCCGATGATGTTCAGGACACACTTCACGACGATAAAAACGATGCAGCCGCATCGAAAGGTCCATGTTTCTGCACCAGGCGCGACCATGTGTGGCGACGCACTCCAGCGCTAAACCCTCCAGGCACGTGCGCGGGCGACGGAGGGATTGCACACCGCCCTCTTGGAGGTCGAGGCGGCAGAGAGAGCCAAGGCGAGGCAGCATGCGCACGGCGCCCGCTGACAGCGCTTGCACAGCGGGTCGTAACGCTGCGCGCACGACCAGCCGCACACCGCGATCCTGCCACCACCTTGTCTGTGACCAGCACCAATCCGCGCTTTCGCCCATTAAGCCGCGACAATGAGGCGAATACTACCCTTGCTTGACCGCACGCCTCTGGCGCCTATGCGCTGGCCACATCGCGTTGCTGCCTAAGCTGCGCCGTGTGCGGTCGACTGGTCCCAGCTTTGCCGTCTTTTTTCGGAAGAGATCGTCATGACCTCACAGGGGCTGAGGCATCGATGCACCGGGTGACGTGTGCGGACAGCATCGAAACGAAGCGTGCGCAACACGCGGCGCTCTCTGTCGCCATCGAGGATGCGGCATCACCACCTCAGGCAGACCGGATGTCGGCGGGGTTTTTCCGGGCGCAATCGCGCCTTGTCCTGCACTGGCATTAGACGGGCGGCACATCGCTTCACCGCCCTTGCCTATCCTTCCCGCGCGCTGCATGCGGAGGGTGAAACGCACGTTCCTCTGACCCCCTTCTCCGTCGTCGACATCGTTGTGCGAACGTCGGTGAAAGGCTTCTCGGCTGACGAGGATCACCGTGCCATTGGCTGATTTCACATAGCGACAGTCAACCACCTTACTTTGAGTTGATTTACCGCAATGCGGCACCGAGCGTCCCACGCAAGAGTTCCGGTAGCAGTCAGTGGAACGCCGCGCGTCGGCGAAGGTTTGGGGATTGCCCTACCTAACGCCTCTGACGAGTGTCTCGGGCATGATGGCCTCGGAGGTCGGAGATGGAGACGGAACTTATACTGACGTTGCAACGAGGTTTGATCTGGGACGAACGGGTTGTTGGAGACCTCTTTCTCGGGGGTGTCGGCGTCGGCGCGTTTTTGTTCGCTTTCCTGCTCTGGCGCTTCGCAGAGGAGCGTTACCAGCCTCTGGCCAAGGTCGCCGCGGTGATCGCACCGGTTTCGGTTTCGGCGGGTCTCGGCCTTCTGTTCTGGAAGCTAGGCAACAAGCTCAACGTGCATCAGATGATGCTCAACGTTTCACCTACATCTGTGATGTGGTGGGGTGCCTTGATCCAGGGCGCTTTCGTTACCTTGTCGGCCCTTTTCGCGTTCCGGCTGCTCTTTCCGCACGTGCGGCTGCCTAAGGTTCTTAGCGCGTCTGTCACAGGTGTTTTGGGCGTCCCATTCGCCGTCGCAGTCGGCATCTATCATGGTTTGCTGCTCGCGGTGCTGACCTCACACCCGCTTTGGGCGTCGGGCCCGATGATCGTCACCTCGGTGTTGCTGTTTACAGTCACTGGAGTTGCCGCTTCCTTGCTTCTGTATGTCGTGTTGCGGTCTTTCGTTCGGTTCGACACAGGTCCGTCCGACACATTTGCCCAAGGCCTGAAGCCGGTTGCCTGGGTGTTGATTGCGGGCGCGGCGCTCCTGCTTATCACGCTGTTCGCATGGTGGGTCGATCTGCGCTTCGGTTCGATTCCTGCACGTCTGGCACTGCAGGCGATGCTCGCTGAATACGGGATTATGCTGGCTGTGTTCGGCATCGGGTTTGGCCTGGTGCTCCCGATCGTGTTGGGAGTTCTCATGCTCCCGCGCTTTGGGGATGGTCGGACACCGTCTGCTGCCCTGGTTGGCCTTGCCTGCCTGCTCCTCCTGATTGGTGGCTTCACCATCCGTTACGCCGCCGTGATTGGCGGTCAGCTCCCCACGCCTCTCTCCGTCATGGCAACACTGTCCTGAAGGATCTCGATCAATGACCGCTAGTCCGATGACTGCCCATATAAAGCCGGTTATCGACGCGTCGCGCCGGTCCGTGTTGAAGGCTGCCGGAACCGCGCTCGTTGCCTCGGCGAATGGCTTGCCCGCGCTAAGCCTGCTCACCCCGACGGACGCCAACGCGTCGAAGGCTCCTGCAACCGGGACATGGGTCGCAACGACGTGCCAAGGCTGCACGAGCTGGTGTCCGGTGCAGGTGCGCGTCGTCGACGGGCGAGCGATCCATCTTCGCGGCAACCCGGAAGCGAAGGGCAACCACGGCAAGATTTGCCCGCGCCCGCATCTCGCTCTGCAACAGGTGTACGACCCCGACCGGGTGCGCCAGCCGCTGAAACGAACCAATCCGAAAAAGGGGCGAAACGAGGACCCCGGCTTCGTTCCGATCTCCTGGGATGAGGCTATGGCCACAATCGCCGACAGAATCATGGAACTTCGGCGCAACGGAGAGATCCACAAATATGCCATCTTTCGAGGGCGCTATACCGCATTGAACGATATCTTGTATGACAAATTTACCAAGCTGCTTGGTTCGCCCAATAATATCAGCCATTCTTCCATTTGCGCCGAGGCTGAAAAATTCGGTGCCTTCTACACCGAAGGCTACTGGAACTATCGCGACTACGACCTCGAAGAGGCTCGCTACATCCTTTGCTGGGGGGCGGATCCGTTGGCCTCGAACCGCATGGTGCCACACGCGATCAATTTCTGGGGCGGGGTGCGCGATAGGGCGAAAATTGCGGTCATCGATCCCCGCCTGTCGGCAACCGCTGCCAAGGCGGATGAGTGGCTGCCCATCATTCCCGGCGAGGATGGTGCGCTTGCACTCGCGATGGCGCACGTCATTCTGGTTGAAGGCGCCTGGAACAAGTCTTTTGTTGGCGACTTCGTTGACGGCAAGAACCGTTTTGTCCCAGGCCAGGAAATCCAGCCCCTGCAGACACTCGCCTCAGCAGCCGCTGCAACAGCAACGAATGGAGCTCGCGATCCTGTTCTGGTTCCGGTCTTTGCCGAGAAGCATACCCATGGGTTACTTGCCTGGTGGAACCTTGAACTGAAAGATCGCACGCCGGAGTGGGCGGAGCCGATCTGCGGTATCCCTGCCGCGCAGATCCGTCGCGTCGCACTTGATTTCGCTGCAGCCGGTTCGCGCGCCATTAGCTGGCTGTCACCGGGCGCCTGTATGCAGGTGCGCGGTGCCTACGCCGCCATGGCAGCGCACGCGCTTAATGGTCTTGTGGGTTCGGTCGATGCACGTGGTGGCGTTGTCACGCACGCACCGACAGTAACGCGAAGCGCACCCGCGCACGATGCGTATCTCGACGACATCGCGAAAGAGGGGCTGAAGCGCCCGAAGATCGACCAGCGGGGCCGACTTGAATTTCCGGCCATGGCGTCCGGGCGTCCCGGCAGCGGGGTGCTGACAAACCGCGTTGCCGACGCCATGCTTGCCAAGGATCCATACGATCTCAAAATGATCATTGCCTACTGGAGCAATTTCGCGTTCTCCTGCACGGGCGCACAGCGTTGGGAAGAGGCCTTGAGCAAACTTCCGTTCCTCGTGCACATCACGACTAATGCCTCCGAAACGACGATGTTCGCCGACATCGTCCTACCTGCCCCGCATCAGCTCTTTGAACGCTGGGGCTACGTGAATAACAAGCAGAACCTGCACAGCTACACCACGTTGAACGTTCCGGTAATCAAACCTGTGGCCGATGTGCGCAACGAGGAGACGGAGGTGCCCTGGCTGCTTGCCGAAAAGCTTGCCGAACGCGGCTTTGACTTGCCGCTCCGCTACTTCAAGGAGATGTTCAAGGACCCGGAAACCGGCCAAGCTCCCACAAACGCCCAGGAGTTCACCCTCTGCCATCTGAAAACGTCAACCCGCGCATGCTGGGACAAAACCGATCCCAACTGGGGCAAATACGGAGATGCCATCGACGGTTGGGAGGCATTTGTCAGGAGAGGTGTGTGGAATTCCAAACGCTTCACATATGGCCAGAGGGTCGATCGATTCCCGACCGTGACCAAAAAGTTTGAATTCTACAGCAGCACGTTGAAGAAGGCGTTGGAGGAGCATGCCGCGAAGCACAAAGTAACCGTTGATGAGGTCATGGAGGCTACGAAATACGTTTGTCGCGGCGAGCTTGCCTTCGTTCCGCATTTTGAACCAGCCCTTCGGCATGGGGATCCCCAAGAGTTTCCCTTCATTTTCTTCGAGCATCGCTCCCGGCTTAACCGAGAAGGCCGGTCGCAGAACTGCACCTGGTATCAGGCACACAAGAACTGCGATCCAGGCGACGAAAACTGGGATGACGTGCTGAAGATGAACCCAGCCGACGTGGCGCGGCTCGGTCTGCGCAACGGCGATCTTGTCCGCGTTACCTCTGTTCAGGGATCGATCGTGGTTCGGCTGAAGGCCTGGGAAGGTGTGCGCCCCGGTACGGTCGCCAAATGCTATGGGCAGGGGCACTGGGCCTATGGGCGCGTGGCAACAAAGGACTTTGCCCGACGTCTGCCGCGCGGGGGAAACAACAATGAGCTGCTCGTTGCGGACTACGAACGGCTAAGCGGCTCGACAGCACGCCATGGCGGGTTGACCCGCGTGCGTGTTGAGCGCGCTTGACGATATCGCCTAAAGGAACGCGAGCGATGGCCAAGAAACGTTACGCGATGGTGATCGACCTTCACAGGTGCGTTGGGTGCGCTGCCTGCGACATCGCATGTAAGGCAGAAAACAACGTGCCCGTTGAGTTCCACTGGTCGAATCACATTGTAGAAACGCGGGGCACGTTTCCGAACACCACGTTTAGGTATATCCCGACGTTGTGCAATCATTGTGAAAACGCACCGTGTGTGACGAATTGTCCCACTACGGCCATGTACAAGGCCGAAAATGGCATGACGCTGCACGATGCCAACAAATGCATTGGCTGCCGTCTCTGCCAGCTGGCCTGCCCCTATGGCGTGATCTTCTTCAATAAAGAAACCCCGCATGCCAACTATCGCGATAGCCAAGCCGCTATCCCCGGCGCCACCTTCTCAGGGCGGGAAGTGGCTGAACGTGCCGGGGCGCCACTGCCATACTACAACCCCGCACGGGCCGCGACATATCCCGGGGTTCGCCCAAGGGGTGTCGTCGAGAAATGCACGTTCTGCGATCATAAGGTTGCGGTTGGCGAAGAGCCGGCCTGCGTAACCGCTTGCCCTGCCGATGCTCGGCTGTTTGGCGATCTCAACGATCCGGAAAGCAAACCTGCGCAGGCTCTTGCCCGGCATCGCCCACGGGTGCTTCAGCGAGATAAGGGAACACAGCCACACGTGTTCTACATCCGTGAGTACGGAAAGGCCTGAGCTGAGCCCGGGCAAAGACCCGGGCTCGGATAGCCCCCACACCTCAGATACGGCGACGGCTGATGGGCCGTTTGTTGCCGGCACGACGCTTCATCAGTCCTTGCCAACGCCGGACGCATCCCGCGTCATCGCGCTCAATGTCGGTGAGGCACGTGGCGCGCTGGTGCGCAGGGAGGAGGCTCTCTCCTCGCCAGTGGTGCGGGCCAATCTCTATTTCGTGCTGGCGCGCGCCTTTGGCCCACCACAGCGTTGGCCCAAGTCGTTTTGGTCGCTGATCGAACTCGCAACCGGCCGGCTTTCCGCGCCGTTCCAGCGTGCCGGCTTCGGAATGATCGAAGCCTTGCACGAAACCGATCCTGAGGTGCACATACGCGCGCACACGGCCCTGTTCGTCGGGCCATTTACTGTTCTGGCGCCACCTTGGGCGTCCTTCTATCTCGATCCCGAACAACGGATCGGCGGCCCCTATGCCGACCCCATTCGCGACGCTTTTGGCAAACTTGGTCTCAAACCTGCCGAGGGCTGGCCTGAACCGCCGGACCATGTGGCATATCTCTTCGAGCTACTCTACGTCGTCGCCTTCAAAAGCGCGCAGGGCGAAGACGCAACACCGATTACCGAAGAGTTCGTCTGGGCAACGTTTCTACACCCTTGGCTGCCGCGGTTTCTGGGACTGCTGCGCGCCGCTGCTGCCGATCGGTCGCGCTTCTACGCGTCGGTCGGGGACCTCGCCGAGGCGCTTCTTATCGCCCGCACTCACGCCTCGTCGCAACGTGCCCCTTCAGCCCAGCACGAACAGGCAAGCATGCCGTGAAGGCCGACAGCGACCGCAAGCGTGAAGGGCACCTAAAACACACCTCAGTCGTGGGCCACACCAGCGGCTTCTCGACAGGCTCTGCACAGCGCTGTGTTGGCCACAATCGCAGGACCAGCACCCAGTTGCTGTGCACGTTGCTGCAACCATGTGCGCAATCGTGACGGCATGACGGGGGCGCCGCAGGATGGGCAAAGCGCGATCGGATCCGCCTGAATCTCGCGCCATACCGATCTTTCGTCAGAGGGCGCAAGTCGCGGCGAAAGCCTTATCGCTTCCGTGGGACAGATACGCGCACATGCTCCACATTGGATGCAGTTTGCCTCAAGAAACAACAGTCTGGCCGAGCGCGCATCCTCTTCATAACGAATGGTTGCCGTAGGACACACGCGGGCGCAGGAGGAACAGAGCACGCAGCGATCACGCTCGACATCGATGGAGCCCAACGTTGCTCCCTCAGGCAGGGCCGCCGGCGTACCACTCGAGGGGTACAGGGCGTCTAGCGCCTCATTCAGCAACACGCGTTTCAGCGGAGCCTGGTTCACTGGCAAAGAGGTAGTGCCGGTAGGCTGTTCGACAGTTCGGTGCCAGGCTACTGCGTGGTCCTCATGGTCAGAGGCCAAACGAATAACAAACTCCCCCCGCCCGCAGTTTTGCATGACCGTGTTGGCAAGTGCGATCCGTTCACGCAGAAGGCGCAACGATTTTTTTGGCATGCGCCGTGACGGCTGAAGGACAATCGATTTTGCTCCTGCGGCCAGTGCAGCGAACCAAAGCTCCTCCCCAAACGCGGCCAGAGCGGGCACGGCTATGTTCACCTCGTGGTCGGTCACGGCCAACTGCACCGCTTCGAGACCGACCAACTCGATCACGCGGACAACTGAGCCATCGCCGAGGGTTTTCGCCAGTGCTTGACGGATATTTTGCAAAAGGTCTGCGCGCGATGGCGCAGCGACGCTGAGAGCGCCGGTTGGGCAAGCCAAGGCGCAACTTCCGCACCCTTGGCAGAGATGCGGCTCGACGACGATGACGGTTCCGTTGGAGCGGATCGCCTCAGCGTCACACACGTCCAGACAGCGCGAACACGCCGTTTGGCCGAAGCTTTCGTGCGCGCAAATTTCCGCGTAATACGTAAAATATCGCGGCTTACGAAAACACCCTTGCCACGCAGCCGCCTCAGCGAAAGCAGCCGCCCGGTCTCCACTGCAAGCACGCACGTAGCCGAAGGGAGGCACCTCATGCTGGATCAACGGATGCGATGTGAGGTCGACCACCACGTCTGCATGCGTAACGGCGTGTGACTCGTGCCAGAAAACTCGAAAGGCACCGAGCCAGCCCTCCACGGCCCGCACGCGTTCCGCTCGCCATTGCGCGGGCACCAATGCCTCCGGTGAAGCGACTGCACGACCATCGGCAACGATGACGGTTCGATCAGCCCCGAGAGAGCGCAGTTGCGCGAGGTCTTCAGCCCTTGCTCCGATCACGACCGTCGTGCCTTCAGACACATAAAGAACGGCCTCGTCGCTCACTCGCTCCTGCGGTTGAACCCGAACAGGTTTGGTTCGGCAGCCTTGATCAGCCATTCTCAAACCTCCGCGCGGTTCTCCCTTCTGTCATGATCGTGGTGTAGGCCTAGAGAAGGATCAGCACGACAATGACGCATGCTTTTGCACCCCGCAATCTGCCCTCATCCGCCTCGGAATGAGCGCAGCTACTTGCTTTACCAGCGCTTGTCTGCGAGCTGCCGGTACGACCGCACAGAGACAGCGCTTGGTCGACTACAAGCGCAACAGACGCTGCCTTCTTGCTGCAGGGGGCTCACGCGCTTGTGCCCAAAGGCTCGTCACGCGCGTCGCATGGACTGGCACGCATCGGGTGAACATCTGTGTTGGAGGCCTCGATCGTTTCCCGTAACGTCGTCCTCAGGAGGCGTTCGCGAAATCCCTCGTCCTAGACGTCATCACATTTTTCGCTTTTAGGCTTTAAGGGGTCTGGGCAGACTGCAGCAATGAGGGCGCGGGAAAACGCGTCTGATGGTGGATCGTGACTGTGGGTGCGGGCGCAATCAGCCGCTGGCCATGCGCTTTGCGGTATAAAGGTCCTTGCGCAAGCGGTCCGTTTGAGAAAATCTGGAAGGCGAGTGCCAGCGCACGCGCTGAGAGCAAAGGGCGCGGGGGTGTGGAGAATGCAAAAAACCCGTCAAGGTCGCCCTTTCGCGTTAGCAGGAAGACAAGCACTCCATCGAAGATTATGTCCGGTTGGTCGGCTATCGGTCTCCGAGAGGGCCGCGAGCCGCTCCCGTCACTGAGGAAACCCTGCTCCGCGAAGGGAGCCGCCTTTTGAGCAGAGTAAGCCAGCCGATCGTTCTCGCTTTGCTACTCTCGCCTCGCCACGGCCGAGATCACGCAAGGGTCGGCCCTCCCTCGCTCACTCCACGCGTCCCCTGGCTTGGTCGATCAGGCCGAGCATGTCGACCGGTCGGCTGTCGGCCCTCCCTCGCTCACTCCATACGTCCCCTGGCAGAGACCTCCTCTTCGCGTCTTCTCGGCAGCCGCATCGCCACGCGCGCCTGGATCAGTAGCGGATGCTACTGTTTTGCATACTCTTCTGCCAGCGGTTCAACGCTGTGGGAATAGGAGCAGGACTATGAGGTCAGCAGTAACTGCCGTGATCATGACGGTCGCCGCGGCTTTCTCACATAGTCTGCCTTTCCGTCCGGAGGCGCGGCTGTCATTGCGGTTGCGGGTGATCCCGGCCACCTCAACCCTACCATCTCGACGGCCGGCCCGGTTCACGCTGTTGCCAGATCGATGTTCAACAGTCTTGTCGACCTTGACGAAGCCGCTTCGCCATCACCCGATCTCGCAGAGGCTTGGGAGGCCAGTGGCGATGGTCTGAGCATGACGTTTCGCATCAGGCGAGAAGTTCTCCGGCACGATGGCCAGCCGTTTACGGCACAAGATGTCAACGTCACCTTCCAAGATTTTTTGTTTCGCTTCCACACCCGTGCGCACGCCGGCTTGGCTCCCGCCGTCACGGCGTTTGACGTCGTTGACCCCCATACGGTGACGTTCCGCCTCAAGCGACCCCAACCGGCCCCTCTTCGCCAACTTTTGGTGACCGAGGCGCCGATCCTGCCCGCGTATCTGTTCGCTGACCGCGAGCCGACTACCAACCTTGAGACTGTTCGACCGATCGGGACTGGAGTAATCTGGTGCGAGTCGTGGCGTCGCGACGGCGAATGTTGATCCTTCTGCGCAACTCGACCGCATTCAAACCTGGGCTACCAAAACTCGACCGTATCGTTTTCCGCATCATTCCCGATGCAGCGGCATAGTGAATGCACTCATCGCCAGTGACGTCAACCTGGTGAGCCGAATCGCTCCTCCCGACTTTGTCCGCCTGCAGAACCGCGAGATCACCATGATCGAAATGCGTGCCGAACCTGGCGGGTCGAACTGCGTGATGAGGCTCGGCTTCAATCTTGACTCGTGATCTTCCATACTGCGGGTTGGTTAAAACCAGTTTCCTCGCCATCTGGCGCGACAGCTTCGTCCAAGTTACGCCCTAGAGGGGCCAAGCGGCGGAAAAAGCATACTGCCTACGCTGATCGTCGATTTCATTTGAAACGAATTGACTGCTGCTCATGTGTTGCTGCGCCAGCCATTTTTGAGGTCCTCGCCCTCTGCCTTGCGGCAGCCCCCATCTGCGTCTTGGCCGGCACCGCGCCGGAAGTCGCAGCTGCCGCGCTGTTCGGTAAGTCTGCCGCATCGGCGCAGTTGCCGGAGATGACCGCGCTGGTTGGGTTCCCTTGCCCCGCAGGCGAAGTACTGCCGTTCTAGAAGGGGGAGCGAACAGTGGTGGATCCATTATCGAACGGCGGGACCGGGCCGACGTTACGTTCGTAATCCCCGACTCACCGACACGGTCGGCAGTCCCGACGCTCACAGCCGCCTGTTAGCTGCTTGCAGCATGCTCGGGCCTGCAGCTAGGCCGATCGATCGACGCCATCGCGTCTGCCTCAGATGTCTTTCCTCGCGCTTTGCCTTTCCAGGGGGCGCGGCATCACTGGTGCACGGCTTGCTGCGCCCAGTGACGTCTTGACCCTGCGCGAACGCCTCTGTCGTCTCGTTCTGCCAATCGCTGCCATGACGCTGCATGCATCCGCTTTGCTGCGTGTCTTGCTCGACCTGCCATTATACGCGGGAAGGGTTCCCTCTCTGGTCGATGCGGTAGCATGGCCTCTCGATGCGGTAGCATGGCCTCGGAATCTCTGGAGCGCACCGTCAGCAGGGCACCCTCAACACCCTATCGACTCTGATAACGTCGGGCGCAGCACGCGCGGCTCTTTCGCCCGCAGTGCGACACGCCTCGCGACGGCGCGCGAAACCCGAATTCGATACGCTTGCCATCATGGCAGCAACAGCGCACGCCAACGCCGTGATGATGCGCGGCGTGGTTTCCGCGTCTCGGGTCATTTCGCTTGCCGATCTAGTGCTGGACGCCGCTGCCATTCCATCTGCCGGGGCTTCACCAGCCTAGATGCGCACTATCACCGCGGGGCTTCTTGCCTCGCTCTACCTGGCATGTCTGCTCTTTGCCCCTGCAGGGGCCCTCAGCCACTTGCCACTCGGCACGCCGCTCATGCCGCCTCCCGGGTTACATCACTTTGGCACCGACGATCTCGGCCGTGACCTCCTCGCAGCCGTCCTACAAGGGGGGCGAACCTCGCTCACGGTTGCCGCAACTGCGACGTCGATCGCCCTCGGCGTCGGGCTCATCGTCGGCTTGGTTGCCGCTCTGGCCCCGCCGTTGCTCGACAAGGTCGTCAGGCGCGCAACCGAAATCGTGGCCAGCCTTCCCACACTTCTGCTTGCTATCTTGTCGTAAGCCTGTTCGGCGGCTCACCCCTTGCGCTTGCCTTAGTCATTGGGCTGACGGGTCGGCCGGTGAACGCTCGCCTAGTTCGCATCGAAACCATCATGATCTACACGCAGCTCTACCTGCGCGTAGCGCTTACCCTCGGCGCTCGCCGACTGCCATCATTCGCCGTTCCCTCGTGCCAACTCTGCTGCCCACACTGGCAGCGGCCCGGGGCCTTGTGTTTGGCAGTGCCACTCTCGCCGAAGCTGCACTGGCCTCTGTCGGCCTTGGTGATCCCGCCGTTACCCAGTGGGACAAATGATGGCGAACGCATTTGCTCTGTTCGGCCTCGGCTGATGGTTGTACGTCGTGCCTGCCCTCGTCGTGGTGCGTGTCGCCGATCTCGTCGCGGCAGCAACCCTGCAGACGCGCATGCTTCTTTGACTGGCCACGCCTCAGCCGAGGCAGCCGCTCTGTTGCATACCGCATCACACGCCAAGCTCCGGCAGCACGCGTCGCCGAGGTGGAACTCGCACACAGGGGCGGGAGTTTCCGTCACACGCTGTCTCGACAGGGCACACTGGACACGCCATCTGTCGCCCGCGAGAGCAACACTTGACTCGCGGAGAAAGGATCTCTCTTATGGAATCTATAGAGGCTCGTCTCAAGGCCTTGGGGTTGCAAGTGCCGGAGCCGGTGGCGCCGGTCGCCAACTACGTTCCGTTCATCATTGCGGGCAGCCTGCTTTTCGTTTCCGGCCAGTTGCCGATGCGCGACGGCCAGATCGCGGTTACGGGAAAGCTCGGCGCAGGCGTGACCATCGCTGAGGCGCGTGAGGCCTGCCGCATCGCTTTCCTCAACGTGCTCGCCCAGGCGAAGCTTGCCTGCGGCGGCGATCTCGGCCGCATCGCGCGCGTCGTTCGCCTCGGCGGCTTCATCGCCTGCACCCCGGACTTCACCCAACATGCGCTGGCCATGAACGGGGCATCCGATCTCTGCGTCGAGCTCTTCGGCGAGGCCGGCCGGCACACGCGCACCACCATCGGAGTGGCCTCGCTGCCAGCGGACGCCACCGCGGAAGTTGAGGCGTTGTTTCTGGTCCATTAATTGCCAAGCCAGCGCCTCAACTGCCCAGCATGGTAGAGGGAAGCCAAGTGACGAGGCCCGGGAACACCGTCACCAGCGCGACCGCAACACACATCAGCACGAAGAAGGGTGCGGTCGCGGCAGCGATGCTGAAGATGTTCTCCCCCGTCAGCCCCTGCAGCACGAACAGATTGAAGCCAACGGGCGGGGTGATCTGCGCCATCTCCACCACCAGCACGACGAAGATGCCGAACCACAGGAGATCGAAGCCGGCGGCCTGAATAACAGGCAGTGCGACCGAGACGGTGAGCACGATCATCGAAATCCCGTCGATGAAGCAGCCGAGCACGATGTAGAGCGCGGTGAGTACGGCGATCACCACATAAGGATGGAATCCCTGCGACCCGACCCAAGCTGCCATGGCGGTCGGGATGCGCGAATAGGCCATCGCCTGGGTGAGAAAGGCGGCACCGGCGAGAATGAAGTTAATCATGCAGGAGAGGCGCACCGCGCCCATCAGCGAGTCGATGAAACTCGCGCGCGTCAGCGTCCCCGACCAGGCGGACAGCACGAGCGCGCCGACCACGCCTATCACCGCAGCTTCCGTTGCAGTGGCCATCCCGCCATAGATCGACCCGATCACGGCGAAAATCAGCAGCAGAAGCGGAATCAAATCGACCGACGCACGGACCTTCTCAGCGAGAGTGGTGTGAGGGTCGCGCGGCGGCGTGCGCGACGGGTTGATGAGTGACCAAACCGCGATATAGCCGGAAAAGAGCGCGATCAGCATCAGCCCTGGAATTACGCCAGCGATGAATAGCCGCACGATCGAGACCTCAGCCGCCACCCCGTAGACGATCATGATGATCGAGGGTGGAATGAGCAGGCCCAACGTGCCTGAGCCGGCAAGACTGCCGATCGCCATGCGCCGGTGATAGCCGCGCGAGAGGAGAGCGGGCAGGCTCATCCTGCCGATGGTTGCACAGGTCGCGGCAGAGGAGCCCGAGACCGCTGCGAAGATTCCGCAACCGAACACGTTGACGTGCATCAGCCGCCCCGGCAGCCGCTGCACCCACGGAGCAAGGCCGCGGAACATGTCCTCCGCCAGCCGGGTGCGGAACAGGATCTCGCCCATCCAGATGAAGAGCGGCAACGCGGCGAGAGTCCAGGACGCCATGGCCTGCCACACCGCCGTACCCATCACCTTCTCGATGGGGAACTCGTTGAATTTGGGAAACAAGGCTGGCAGCACAACGATGCCGCCCACGCCCGTCAGCATCAGCGCAGTGCCGATCCAGACGCCGAGCGCGAGGATCGAAAACAGGGTCGCGACCAGAACGATCGCTCCGTCAATCAAATAGGCTTCCACCTTAGACTTCCTCGGCTGCGCGCTCTCGCGCGCTGCGCTGAGCCGCGCGCCGATAGGACGGCTCCCCCCCGGCCAGCGCAACGATCAAGTCGTCGACGAGCGCGAGCGCGAACAGCCCGCTACCGATGACGAGCGCGATCTGCGGGATCCAGATCGGCACGGCCAGCATGCCCTGCGCCACTTCTTCGAAGGTCCAGGAGTCGATCATCGTATCGAAGCTGGAATAAGCGAACAGCACGGCAACCGCGGCAGCAATAGCAAGCGCCACCGTTTCAAGCGCATGGCGAGATCGTCCAGAAAAGCGGCCGATGACGACCTCGACCCGAACATGCGCAGCGTGGCGAAAGGTGTAGGCGAGCGGCAGGGTGGCTGAGGCAGCGACAGCGTAGGCGGTCAGATCGTCCGATCCTGGAAGATGGAAGCCGGCTTGGCGCCCAATGATCTGCACCAGCACGAGCAAGCCGATCGCGATGATTGCGATCGCGCCTGCCACCCCACCAGCGAGATACAGCGCGTCAAGCGCGCGCCGCAGTGCCTGCACGCGCGACGCGGAGTCAGACGCGGGCGATCGCGGCGCGATAGGCCTCGATCAGTTTCCGCCCGTCCTCTCCAGCCTTGGCCAGCCACTCGTTGGTCATGATCTCACCGATCTGGGCCAGTTCGCGCATCAGCCGCTCCGGCGGAGGGTCGGCGACGATCATGCCGCGCCGAACGAGCTCGTCCTGCCTACTCCTCTCCTGCTCCTGCGCCGCGTCCCAGCCACGCTGTTCAGCGCGTTCGGCAGCATCTCGAAGCAGCCTCTGCAGGTCGCCCGGCAACTGCTGCAGCGCGCGCGTGGAGCAGAACACAGCGTTCTTCGTGCGGGTAAAGCCGACGGGGGTAAAGTGCTTCACGAAGTCCCAGGCCTGAGTATCAACCCCTGTTGCTGCTGAGGTCACCATGGCATTGACAACGCCAGTGGCAAAGGCCTGGGGGATTTCCGGCACCTGCACCGTGGTCGGGGTGGCGCCGACGAGCTGAGCGAAGCGTTGCGTTGCGGCATTGAAAGTTCGGAAACGCGTTCCACGCAAGGTCTCGATCGAGGTCACCGGAAAATTGGTGTAGAAGCCCGATTGCGGCCACGGCACCATGTACAGAAGCGTCAACCCCTGGCGCTCCAGCCGCGCCTGGACGAAGGGCCTCTGCAGGCCGGCGAGCACCCGCGCCTGAGTGAAATTGGTCACCAGCATCGGAATGCCGTCGACCTCGAACATCGGGTCCTCGTTGGCGTAGGCCGAAAGCAGGATCTCTCCCATCTGCACCTGCCCTGTCTGCACGCCGCGCTTGATCTCGGGCATGCGCAGAAGCGAAGCGTTGCTGTGCAGCGTGATGGCAAGACGCCCGCCTGAGCCCTCCTCAATCTCCTTCAGAAACGCGCGGATGTTGACGGTGTGGAAGTTGCCATCCGGATATGGGGTGGCCATTTGCCAGCGTCGGGCCTGAGCCACTGCAGGCGCGCATGGCAGAGCTGAGGCGACAAACGCCGCCGGCAGGGCGGCACGCAGGAAGCTACGGCGATCCATGTCACGACTCCCGAAACAGAAGAGCCTCCACGACTGATGACAGCCTCTTCGTAAGGAAGGCGCAAGGGATTTGTCATCGGAGAGCCGTCATGCGCGCCGCTTAGCGACGGCGCTCCTCTTCGCGATCGAAGTGCAGGCGCACAAGCTTGAACAAATAGAGAACAAAAGAGACGAACAGGATCAGCCCCGCAAGGTAGAAGGCGTCGTCCTTGGCGGCTGCCATCATGACCAGGCCGACAAGGGCGATGAGCATACCGATCAAGCCGAAGATGATGGTTTGCGGGGTCATGGCTTGTTCTCCGTACGAGGCGAAGGGGGTGGGGACGGCGTGCCGCGCGGCGGGTCGTCGTCGAACAGGATCCGATGGGCTGCCCCGTCAAGATCTTCGAACTGGCCCGAACGCAGAGCCCAGAGGAACAGGGCGAGAGCCCCTAAACCCAGGATCAGCGACAAGGGAATGAGCAGCATCAGCGCGTCCATGCCGGTCCCCGCTCCACGCGCAAAGCGTTCAGGATCACCGTCAGCGACGACGCCGCCATCGCGACCGCGGCAATCAACGGCGTAACGAGACCAGCGACGGCAAGCGGCACAGCGACGATGTTGTAGCCAAGGCTGATCGCGATGTTCTGGCGGATCGCGGCCTGGGCGCGACGTGCCGAACCAATCGCCTCCGCAACCAGCGCGAGCGACTTGCCCTGCACCACGATGTCGGCTGCCGCCTGCGCGACGTCAGAGCCGGAGGCGAAAGCGATCGAGGCATGCGCCGCGGCGAGAGCCGGGGCGTCATTCAGCCCATCCCCCACCATCAGAACACGGCGGCCTTCCGCTCGCAATGCGTGCAGTCGAGCAATCTTGGCCTGCGGCGACGCTTCCGCTGTCCAGCGGCTAAGGCCAACCGCCCGGGCTGCCTCAGCCACAGCCGGCGCCCGATCGCCGGAGAGGAGTTCGACGGCTAAGCCGCGTGCGGCGAGTTGGCGGATCGTTTCGCCTGCCTCAGACCGCAGCGCATCAGCGAAGGCGAAACGGATTGGTGCGCAGCCCGGGCGAGAGAGCCACAACTCCATTCCCTCTCCGCCTTCTGCGCCAACGAAGGCCGCCGCGCCTAAGCGGATTGGCCCCGATTGGGTGGCAAGCTCGAGCCCCTGTCCGGGATGCTCCACCACGCCATCGGCGGGCGCGACCGCAGGTGCTGCCTGCACCAGGGCCCGAGCAAGGGGATGACGAGACACGGTAGCCAAGCGGGCCGCATCGCGCAGATCTTCCGCCGTCCATTCTCCCGCCAAGAGCGTCGGCTTGCCCTCCGTCAAAGTGCCGGTCTTGTCGAACACCACAGTGTCGATCTCGGCCAGACGCTCGAACGCTGTACCCGAAGTGACCAGCACACCTTGCCTGACCAGACGTCCGGCGGCGACGACCTGGACCACGGGAACGGCGATGCCGAGCGCGCAAGGACAGGTGATGATCAGCACGGCCACCGCGTAAACGAGGGCCTGCTGCCAGGCTGCGCCTAGCCACCACCACCACAGCAGGAAGGTGGCAAGCGCAAGCCCATGCACCAGAGGCGTATAGAGGCGGGAGACACGATCAGCGAGCGAAACGATGCGCGCGCGCGACTGTTCTGCCCTCTCCATCAGCCGCACGATGGCGGCAAGCAGCGTGCCTTCGCCGGACGCAGCGGCGCGCACGATGAGGGCAGCGTCACGGTTCAACGTACCGGCGTGCACGCGATCGCCAGGGCCAACCGCGCGCGGCAGGGTTTCGCCCGTGAGCAGGCTCTCGTCGACCGTCGAGACGCCCGACAACACCACGCCGTCAACCCCGACCCGCTCGCCAGCAGCGACCAGGACGCGCTCGCCCGCGCGAACCTCCTCGGGCAGCCGCGGCTGCGCCACACCGTCGTCGCCGAGCACGCCGACCGGGGCGCGGTTGAGCGCTGCGAGTCGCGCCACTGCCGCGCGGGCACGGCCGCGCGCGCGACGATCGAGATAGCGGCCGACCAGCAGCAGGAACAGGAGTGTGACCGCGGAGTCGAAGTAGGCGTATGGCCCGCCGCGGATCGTCTCGGAAAGGCTCATCGCCGCGGTCAGCAGGACGGCAAGGCTGATCGGCACGTCGAGATTGGCCCGCCCGCGCACAAGCGCCGCAAAGGCAGAACGGTAAAATGGCTGCCCGGCAACAGCGATCGCAGGAAGCGCGATCAGCGCGGCAAGCCAGTGCATCAGCGCGCGCGTCGCCTCGCCCATGTCGCCGTCGCCGTGCCCAACCCAAACGGCGACGGAGACGAGCATCACGTTCATTGCCGCGAATGCGGCAATGCCCATGGCGCGCAGGAGACTTTTTGCTTCCGCATCGTCAGCCACGGAGAGACAGGACGCGTCCCACGGCGCAAGGGTGAAACCCAGGCGGGCGAGGCGTTCGGCGAAGTCGTTGGCACGCTCTGCCGTGCCCCGCCAGCGGACGGTCAGACGGCGGGTTGAGAGGGCGAGCCTGGCCCAGGTGACGTCGGGTTCGCGTGCTAACACCTGCTCGATCAACCACACGCACGCGGCGCAGGACACACCGCCGACGAGAAGGTCGAGCGACCACCCTGCAGCGCCGTCAGGGCGGGCGCGGGCAGCGAGCTCATGCCGGGCGGTGGTCGGATCGGGCCGCGGGGCGACGGACTCGAGCCGCTCGTAGAATCGATCGAGCCCAAGCTCGGTGATGAGCGCATGCGCGCCCGCACAGCCCGTGCAGCAAAAGCGCTCTCCGTTCGGGCAAGGTGCGCCGCAATGCAAGCAGGCCGCACTGCCGGCGAAGGGAGCAGGCTTCGTGGTGCCTAGCGCGGTCACGGTACGAGGATCCGCTCGCGCACCTCCACAGGTCCGACCTCGCCGCGGCGCGCGGCGAGGCGCACCTCCCATTGCCCTCGCTTCGGCAGATCAAGTTCGGCGATGTAACGGCCACGCCCGCTCTCGATCAGGGCGAACGGGAGGGGATCCGGACGTTCGAGGGGGCGCACAGCGATCGCCTCGAACTCGAGACGATCGAGCGGCGCACCGGCGGTGTCACGAGCGTAGACAACGAGCGTGCCCCGCTGCTCCGCGGCCGGACGGAACGCGATCTCAAACCGCCAGCCGATGGCGCGCTGCCGTTCGGCTTCCGCGAGAACCTCATTGTAAAAACGCCCACGCTCGTAAGCGCGTTCGACCGTGGTGCCGGTGAAAGTGGAGAGGGCAAGCCAGACAAAAACCGCGTTCACCGCGAACACCACCCCCATGAAGGCCACAAACGCCAAGGGGATCCAGCGGCTGCGGCGCGGGTCGGCCTCGCTCATGCGCTCACCGTCGCGGGGCGAGGAACACGCTCTCCGCACGCGTCGCCTCGCGCCCCGCAGCATCGACCAGACGGAAGGTGACGGGTGTGCTATCGGGCAGCGTGGCCCCGGCCGGAGCGGTGACGTAGACCCGGTGCGATGACACACTGTCCGGCGTGGCAGAGAGCGGAATGGTGGCGCCTGCCACGTCCTCGGTGCCGATCGCGGCCAAACTCGCGCCCGCGAGCCCATCGAGGCGGAGGGTGAAGACGCGCTCCTCGTGCGTCTTGTTGACGATCTTCAGCGTATAGGCATTGCGCACCGACCCATCGGACAACAGAACGTAGACCGGCGCGCGGTCACGCAGCACGGAAAGGTCGGTCACACTGCGGGTGGCGAGCGCGAGCAGCATCACCGCCGCAACCAAGCTGAGCACGCCTATGTAAATCATCGTGCGCGGCCGGATGATCTTCATTGGCTGATGTGCAGCTTCGGCCAGCGGAACGCGCGCAGGCCCCGGCGGGGTAGTGGCGACGGCGCGTTCACAAGCCTGCACATTTGCCAGCGTATCGAGCGCGATCAGTCCGCGCGGGCGGCCGATCTTATCCATCACCGCATTGCACGCGTCGATGCAGAGCCCGCAGCCGATGCACTCGAGCTGTTGACCGTCTCGAATATCGATTCCGGTTGGGCACACGTTGACGCATTGGCGGCAATCGATGCAGTCACCCCTGCCTTCCCAGGGCTCTCCTTGCTTGTGCTTGCCGCGCGGCTCACCCCGCCAAGCACGGTAGGTAACGATCAACGACTGCTCATCGAGCATCGCGGCTTGGAAACGCGGCCAGGGGCACATGTAGGTGCACACTTGCTCGCGCGCCCAGCCTGCGAGTGCGTAGGTGGTGAACGTGAGAAGACCGACGAAAGTGTAGGTCCAAGCCCCGGCCTGGCCGGTAAAGATGTCCCGCACCGCGGTCGGCGCGTCCTGCACGTAGAGGACAAAGGAGCCGCCGGTGAGCAAGGCGATGATCAGCCAAAGCGCATGCTTCGTTACCTTTTTGCGCCAATAGGCGGCGCCACGCTGCCCTTGATCGAGCTTCATCCGGGCGTTGCGATCCCCTTCAATGCGGCGCTCGATCCACATGAAAAGATCGGTCCACACGGTTTGCGGGCAGGCGTAGCCGCACCAGACCCGTCCGAACAACGAGGAAACGAGGAAAAGGCCTATGGCACAGAGGATGAGCAGGCCAGTGACGAGATAGATCTCCTGCGGCCAGATTTCGACCGGGCCCAGGTAAAAGCGCCGCCCCGCGAAGTCCAGCAGGATCAGCTGATCTGGCGCTCCATCGCCGCGCGACCAGCGCAGCCACGGGAGCACGTAATAGACGGCGAGAGCGAAAATGAGGACAGCATATTTTGCGGTGCGGAACGTTCCCCGCACGCGCGCGGGATAGACCTTTACTCGATTGGCGTAGAGCCGCGTCGGCGGAGTCGGCGTCGCCTCCAGCTCCGCGAGGTTGATCTTGCGGTCCACGCGCATCGTCCCACGGCCCCCGCGGCCTACTCACCGCCGCCCAGCGTGTGAACGTAAACGGCGAGCATGCGGATGATCGCCTCGTCTAGCCGGCCCTGCCAGGGCGGCATCACGCCCATGCGGGGATTAGTGATCTGAGCGATGATCTGGTCGCGCGACCCGCCGTAGAGCCAGATCGCATCGTTCAGCCT
>CALLUO010000051.1 GCA_938010425.1 uncultured Elioraea sp.
TTGTGCGTGCTGCGCTGCTTGCCGGCCTTGCCGAGGGCCAGATCAGGCGTGCGGCCCGCCTTGAGATCAGCGACGATGATGCGCTGGTTGGGGATGATGACGAGGAACACGTTGCCCGTTGTTACCGTGCCCAGCACGGCCCCCGTGTGCAGCATCGCGGCCCGCCCCGAAAACATGTGGGCGAAGACGGCCGACAGCCCAACGACGAACAGGAACAGGAGCGCGAGCAGCGCTGCGTCGTTGTCCTTTAGCCGCGACCTGCAGAGCGCGTCATAGACAACCCAGCCGAGGCCCAGCCTGGCGATGCCTATGCCAGCCGCAAGCGGTGGGGCGATGTCGAGCCCAGCGGGATCGATGAGATAAAGTTCGGCCTGCCCGTAGTAGATCCAGGCCAAGAGAAGAGCGCGCGAGATCCACCTCCAGTAGGCTTGCCATGTGTGCCAGACGAGCTCGGGCGGCAGCTCAGGAGGGGCGACCGTCCATTTGCGCAGCTCGTAGAAGCCGCCGCCGTGCACCTGCCAGGACGGGCCGAGCACGCCGTCTGGCAGATCGGCCCTCCGCTTGAGCAGGGCGTCGAGGTGCATGAAGAAGAAGCTCGCGCCAATCCAGGCCATGCCGGCGATGATGTACAGCCGGCGCAGGATCGTACTGCCAAACTCGCAAAGATATGGTTCCATCTCTCGTCCAAACCGTACCGTCTCGCGCGATGTGCTGCTGTGGAAGCTTGGCGCAACGGGCCAGCAATCGGCGTTCCGAAGGAGGCGGGAGTGGATGCCGTTCGATACTGTCGCGCAGCGTTTAGCCTTGGTTGCGGCGCCGGCCCTCGCGCACCAGCCGCAAGCACGCTCGGCACCGCTGCGCGGCGGTGGTCGCCACCTGGGACCTGACCCCTTGGCGGCTCGGTCCTTGTGCGGGCTTTGACCAGGCCGCAGTCAGAGGGCCCGCCGCGTGCTCGGTCGGACGGGCAGACAGGAAGGCGGTGCGTGTCTGCCGCGAGGGTATAGGTGCGGTCCTTGCTCGGGAGGTGGATGATCCTGCCAAGGCGCTGTTCGTCATCAACCTGCGCACGCGAGCCGAGCTGTAGGCGAGATACAACGCCGCCCCAGGCTCTTCGGCCAGCAGCATTTCCGCCCCATCGAGTACGGCAGCACGGCTTTGGCCAAGAATGCAGCCGCGGGTCGAAATCGCCAGGGCGGGCCGTGCGCGCTGTTCGAGGCCCCTGACGCCGAGGCGAGCGAGGCAGCTTCGCCACGCGCGCAAAGAGTTTGGCAACGAGAGCCAACGCGAGAGCTGCAATTGGCTCATCGAGAAGCATCATCCGTCGCCTGAGCATCAGCGCGCGAGCGATCGCGTGGCGCTGATGCTCGCTCCTGAGAGGGATCACATCTTGGCTCGTCTGCGTTTGGCAAGGGCTTGGAAAAAGGGCGAAGATCTTCCTTGCGCCGCTGCTGCGCTACTGCGCGCCTACGCATCGTGAGCAGAGTTCCGACCACCATCAGCGATGAAGAGACATTGCGCGCTTGCAGCACGTAAGCGATGCCCAAGCCCGGCCTTGTTTCCGCTAGCAGCGGCGGCAGATCGATCCCGTCGAACGCGATTTGGCCTCGCACGCGCTGCAGAAGCACCATCACGGCCCTGGCGAGGGTCGACGTGCCCGCGCCGTTTGTTCCAGCAATGATGAGGATCTCGCCCTCTTCCAGTACGAGCTCGACGCCGCCGAGGGGTAGCCTCTGGCGAGGGACGCGATCTCGTGCAGGCCCATGCCGTCACCATGCCGAAACTCGGCTGTGCGGACCGCCGCCTCGTTGAGCATCGCCCGCCGCTCGCTTTCGGCGATGACGCAACCACGATCCATCACCAGCATGCGGGGCACCTGCCGTGCAAGCGATCCGAGATCGTGCTCGATGGTCTCGATGGTGAGGAAACCTAGACCGCGGGCACGCAGGGACCCGATCTGTTCGACGATCTCCCCGATCAACACGGTATGCACAAGGGCAGAGAGCTCATCGAGCAGGATCAATCAAGGCTCGGCCAGACGAGCGCGTCCGCATCCGCCACAGAATGGAGACAAAAGAACGCGATAACCTCGTCAGCGCGATCGCGCACTGCCCGCGTTGCTACACGGACGGGGGCGGACGCGAGCAAAAGAGGGATCAGACGTTCCCCAGGCAGGTAGGGTGGGCGGTGGTGATCAAATCTTGCAGACCCTAAGGTAGCGAAATTTAATTCCGAAAGGCGCACACAAGCGCCAGCCCAGCTCCTTCCTACGGCGACAGTCGGTCGATCGCGCAGTCGTCGAACAGGAGGCTGCCGCGACTCGTACCGATCAAGCCGGAAGGAAGGAGAACAACGTCGACTTTACTGCCCCGTTCGGCCCGATGCTGCTGAGCAAGCTTTCGGCTTCGGGCAAGAAAGAGACGCGCTCAAAGACCTGGATTCTTCTTTACGCCTTGCTGACATCGCGCACATCCAGCTTCATCGCCGATTGTTGTCGCTCACGAGCCCCTGCGGGCGAGAGAGAGAGAGAGAGAGAGAGAGAGAGTGAACAGGATGACGGACGGGCCGACCGCCTTGGACCTAAGGCTGGCCATGGCCACCTCCGAGACGATGTCCGGCAGCGCCTCTCGCACGAACACTGTCTTTTCAAGGAAAGCGATTTGCAGGAGCGCGCGAAGCAACCGCGCCCGAAATGTTGCTAGCTCCTCTGAGGATCATGGCCATCCAGACGGAGACGGTTGACAAGGGCGGTGGACGGGTTGGGGGAGAGGTTGGTGATGACGTGCGCGTGGAACTCTCCGGTAAACCTAGCGAGGGCAGAACCGACAGTGAGCAGTCGCGTTTTGAAACTGTTAGGGGTTTTGCCGAGAACGCGCAGCGAAACCCGCTTTGTCGCGGATTGTTTCGCTGACACGGCAAAAGGGTGACCGTGTGAGCCTGTGCAGCAGTAGCGCGCGGCAGAGGCAGCACACGCAGAGGACATGGAGCGTCGCCGCCGCCCCCGCCGCCCCTTGTTCGCCGGGAAAAAAGGGGCGAGTGCCGGCAGTCCCCTACACGCGGTTGGTCAGCAAGCGCTCAGATGGGATGATCAGGCGTAAGGTCTTGCTGGAACAGACCGTGACGAGCGCAAAATAATGTCCGCGCAGACGCCGCGCGATCAGTCCGACCAGCCAGGAGACAAAGGCCGACATCGCTGACGCCATAGCGAGAGACGGTGGCATTGCCACACCAGCAAGCGCGACCAGGGCGGACTTTTACGTACTAGTAACGAAGAAACCGGCGTGGCAGAAGTGGATCAGGCTGATCAGCCCTTGTAGCGACGTGGCGCCGAGGGCAAGCAGGACGTTGATGGCCGAGATTGTTGCCATCGCAGCCAGTTAGGCTTTCATCATCGTATCGTTTCAAGTTGACCAAAGGAGCAGCGGGGACGAAGACGCTGAATGAATAGCATCACGACAAAGCCAGAGCAAGCTTGTTGGTGAAGGCGACGATGGGTGAGGCAAGTTCCTGCGCGAGCCTAAGGAGGATGCCGGCGAAGAAAGCTTCGGGTGCGGAACCGCTTCCGCAGCCAATGCTCGCAGCAAAGGCGGACTGCAGGGCATCCCGCCCATCTTCGGCACGACGACGGTTTCCACGCCAAGGATCAGTTCGCCGACACCGCAGGCATAACCTGCGATCAGCCATAGTGCGACCATCACGTGCACGGAACTGATGCCAGCACGCGAGCGAGTCCCGGATTGTCCGCGACGGCGTGCCTGTTGCGGAAAACTCCAAAATCGAGTGTGATATTGCTGGACGCGTCGAAATCTTACACGGAGGAGGCAACCCTGATCGTCGATCGCGACGCGACGCGCCAGTTTCGCCTCACCGTCGGCAAACGATGAGAAAGACGCGCCCGGAGGATTGGCGACGAGGCAGATCGCATCGCGGATGGTGAGGGTGTCGGGGAATTTGCTCGGTCGATGGCGATCGCCAGCGTGAAGGCGATGCCCCAGGCTATTGCGGCAACAATGTCTGAGGTAGTGAGCTGGCTCATGGCGCGACGATAAGCGGCGTCGTCGCGGGCGAACGGTTCTCTGCCTCCGTTCGTCACGATGTCGATCGAGATGATGCCTTCCGTGACCTCCAGGCCGGGCGCTTGCACGAGTTGCGGGTTGGCTGCCCAGGCCGGAATGACCGAGTGCACAGGCAGGCCCAGCAGGAACCATTCGTGGAGGATGATCGTGGTATCGGGCAAGAACGAGCCCATGACGATCACGCCTGTTCTGGTCGCCAGGACGCACAGGAGTTCGGCGCGCTCGAAAGGCAACTTCGATTCATAGACGACATGTTCGACGTTGGTGAAACCCTTCGCCGCCCAGGCGCGACGGAAGCCTTCCGTGTTGCCGATGCCGGAGGCGTTGTTGAATGCCATCGTGGCCGGGCGGCGGAAACCCTCCCGCACGGCAATCTTGGCGAAGGCACAACCGAAACGGTCGTTGGTCGCCTAACAACGGAACACCAGCCTCTTTGCATTGCCCAAGGTACGGAGAAGGTAGCCGCACCGGACGTGTTCATCGAAATCGCGTTTGCTTCGTTCATCAGCGGGATCGCAGCGAGCAAGACGCCCGAAGACCATCAAGCAGCTTCTTGGCGGCAAGCACCGCGGCCTGCGGGGTGGTCTGCGTGTCGTCGGCGAACACCCCGAGCCGCCAACCAAGCACACTACCGGCGGCGTTGATCTCCTCCACTGCGGCGAGGATCATTCGTTGCATGCCGGACCCGTAGGGCGATCCCGCTCCCGTGATAGGATTCAAGGCACCGATCCGGAACGTCTCGCTCTGCCCGCTTGCCACTGCTGGCGAAAAAAGAGTGTCGATCGTTGCGGCGAGCATGGCGCGGCGGGTCTGTCGCATGAGCAGCCTCCTGGCAGTGAGCACGCTAGTTCGACAGCGCATCATGGACGACTCGCCCGTCCTTGACGAGGAGTGGGATATGCCTCGGGCCGTGGGCAAGCAAGGCAAGGTCGGCCAGCGGATCGCCATCGACGACAATCAGGTCCGCGCGCTCTCCCGGCGCGAGGCAGCCGAGCTCGCCCTCGCATCCAAGGAGGCGGGTGGCATAGACGGTCGCGCTGCGGATCACCTCGATCGCCGACAGCACTTCGTGCCGGATGAGAAACTCTTCACTTTGGCGATCGTGCAACGGGCCGAGCAGATTTGTGCCGATCTGTGCTGAAGGCGATGGTCAGGCGCGCTGTCCACATCGTCTCGAGCAAGGTGAGCCCAGCCCGGCGCACAGTGGCGATCTTCGCCACCGCATGAGGTGGGAACCCCAACTCGGCGCCCGATTGGGCCATAGCGTCGTAGGTGATCAAGGTCGGCACTGCGATCGCTCCATGGTCCGCGGCAAGGCGGGCAGTGTCCGCAGCGATCAGGTTACAGTGCTCCAGGCTGCGCACCTCGCACGCAACGGCGCGGCGGATCGCCTCGTCCGTCTAGAGATGCGCAGCGACGTAGGTCTGCGCCATGGCCGCCTCCTCCACCGCTGCCTCCAGTTCGGCGCGCGAGAAGCCGAGAAAGTCGATCGGGTCCGTCGGCGACGCCACGCCGCCACTGGCCATCACCTCGTTGATAAAGTCGGCCCTGCCCTTGATCTCCTCTCGACAGGCGCGGCGTACGGCATCCACGCTGTCGACCAGCCGTCCTAGCGAGCCGAGGCGCGAGCCATAGACCGAGGCATCGCGATCATCATGGCGGCCGCGGAAATCGCAATGACCTCCCGTCTGCGAGAGGGCCTTGCCGCACAGGAACAGACGCGGCCCCTGGAACAGCCTCTCCGCGAGAGCAAGCCGCAGACCTTCCGTCGCCCCCCCGACGTTGCGAACCGTCGTGAAGCCGCGCCGCAGCATCCCACTCATGATGCGCGCAGCGCGATGGGCGACCAGGGCATCCGGCAGCATCGCGTTGCGACCGAGATCCAAGAGCGAGGCGACGACGTGGACGTGACAGTCGATCAGTCCCCCATCACAGTCCGGCCGCGGAGATCGAACCGCACCGCGCCTTCGCTGCGGATCGGCCGGTCCGAAACCTCGCGGATGCGCTCGCTCTCGACCAGCAGATGGCCCTCAATTGCGCCTGCACGCGCGCCATCTAAGAGCCTTGGATTGTCGAAGAGCAGAACGTTGGCGATCCGTGCCGGTTCCTACCATGTGGCCGCGCCGTCGACCATCCTCCCCACGATGCGGGATCGCGCGCAGAATGGTGCAGATAACGGCGGGGGAGACAAAGCCCGACGAGAGACGCTGTTTGCCCTAACGGTTCGGCGACATCGGCTGCAGCCCCACGACCGCGGCCTCCCTGAAACCCAGAGCGAGTGGGAGCCACCCGTTGCGCCGAGCCTTCCGGAATGGCAATTTAGGACGGGGTGCGCCAAAAAGACGGAAAGGGGAGACGTCGTGAAACGATTGCTGATCATGCTTGCTGTCGCGGTCGCTGCTGCCCTCTCTCCCGCCGCCGCGCAGGACTGGCGCGGCTGGAACACGCATGGTGCCGGCTACCCGAATACGGTTGCTCTCGACCGCTGGGCGGAACTCGCTGCCGAACGGAGCCAGGGACGCATCAGAATCCGCATGTTCCACTCCGCCCAGCTTGGCCAGCAGGACGAGGCGATCCAACAGCTCCGCCTCGGCGCCATCGACGTGGCGAACTTCAACCTGACGCCGCTGAACAACCTCGTACCCGAGACGCAGGTGTTCGCGCTGCCTTTCGTCTTCCGCGATGTCGGCCACCTGCACCGCGTGCTGGACGGACCTGCGGGTGCCACCTTGGCGCGTGAGATCGAGGCCAGGTTGGGAATGGTGGTGCTGGCCTGGTTCGACTCCGGCGCGCGAAGCGTCTACACGCGCACTCGGCCGATCCGTACGCCGGAAGACATGCGCGGATTGAAGATCCGCGTCCAAACCTCGGACCTCTTCATCGACCTGATGCGCGCGCTCGGTGCCAATCCGGTGCCGCTGCCCTTCGGTGAACTCTACACCGCGTTGCAGACCGGCGTAGTGGACGGGGCGGAAAACAACTGGCCGTCCTATGAGGCGCAACGCCATTTCGAGCATGCTCCTTTCTATTCGACGACGGAGCACTCGAACGTGCCGGAGATCGTCGTCGTGAACCGCATGCGGTGGGACCGCCTGTCGCCCCAGGACCGCGACATTCTGCGCGCCACAGCGCGCGAGGCGGCCGCTTTGCAGCGCCGGCTGTGGGCGGAGCGCGAGCGCGTTTCGCGCGAGAAAGTGGTTGCCGCCGGCGTCGTTCTGACCGAGATCGCCGATCGCGCGCCCTTCGCGCGGCTGATGGAGCCGCTCTACGCCAAGTACGCAGCGACCCCCGCCCTGCGCGCCCTGCTCGACCAGATCCGCAACACCCAGTGATGCCGGGCTGAGACGCGGAAACGACGGACAGCCACTTGGCTTTCCCGCTGCAGACGGTGTCGTGGATGTTCGACTGGCTGGCACGCCTGCTCATCACGGCGGCCGGAGCCTTGCTCCTTGCCCTGGTCGCAGCCCTCACCTGGATGGTGTTCGGCCGTTACGTGCTGAACGACACTCCGACCTGGGTCGAGCGCGGTGCGCAGCTCGTTGTCCTTTGGGTGGTTTTCCCGGTGGCTGCGGTCGGCGTGCGTGAGCGCGTTCATATGGCGGTCGAGCTCCTGCCTGCGGCCCTGCCGCCTGCCGCACGTTCCGTCGTCGCAGCGGCGGTTGAGCTCGTATTGTGCGGGCTCGGCCTCTTGATGGCCTATTGGGGCTGGATTCTGGTGGACAACTATCGTCCGTTCCGCATTCCGCTGCTTGGCCTCAGTCAGGGGTGGCAGTTCGCGCCCGTCGCCCTGGCCGGAGTCCTCATCTCGCTGTTCGCCATCGAGGCAATGGCGCGGCGGATTGCCGGCCTGCCGCCGATCAGCGCCTCGACCTGACTCACCATGGGCCTCGCTGTCCTGTTGGGCGTCTTCGCGCTAGCGCTGGCAGCCGGGGTCCCTGTCTCGTTCGCGCTTGCGTTGGCCGCCTTAGCCGGGTTCTGGTGGGAGGGGTTGCCGCTCGCGGTCGCCTTCCAGCAGATGACCGCCGGGATGATGGTGTTCTCGCTGCTCGCCATCCCGTTCTTCATCCTGGCAGGCGAGATCATGCTGCACGGAGGGATCGCCCGCCGCTTGATCGCGCTTGCCTCCGCCGCCGTGGGGCGCGTGCGCGGCGGCTTGGGCATCGTCAATGTGCTCGCCTCGATGCTGTTCGGCGGGATCTCGGGCTCAGCAGTGGCCGACACCTCGGCCCTCGGCTCCATCCTCATCCCCGCCATGCGGGAAAAGGGCTATGATGTCGACTATGCGGTGAGCGTCACCGTCACATCCTCCATCGCTGGCGTACTCATTCCGCCCTCGCACAACATGATCCTCTACGCTCTGGCGGCGGGAGGCGGGGTGTCGGTCTCTGCCCTCTTCCTCGCCGGCGTGCTGCCGGGTGTGCTGATGTGCCTCTGCCTCGCAGCCGTCGCGTGGCGCATCGGCGTGCGCCGTGGCTATGCCGGAGAGCCGTTTCCCGGGCTCCGCACGGTGGTGCGCGCGGCTGCCCATGCTCTGCCTGGCTTGATGACGGCGGTGATCATCCTTGGCGGTGTTCTGGGCGGGGTGTTCACCGTCACCGAGAGTGCCGCCGTCAGCGCAGCCTGGGCCATGTTCGCCACCACCGTGATCTATCGCGAGCTCGACATCGGGCGGTTTGCGTGCGCCGTTGCCTCCGCCGTGCGTACCACCGCGGTGGTCCTCCTTCTCGTCGGCTCTGCGGCTGCCTTCGCCTACCTGCTCGCTCTGCACCGGGTGCCAGAGCGCTTGGCGACCGCCATGCTGGCCACCTCGGCCGACCCCATCCTTCTGCTCGCGCTGATCAATCTTGCCCTGCTTGCCCTTGGCACGATCATGGACATGGCAGCGCTCATCCTCATCTGCACGCCGATCTTTCTGCCCGTGGCGCGGGCGATCGGGGTCGATCCCGTGCAGTTCGGCATGGTGATGATGATGAATCTCGGGCTTGGCCTGACCACGCCGCCCGTTGGTTCCGTCCTCTTCGTTGGCTGTGCGATCGGGCGCGTGCGGATGGAGGAGGTGATGGGCTCGATCTGGCCTTTCTGGGGTGCCATCCTCGTCGCGCTCATGCTCGTCACCTACGTTCCGCCGTTGTCGCTCGCCCTGCCGAGAGCTTTGCTCGGCGCGGTCTGAGGCGGACGGTGGGCAGGCCACGAGCGAGATGGAACGGAGATGTTTGAGATCACGCTGCTAACGCCGAACGCCAGACTTTCACTCGGCGAAAGCCCTGTGTGGGACGCAGAGCATGGGCGGATTCTCGTCGCCGACATTTGGGCGAGTGCCATTCACGCCTTCTCGCTCGCAGGCGAGCATCTCGACACTTGGCTGTTCCCCTCCGAGGTTGGAAGCTTCGGTCTTTGCCGTTCGGGGCGCTGGATCGTCGCGCTGCGCCAAGAGGTGGTGCTGTACGATTGGCATCATCGCCGCCTTGAGCTCCTCTGTCGCCCGGAGCCTATCCCTCCCTTCGCGCGGCTGAACGACGGGAAGGTCGGGCCCGATGGTGCCTTCTGGGTCGGGTCGATGGACGAACGTTCCCCGCGCGGACCGGTAGCACGCTTGTTTCGCATCAGCCCGGACGGCACGTGGCGGCAGATCGCAGACGGGTTGCTTACCTCGAACGGTCTCGCCTGGACGGCAGATGGGCGGACAATGTTGCATTCGGATAGCGGCGAGGGCTGGATCGATGCCTGGGACTTCGACCCCGCGACCGGCGAGGCGCATAACCGGCGGCGGATCGCGACCCCTGACCCTGCCGTGCACGGCAAGCCCGACGGTGCCGCCTTTGACATCGCCGGGGTCTATTGGTCGGCTGGCGTGCGGCTTGGCCGAATCAATCGCTACCTGCCCGATGGCACGCTCCTCTCCTCTGAGCCCTTCCCCGTTCCCGGCCCCACCATGCCCTGTTTCGCGGGTGAGGATCTTCGCACCATCGTCTGGACCAGCCTGCGCACCACGCTCGGCGCCGAGATGGTCGGCGACCATCCGCTTTCGGGCGCCCTGTTTGCCATGCGTGCCGAGAACCCAGGCGTTCCCCTTGCCCGCTTTGCTGACTGAGCGTGCCCGCAGTGCGCATCCCTCTCCGCCCCGTCGTCCTCACAGGCGCCTCCGGGGCGCTTGGGCGCGAACTTTCCCGCCGTCTTGGTGAAGCCGGCTGGCCGCTCGTGCTCACCGACATTGTGCCCTTTCCCGACCGGCTACCAGCGGGCGCGCGCTTCATCTCTGCCGACTTGAATGACGGAGGCGCCGTCGTTCAACTCTGTGCGGGAGCAGGAACGATCATCCATTTCGGTGGCGTTTCCACGGAGCGGCCGTTCGAAGACATACTCGGCCCCAACATCCGCGGCCTCTATCATATCTACGAGGCCGCACGGTGCGCGCGTGCCCGTGTCGTCTTCGCCTCTTCCAACCACGTCGTCGGGTTCCATGAACGGACGACACCACTCGATGCCGACTGCGCCTATCGGCCCGATGGCTATTACGGCCTGAGCAAAGCCTTCGGTGAGCTTCTGGCTCGCCTGTATTTCGACAAGCACGGTGTGGAGAGCGTGATCTTGCGCATCGGCTCCTGTTTCCCGCAGCCCCGTGATGCCCGCATGCTTGCGACGTGGCTCTCCTATGCTGATCTCACTCGCCTCGTGATGTGCGCCGCCTTGGCGGAACGCGTTGGGTTCGCGACCGTGTGGGGGGCTTCGGCGAATGCGCGCACCTTCTGGCGACGAGACGACCGTGCCGTCATCGGCTGGCAGCCTCAGGACAGCGCTGATCCCTTCATCCCCGTCCTCGAAAACAGGGTGAGCGACAACCCCGTGGCGGAACGCTACCAGGGCGGGGCGTTCTGCGCCATCGACTATACGCGGGACCGCGGCTGATCACCCCTTGCACCGCCCCGCTGTCCTTCCAACCTCGCTGCAGGAGGGCGAGGCGGGCGGCGGGTAATGGCAACAATCGCTGACGTCATGACGGTAGCGGAACGCACCCAGCGCGGAAACACCGTGCTCGTCGTCGGTGGTTCTGGCTTTGTTGGCCGTCACCTCGTTCCCCATCTGGCAGCACGCGGTTGGCGGGTTCGCGTGCTCGCACGCGACACGCGCCGTGCCGAGGCGGAAGGCTGGCAGGGGGTGGAGATCCTACGCGGCGACGCGACGGACCGCGCTTCCCTCACCCCCGCTCTCGCGGGCGTCGACCTTGTCTTTTACCTCGTGCACTCAATGACCGCCGGGAAGCAATTCCCCGATCTGGATCGAAAGGCGGCCGAGACCTTCTCCCGTGCCGCCCGTGCAGCGGGCGTCCGCCGCATCGTCTATTTGGGCGGGCTCGCGCCGCGCGACGTCGATACCATTCACCTTGCCTCCCGTGTCGAGACCGGAGTGATCCTGCGCCGCAATCATCCGGATGTCGTCGAACTCCGCGCCGGCATCATCATCGGCCCGGGGTCGGCCGCCTTCGAGGTGATGCGCGACCTGGTCGCCAATCTCCCGCTCATGCTTACCCCACGCTGGGTGCGCTCGCTTTCACCGCCCATCGCGCTTGATGACTTGCTCGATCAGCTGGAGGCTCTTGGCACGCTTGGGGGTGTGGCTGGGGCGGTAATCGAGACAGCGGGCCCCGATCGTCTCTCCTATGAGGAGATGATGCTGCGACTTGCGGCCGCACTGGGCAAACGCCGGCCAGTGATCATCCGCGTGCCTCTGCTCACGCCGGAACTCTCCGCCTACTGGATCGAGTTCGTCACCTCCACGCCGGCGCCGATTGCGCGCGCCTTGATCACGGGGCTGAAACACGATCTCAACGCGACGAAGGATCCGCGGCTTGAGGCGGTGGCACCTGCGCGCATCGGCTTCGATGAAGCGGTGCGGCGTGCGTTCGCGCGCGAGCGGGAACGTCTTTCTGGCGGACGCTGGCGCGAGGGAGCCTTCGACCTGAGGGGCATGCGGCACGAGGTCGCGTACTATGGCGTGGCGATGCGGCGGGCGAGAACCAGTGCCGCTTCGGCCGAAGCGCTGTGGCGATCGCTCGAGCGCTTTGGCACGCGCGAGGCGGGGGCGCTCTCGCTTCGCCCCTTCTGGGCGATGCGCCGTGCGATCGAGCGGGCGTTGGGCGGAGAGATCGCCCCGCCGCGCGCCCCGGGGCCGTTCCGCCCGGGCGAGCGCTTCGATGTCTGGCGGGTGCACGGCGTGTTCCCACCCGCCTCGCTTGTCCTCCTTTCCACTCTGCGTGCCCCGGGCGCTGGCGGATTCGAGTTCACGATCGAGGACGACGGCGCTCGCCGTGTTGTTTCCGCCACCATCCATTGGCACCCGCGTGGCTTCTGGGGGTTGATGTATTGGTACATCCTCGCCCCATTCCACCGGCTTGTTCTGGCGCGCCTCACCGCCGCCATTGTGCAAGGCGCAGATCGCAGCGGCTGAAGCGATCGTCTCCCGCTCAGCTGGCCAGCACGTCGCGCACGGCCGGGCCGATTTCTGGAAAGCGGAAGGTGAACCCTGCTTCCAGCAAGCGCGCGGGGATCACGCGCTGCCCGTCCAGCAGGATGGTTGCGCCGTCGCCGAGCAGCCCCTCAAGCACGAAGGACGGCACCGGCAGGCGAAAACGTGACCCGACGGCGGCGCCGAAGGCCGCCGTCACCTCGTCCATTCGCACTGGATTGGGCGCAGTAACGTTGTAGGTGCCGCGCATCGTCGAGTCCTCGATCGCGCGCAGGATCGCCGCCACGGCATCGTCGCGGTGCACCCAAGAGGCCCATTGCCGGCCCGAACCGATCCGCCCACCGAGGAATGGCCGGATCTTGCCCAGCACGTCGCGAAAGCGGCGCGTCATGCCGAGGGCGATCGAAAAGCGCAGCGTCACCTGTCTGAGGCCGAGCTGTTCGGCGCGCGCTGCCTCCCTCTCCCAAGCGACGCAGACCTGAGCGAGATAGTCCTTGCCCGGCGGATGCTTCGCTGCGTCGCTGAAAAGGGTTTCCGCGTCGGGACCGTAGAACCGGCAGGCCGAGGCGGAGACGAACACGGGCGGACGTGGTTCGACGCGGGCGAGTGCCTCGACGATGGTGCGCGTGCCGATCTCGCGGCTCATGAGGATTTCTCGTTTGAAGGCCGGGCTCCAGCGACCAGCGATCGGTGAGCCGGCGAGGTGCACCACCGCATCCACGCCGGCGAGGGCGGAGACCCACGGCCCGACCGACCCTGGTGTCCAGGCCTCGATGCGCACGTGCGGGAAGGCGCGCGGCGGATAGATGGCCCGGCCGCGGGCGGGGCTGCGTGTGAGCACCCGCACCTCGATCCCCGCCTCGCGACAGGCCGCGATCAGCCGTTCGCCGATGAATCCCGTTCCGCCAGTGACGGCAATCGCGCGCACAGTGTTCACCCAAGTCTCCAAGCGGTGCGCATTTTGATCCAGATCAGACCTAAACGAGGCCGCTTTCCATATCGTCGGCAGACTGCAGGCGTCGGCTGCGGGACGAAAGGGTGTCTTGCTCCGGAGGAAACGGATGGCGACGGCGGACGAACATCTTGGCTACCCGTACCGCGCGGGAGGTGAAGCGCGAACCAAAGCGCGTCCTGAGTCCGTTTGGCGCGTCCTTTCCACTATCGGAGGCGAGAATCGCTACTTCACGCTGAATGCGTTGTGGACAGTGCGGGAGGCCATAGACGCCCTCCTCGGCGGTGAAGGCATGGTCCGCCGTCGCCCAGAGGGTGGGACCCTGCGCCCCGGTGATCGCATCGATTCCTGGACGGTGCTGGTCGCCGACCCGCCACGCCGCCTGAGCCTGCTGTTCGGCATGAAGGCGCCCGGCCGTGGCGTGCTCGAGTTCACCATCCGGCGCGAAGCAACTGGCAGCATGGTCTCGGCCACCGCGTATTGGCGCCCGAATGGACTCGCTGGGATCCTGTATTGGCGAGCGATGGAGCCTGCTCACCTCTTCCTGTTCCGCATGCTCACGCGGGAGATCTGCCGCCGCGCCGAACAGCTCGAGGCGGAACTCGCCACCAGAGCCGTTCGTACCAAAGACTCCGCCAGCGGGGCAGCGGCGGACCTTTCCCTCGCTGCCCGTCAGCTCTCCTGACAACTTGGCGGGGCGCCTCAGAGCAACCAACCCAGCGAGAACAGTCCAGCGTAAAGCACGAGCAGCTTTCCCGTGCGCGCCACCCCCGCATCGAGCGCCGCCTCGTCGGTGCGGGTGAGCACGAGGCGAAGGGTGGGCAGTGCCGCCGGCAGCACGAGAGAGGCAGCGAACAGGGCCGGCCCGGCCACATCGGCGAAGACAAAACCCGCCGGCAGAGCAGCGGCAAGCAGAATGGCTGTGACGATTTCGGCCCGGGCAAAGCCTCGTCCGAGCATCACCGCA
>CALLUO010000052.1 GCA_938010425.1 uncultured Elioraea sp.
GCACGGGCCGTCACGCCAACCGAGCGCATCGTCTGCACCGGGGTGACCGAGGTGGGCGACGCTAAGTTCCATTGCTGGAAGCGCGGTGGCCACGGCCCAGTGGACATGCGCGAAGCGATCAAACAATCCTGCGACTGCTACTTCTACGAGGTAGCGCGGCGGACGGGGATCGACCGGATCGCGGCGATGGCCAACCGGTTTGGGCTCGGAGTGCCGCTCTCGATCGAACTGCCTGGGGCGAAGTTGGGCCTGGTTCCGACCCGCGCCTGGAAGCAGGCGACCACAGGCAAGCCGTGGGTGCTCGGCGAGACTCTCGTGCATGGCATCGGCCAGGGCTACATCCAAACGACGCCCCTCTCGCTCGCCGTGATGACGGCACGGATGGTAAACGGCGGGCGCGCGGTCGAGCCGCACCTGACCCGCGCCATCGGCGGCCAATTGCTGCGCGGGCATCGCGCTGAGGACTGGCCAAGCCTGGGCATCGCCGAGGCGCATTTGCGTATCATGCGCGAGGCGATGGACGGGGTGGTGAACGACCGGCAGGGAACGGCCTGGGCCTCGCGCCTTCCCCCGGAGGCGGGCGGCCGTATGGGCGGCAAGACCGGCACCACCCAGGTGCGGCGCATCACGCTCGCGGAGCGCGAACGTGGCCTGAAGCGACAGCAGGACCTGCCCTACGAATGGCGTCACCACGCTCTGTTCGTCGGCTACGCTCCCGTAGACCAGCCCGTGTATGCCTGCGCGGTGATCATCGAACACGGGGGAGGGGGATCTGCCGCCGCTGCGCCGGTTGCGCGCGACATCCTCACCGAAGCGCTCATCCGTGACCCGGCCCGCCGCCGCATGCCGCCGGCACCGTCGCTACAGGTGGCAGACGTCCGCTCGCTGGACAAGGAGACACGCCGATGATCGAGCGGCGGCTCGCGCGCGAACGCGGCATGAGCCTGACCGAAAAGCTCGCCGCTGTCTCCTGGCCTTTTGTCGGCTTGCTCTGCGCTCTAGCGGCGGTCGGTTACGCGATGCTTTACTCCGCTGCTGGTGGGTCGGCCGAGCCATGGGCATTCCGCCATGGGTTAAGGTTCGGCTTCGGTCTTTTGCTGTTGATCTGCATCGCGCTGATCGACATCCGTTGGATTCTCAAGCTTGCTTGGCCGCTTTATGCCGGGGGCGTCGGGCTGCTGGTGCTGGTCGCGGTGCGCGGCGAGGTGGGCAAAGGAGCGCAGCGCTGGCTCGATCTCGGCGGTTTCCAGCTTCAGCCGTCCGAGCTGATGAAAATTTTGCTCGTGATCGCTCTGGCGGCTTGGTTCCACCGTGCAAGCTTGGAGCGGGTGGGCAACCCTCTGTTCCTGATCCCGCCCTTGGTCGCAACCGTGATACCGGTGGTTCTGGTGCTAAAGCAGCCGAACCTCGGCACGGCTCTGATCACACTGATGGTGGCGGGATCTGTGTTCTTTGCTGCCGGCGTACGATGGTGGAAGTTCGCCCTCGTGCTGGCGGCGGTGGCGATTGCCGCACCGGTGGCCTACGAGAGCCTGCACGACTATCAGCGCCAGCGGATCCTCACCTTCCTCGACCCTTGGAGCGACCCGCTTGGGTCTGGCTACCACATCATCCAATCGAAGATCGCGCTTGGGTCGGGCGGGCTGTTTGGGCGCGGTTGGCTTCAGGGCACGCAGGGTCAGCTCAACTTTCTGCCCGAAAAGCAAACCGACTTCATCTTCACTATGTTGGCGGAGGAGTGGGGGTTCGTTGGCGCCATCTCGGTAATGGGGCTTAACTTAATCATTGTGCTCTACGGCTTGGCAATCGCGCTTGCGTGCAATCATCAATTTGGGCGGCTAGTCGCTACCGGGATTTCCGTAAATTTTTTTCTCTATATGTTCGTCAATATCGCGATGGTGATGGGGATGATCCCAGTCGGTGGGGTGCCGCTGCCGCTGATCAGCCATGGAGGGTCAGCGATGCTGACGGTGCTGCTGGGGTTTGGCGTGCTGATGAGCGTACATGTGCACCGTGCGGTGGAGGTAGAGGTCGAGGAGGACCGATAAGCAGCGCGCCATCTTGCGCCCGGTGGCACCGGGTGGGAAGGTTCGCCAGACCTTCCGACTCAGCCCGTGGGCAAGGGTGTTAGTCGACGATACTCGGGCGGGTTTGCGCGAGTTTGGCAAGGCCTACTCTCGACAGGCTGAGCCTGCTTTGCTATCGCGCAAGACGAGTTTGGGCGCATAGCTCAGTTGGTAGAGCAGCTGACTCTTAATCAGCGGGTCCTAGGTTCGAATCCTAGTGCGCCCACCAATCACATGAATTCGGTGAGCAACCTTATCCACAGGAACAAGCGCGACCAGGGTCTCACGCAGACGTCTAACGTAAGATCTCTGGCTTAAGGGGTCCAAGCTTAGAGTGCGCGCGCCTCGGCGATCGTCTTGGCCGACTGGCGGGACCGGGCATGGTCATGCACCTCATCAACGCCGCCGAACGGTGAAGCCTGCGCGAGAACGTCATGGCCGCGGTGGGGGCCGGTCGCCGCCAAGGGCTACGACAGCGACCCGATTGCGCGCACCCTGCGCGACCTCGGGCTGTGCGAGAGACCCCAGGCAGCGGGACCGCCACGTTCAGCCCAGAGCCGGCTGACCGCCGAACACGTTGCTCAGCCGCATCGAGTGCTTCACCAACCGTCTGAAAACCAGCCAAGGGGTACAACCCGACCCGACCAAACCGCCGAGGGCTTTCCCCGGCATCACCACCCTCTTTCCCTCCGACTGTGGATTAGGGTTGCCCACGCGGCCAAGTCGCATGATGCAGGCCGCTTGGAAGCGGTACGGACGATTTTCAAGAATGATTTGAGGGGTGATACCACTCGTCCACGCTGCGATGAGCGAAGGACGGACATGTCGGGTAGAGCAGGCGCATCGGAACATCCGGCGAGTTCCAACGCTTGGGATGCTCTTCAGGGTTCTGGTCAGCCCCTCGTGAAATGGGAACATCAGGCGTCGCCTCAACCTGTCCCGTCGAGGGCTGAAGGGCAAAATGTATCAACGGAAAAGCTGCTGCGCCTTGGGTCTGGCGATGATGCCGCAGCTAAGGGCGGGCGCAAAAGTGGGCGGGCCGGTTAACCAGACTTTTTGGAAACGCTGCGTTGTCGGTCTCCGTTAGTGGCCGACACTATGGGCACCCGTTGCTCGTACAACCACCACTCTCTCTTATCGCTTCTCCCGCGGACGGGGAGCGCAACGTGTGTTTGCCTCCATACTACGGCCAAACGGGTTGGATTGGTGCGCGCACCCTCAGGTCAGGTTCGGCGCGCGCGCCTTATGTTTGTCGAGCAAACGTGGGTAGCATCTCCTTCCGGCGAGGTTGCTGGGCGTCCGATCAGGCTGCGTAATACCGTGAGTTTGAGTTCGTTGCCGTCGGTCGCCAAGCTCGCAAGTCAGCATATCCGTGGGGGCGTTTGACAGCAGCTGTCCCGCCCAGGCCTTGCCCTCACGGGTGATCTCCGCCGCGATGCGCGCTCATGTCGCCACGACGTCAGCGCGATGCGGTTTGCCGCAGCAGAACGTTTTAGGTTGAGAGAACAGCAGCGACTCAAGAGAAAGAGATAAGTCTGCCGCAGAAGACCACAGTGCCGGCCATGAAGCTGTCGTTCCGAACAGACGGATGTCGAGAGCTGTGGTCGCGCGCCCGCTGAGACCGCCGCCCGGACCATCGCAAAGGGACGAGGATCACAAAACGACGAAGTCGGCTGAGGGAGCACCTTGGAATTTCCGCTCCCCCAGCCGATCGCCTCAGCCGATTAACGGCTCCCAGGCCCCCGCCAGCAGGATGCTGGCGCGCAGGAACAACACTCCGGTGAGCGCGGCGACGGCGGACACGCCGATCAGTACTTTGCGCTTGCCAAACCACACCATCCAGGCGGCAAGCATCATTGGGATCAGAATACCGATCCCAATCACCATGCCCCAGGTCATCCAGGCCAGCGAACCGAACAGAAGCTCCTCTGCGCCGAGGCGCGCGGCAGCGCTCACCGCACCTGCAGAGACGTGCAGGAAAGACGCCACGGCGAGCAGCTTCAGCGCGTCAAGCCCAAGACCGAGCTTTAAGCCGAAGGCCGAGACACCTTCATCCACCCAGCCGGCGAGAGCCATCAGCTCCAAAGCGGCAACCGCAGCCACACCCCCGCTGATCACCCAGAGGAACGGGATCAGCGACGTGCCCCACAGGGGAATGCCAACCGCTTGCGTCAGTAGGAAGCCCGAATACACGACCGAGAACACGCCGACGAAGCCGAACACGAAGCAGACAAGATCAAGCCCGGCCAGGGTTCGGATGAAGCCGAGGAAAGGGAAACGCTGGAACAGCCAATCCACATGCGAGGCAGCGAAGAAGGCCGCCATGACGAGG
>CALLUO010000053.1 GCA_938010425.1 uncultured Elioraea sp.
AAAAGGCGCGAGACGGGCTGCGGCAGCTGCTTTTGGAGTTGCTGCCGCCGCCCAACCAGCCAGCGAAGGCGGAGGCGGAGATCGCGATCACCATCGCGCTATGGCGCAACCGCTAAGGGAGAGGAGACAAACGCATGTCGGCACATCGGAACAACTCGCCGGGTCAGGGCGCATTCTTGCAACTGGCGAGCGGGGGCGGCCAGCGAAACTCCGCCCAGCAGCTGCGGGGCGGTGGTAGGCAGGGTGACGGTGGCAAAGGCGGAGGTGACAATCGCGACCGCCGGCAAGACGTCCTGAAGCCGCCAAACCAGCAAGAGCAGTATTTTTCCGCCAAGGATTCAACAGCGCCGGATGCCGACCTGCTTGGCAGCAAGGCCGAGGACGTTGCGAGGAAGCTGGCAAGCGTGCCAACGAGCCAGCTGCGGCGCTTCTACGGAGAGGTGATGGCACTCAAGCGGCGCGCCGAGCTCACGTCGATCAGCGATGCCGAGATTGTGGCGCAGATGATGCTCCTGCGGGCCAAGGCGGCCTACACTTGGGGCAGACAGAAGCGCTATCCCGGCGAGCTTGTCGCCTTCTTCAATCGTCACGCCCACAGCGTGAAAACAAAGCAGGATTTTCTATACGGATTTCAGCCGCATTTCGAGGCCGTGATGGCCTTTCACAAGGTGTTCGAGAAAGAGAAGGAGCCGGCGGCATGACCGAGATCCGCGAACTGGGCCGTGTGCGGCTCACTGCTCGGCTTCGGCTGAAGTCCGGCCTGCACATCGGCGCCGGGAAGGACAGCGTGGAGATCGGCGGGATCGACAACCCGGTGATCAAGCATCCCTTCACCGGCGAGCCCTACATTCCGGGCTCCTCGCTCAAGGGCAAGTTGCGCTTCCTGCTGGAATGGGCCTTCGGCGCCATCCGCAGCGACGGGCAGGCGTGGGGGTTCAACGACGAGCAGTCTGTGGATGCGGCCGACCCGGTGCTGCGCACCTTTGGCAATGCGCTGAAGGAGTGGAAAGGCGGCCCCACCAGGCTTCTCATGCGCGACGCGCCGCTGTGCGCAGAGGATCGCGAGCGCTACCTCAAAGCGCCTGACGCTTTTTTCGAGGAAAAGACGGAGGTGCTCATCGACCGCATTTGTGGCAAGGCGCATGACAAGGTCGGGCCGCGGCAGACCGAACGCGTACCCGCCGGTGTCGCGTTCGAGTTTGAATGCGTCTTTCGGCTTTACAACACGGGGGACGAAGGAGCGCGTGATCTTGCCTGTCTGAACTGGCTCGTTCAGGGCCTCGCTTTGTTGGAGGAGGACGCGCTCGGCGGTTCTGGGTCGCGAGGCTATGGCAGAATCGCGTTTGAGGGCCTGACTCTGCATGTGCCGGAACGCGATCCACTCGCGCTCGACAATCGCTTCCGTGGTCATCGTTTCGACCGCACGCAGGCCCCAGCTATTGTACGGCGGGAAGACATCTTTTTGGTGGCGGCCTAATGGAACTCCGTCGCTTTCGGCTGGTGCTCGACCCGCTCTCTCCGTTCGCAACACCGCCGAGCTCAGGCACCGTGTTCGGGCATCTGCTGTGGGCGAAGCGGGCACGCGAGGGGCGGGATGCGCTCAAAGCCTGGCTCAGCCGCTTACCCGAGGAGCCGGTGGCCATGTCCGACCTTTTGCCGGCTGATCATCTACCACGCCCGCTGCTTCGCCCAGCACCGTCAACAGAAAAGGACGCGAAGGCCCTCAAAAAGCGGCGGTACATCTCGCTGGATGCGTGGCGGGAACTGCGGGAAGCCGCCGATACCCCAAGGTTAGAGAGTTTGCTGAGACAAACACGCGAAGACCCGCCTTTCCTGACGGCTGCGCGTGTTCCCCACAACCGCATTGACCGCAGTACCGGTAAAACCCCCGAAGCGGGCAGAGGTGGGCTTTGGTTCGCCGATGAGCTTTGGCCCACGGCCCGAGATCGTAACGCCCAACGCATCGAAGCCGATCTGTATGTGCAAAGCGCCTTGCTGGCATCCACCCTGGAGGCTTTGCTCGCCCATGTTGGCGAGACGGGTTTCGGCGCTGATGCTGGGCTTGGGCGCGGGCGCTTTCGCCTCGAGGGCAGCGAAACCGTGGCCTGGCTAAAGGATCTGCCGCAGGGCGACGGGGTAGCACGGAGGCTCTCACTCTCGCAGGGGGTAGTGACGAAGAATATGCGCGATGCGCGTTGGCGGCGTTTCGTTTTGTTTGGCAAGCTCGGTCGTGAGATGGTGGCCGAAGGCAAGCGGCCCTGGAAGCTGCCCCTGGTGCTGGCCGAAGCCGGCGCAACCTTTGCCCCCGAAGGCAGCGGCCCGTTTGGCGCTTGGGTGACCGGCCTGCATCAAGATGACGACCCAAGTGACCCAATCGGCCACAATGCGTGGCATTTGGCTATTCCGTATACGGAGAAAACGGAGACGCGCGCATGAACGTTTATTCCGGCCCCCCGCGGGCTATGACGCGCGTGACGCTCAGGATGGTGCCGCTCACGCCCATCCATATCGGCGACGGCACGGAATGGCGGCCGGATGAATATTACATCGACGAAGCCGACGCTG
>CALLUO010000054.1 GCA_938010425.1 uncultured Elioraea sp.
CTTGCGGACTTCCGCCTCAAGCACGCCGAGGTGTACGGCAAGGCCCCGGGGCCGAACTTCTGGGGCGCACTGCAGAAAGTGACGCTGATCCTCGCCATGATCGACGAGCACGAGGTGATGAACGACTTTCCTGATGGCGCACAGGCCGCGTTGAATCCTTACTTCCCCGAAACCGCGGGCCAGTTCAAAGAGACGGTGCTTTTCCGGAACGGACTGCAAGCGTTCCAGGAGTACAACGCGAACGAGGACCGGATCTGGTCCGCAGCAGGTGATCCCCGCGTGGATGGGTGCCCCAATCTTTACCGTTTCTAAACTTTCGAATCGGATGCGGCGGTGTTCGTGCTCAATGCGCGCTCCTTCCGCGACGAACCGATCCCCGCTGGACCGGCGCGCCAGCTGACTCACCGCGGTTACTCGCCGAGGCCTTCGCGCCCTGCTGCACCCTGCTCGGCCAACCGCAGCTGAAGCGGCTGCAGGCCGATCTTCGCGCTGCCAAGGCGAAGGGGGTGACCTGGAAGTTCGTGCACGTTCCGGTGCGGATCCAGACTCTCGGTCCCCTGGCTGGGGCCGACCGGTTCGATGACGATGCGGCGGAACGCACCGAAATTCTGCGCTTTATCGACGACAATCGGATCGACAACATCGTCTTCGTCGCCGCTGCCGTCCACGACACGGTGGTGAACAACCTCACCTACCAGCGGGGCCTTGGCGGGCCGCAAATCGCGCTCCCTTCGTTCGAGATCACCACCAGGTCGGTCGCGTTCGACTCACCCTTCGCCCCCGCTACGATCGGGCTCGCGCGCGATAGCGGCCTGATCAGCCCCGAACAGTTCTCCGTCTGGCAATCCCTCCCCATCGCACCTGATCAGGACAGGATCCCGAACGACAAGGATGACGTGTTCAAGCTGCTCATCGACGCCAACATCTCGCTGCGCGGCTACAACCCGGTGGGGCTGAACGCGGTGCTGCCGCAGGTGCGCGCGCTGCTGGAGGCGACCCTCCTGGAGGGCAATTTTCTCGCAGCGTGTACCGACGGCTGGACGAAAATCGACGTCGACGCCGCACCCGGCGTGCTCACCGTGCGCACCTAAAGCATCGACGACACCAGGGCCAAGCCGGACGGATCGTTTGGGCTGCCTCGCATCGGCAGCGAATTCACGGTGGAGCCGAAGCGTGCGATTTCGTTCGATCTCGCACGAACGATGACCCGCTTCCCCACAGGGGAAGGCCCCAGCCGCAATGCGCACGACAAACTCTCCACGGGCTTCCGCTACTAGGCGAAACGGGTGGCTGGTGTGCAGGACAGTCTCGACATGACCGACACCACCGACACGCACACCAATCGCTTCCTCGCCTGGCTTGGCGACGTTATCGTCCGGGCAGCGTTTTTTCCAGCGCGATCCGACGCAGACCGGCGCGGTTGCGACCCTCGACTGGATCGATCGCGACACGGCACGTCTGCGCAACGATGATGGCGACGACGCGGTGCGCGGCCCGCGCGTCGACGAGGTCTCGGGCAAGGCGCTTACCGTTCGCGGCTTCCAGGATGTAGAGCTCCGCTTCGATGGCTATGGCGCGCAGGCCTTCATTGTGCCAGGTGCGCGCTTAGCGTTTGTGCTCGCCGGCTTGGGCGATGACAGGGTCGCCCTCACCATCGGCGCCCAAGGCTGCGCCGGGGCTCAGGTCCTCGTCGACGGCGGTGGCGGCGACAACGTGATCGACCCGACCTTCGGCCCTGCGGCACCGATGCAAACCATCGCCTTGCCCCGACAAACGGTAAAGGGCGGGGCGGGCGACGACGTCATCCCCGGGCAGGGCGGCACGCTGGTCGCGCCCTACGAGGGGATGTTTGGCGCCTTCTGTGGAGCGCGCGCGTTAGACGGGCGCCTTGTTGTTGCCGACCTCAACCCGGCAGACGGCGACGAGGGAACGGACCTGCTGTTGGGCGTCTCTCAGCTGCAGTTCGCCAATACCCTCGTGGGCTTGATGACACGCTCTGGATGTGAGGGGGCCAAACCGGCTACGAGAGGGCGGATCGGCCCGCCCTACTGCGCACGCGGGCACGGGCCACTGCCCTCGGTTTTGGCCTGCCGCACGACTCTTCGCCAAAACCGCGCTAGGGGTCAGTCTCCCGCTCGGGAAGGGCGGCTAGGATGGTGCGGCTTCGTGGTTGGGGCGCCAGGATTCGAACCTGGGAATGGCGGAACCAAAATCCGCTGCCTTACCGCTTGGCGACGCCCCAAGCGCGCTATTCTCTACGCGCGCGAAGCCACGCCCGGCAAGAGAGGGGGCACGGCTTTAGCCCGCGACCGCGCCAGCTGCTGAGCCGGTTGACGTTTTGGCGCCTCAAGGACCGCCAAAGCGGCAGCGAGCAGAACCACCGCCGCCTGGCGCCGACCATGCGCCGAGGCCGATTGGGCAAGGGTAAGCAGCTGATTCGACACCACGAGCGGGCTCGCCGGCACGGCGCGGGCGGAAGAGTGGCGAAACGCTCTCATCACCATGTTTCTCGTGTTACCCGAAGCCTGCGCAAGCATACGGCTGCAATCGTCACCAAAGGGTGAAGACGACGGGCGGACGGCATGCGCGAGGGTAGAGAGCGCCGGCTCACCGCACCCACCTCACCCCGCCAAGCTCGAAGACCGGACGAGAACACGCGCCGTTTGCGTGTTGCAGGCCTGGCCGCCCTGGCAGTCGCTCCGGTGAGCCTGCCGCAAGGCCCGTCCGCTGCGGCGCCGAAGCCCTCCATCCCGGCTCCTGGCTTTCATCGGCTCCGCCTCGGCGAGAATGACATCACCGTCTTGCCCGCCAGCAGCATGCGCCTGCGGAAATCGAACGCGCCCCGCTTTTATCGCGACGACAACAAGGTTGCGGTGCCTGACGTGCGCGAGCACGCCTTCCCCAAGGCCGAGGCTATCGTCTCCACCAAGGATCATGCTTTCTGGACCGATCCGGCAAAACAGATGCGCCTATCCCAGGGGCGGCGCCCCATCATCCAGGCTGCGCGCCAGGCCGTCGGGCCCGAGCCGACCGCACCCCTGCCTTCGATGCCGCCCGTGAGACGGAGGTGCTGCCGGGGGTCACCGCCGTCCCGGCCATCGGCCATACGCCTGGCCACACTCCCACCACATCGTCTTCGGCGCCGAGGCGATGCTGATTTGGGGCGATATCACCGACCAGACGGTGGTCCAGCTTGCCTACCCGCGCTGGCGCCTTGCCATTGACGTCGACGCCGAAGCTGCGGTCTCCTCGCGTCTGGCCACCTTCTCCATGCTGGCCGCCGAGCGGACCCTGGTGGGCGGGGTGCACCTCCCGCTGGCCCGGCTTCGGCCGCATCATCGCCGAGGGCGAGGGCGACCCGTTCGCGCCGAGGCCCTGGCAAGGCTCGGCTGCGGCCTCGGCACTTGAACCGCGCTGCCCACCCGGGCTAGGGCGCGGCGTACTATGCAACACCCGCCGCCCGGGCCCGCCTTGCCAGCGGAGGTCCTCGCCGCCTCAGCCCAGGGCCCTCTTCCCGGCCTTCGTGCCCGCGTCGCAGCGGGCCTCCTTGAGCACGACCCTGCCCAGGCGCTGGCGGCCGAACGGCTGCAGGAACTGTGGCGCGCGCTCGCTGGATACGATGCGCTGAAGGAACGATCGGGCGGGCTCCTCTCCTCGCTTCGCTCCCGCCTCGGCTTTCGCCGCCCGCGCACCCCTCGCGAGGACGGTACCGAGGCGCCGCAGGGCCTCTACCTCGTCGGCGCGGTCGGCCGCGGCAAGTCGATGCTGATGGACCTCTTCTTTGACACCGCGCCCCTCGAGCGCAAGCGCCGCGTGCACTTCCACCGCTTCATGCAGGAGGCGCACGCTTTCCTGCACCAATTTCGCCAGAAGGCTGCGCGCGAGATCGACCCCATACCCCCTCTCGCCGACCAGATCGCCGCCCGCTCGGTCTTGCTCTGCTTCGACGAGTTCCAGGTGCACGACATCGTCGATGCGATGATCCTCGGCCGACTGTTCGAGGCCTTGTTCGCCCGCGGCGTCATCATCGTCGCAACCTCAAACACGCTTCCCGACGATCTCTACAAGGACGGGCTGCAGCGCGACCGTTTCCTGCCCTTTGTCCGCCTGATCAAGGAGCGGCTTGATGTGATCGTGCTCGACTCGACGCGCGACTACCGGCGCGACCGGCTCGCCGCCGTAGGCGTGTGGCACGTCCCGGCCGATCAGGCGGCTGAGGCCGCTCTCGATGCCGCCTTCCTCGAGTTCGCTGGAGAGCCCGGCACCCCGTTTACCCTCTCCGTGCTTGGCCGCCGCTTGACGCTCCCCTGCGCGGCCAACGGGGTCGCGCGCGCCTCCTTCGCCGAACTCTGCTGCCAGGCGCTTGGCCCTGCCGATTACCTCGCGCTTGCCACCCACATGCACACGCTGCTGATCGACCGCATCCCCCGGCTTGGCCCAGAGAATGTCGACGCCGCGCGCCGTTTCATCACCCTGATCGACACGCTCTACGATCACCGGGTGAAGCTGATCGCCTCCGCCGCAGCGGATCCCGACCGGCTTTACGAGAGCGGAGAGAATGCGGAGATGTTTCAGCGCACTGCCTCGCGGCTGATGGAGATGCAGTCTCGCGACTATCTCGGGCTTCCCCATCTACCGTGACGACGGATCCCGACCGGGGCGAGGAGCCGCCCCCGCTTGAGCCCGTCTTGCGCACCGTCGCTATGCCCGCCGACACCAACCCGGCCGGCGACATTTTTGGCGGCTGGGTGATGGCGCAGATGGATCTTGGCGGAGGGCTCGCGGCGAGCCGTGAGGCGAAGGGGCGCGTAGCGACGGTCGCGGTCGACGCAATGACCTTCAAGCGCCCTGTCAAGGTTGGTGACGAGGTGAGCGTGTGGGCGGAACTCCTCGCTGTCGGCAACACCTCGCTGCGCTACCGGGTCTCCGCTTGGCGCCGCCTGCCTGACCAGGCGGGGCATGTGAAGGTGACGGAGGCGATTTTCACCTTCGTCGCGCTCGACTCGGAGGGGCGGAAGCGGCCGGTTCGCGCGTGAAGGTGGTTGCCAGCGAAGCGGCGTTGGCGATCGCTTAACCGGGCTCGCGGCAGTCTTCGTGGTGACGATGCCTGCCTCCTCTCCCACCGCAGACCTTTCCGTCACCGAGCGTCTAGAGGCTTTCGCCGCCGCCGTCTCCGCCCTGCCGCTTGCCCGCATCCGTGGGCGTATCGTTGGCCTCACTGGCTTGATGGTCGAGATCGACGGCATCTCCCGCCTGCTCGCGGTAGGGGACAGGCTGGTGGCCCAGGCGCGCGACGGGCGGGGGGTGCCGCTTGAGGTGGTGGGGTTCCGCGGCGGCTTCGCCCAGGCGATGGCGTTGGGCGATCTCGCCGGGCTCGGGCCCGGGCTCTGGGCCGAGCGGGTCGGCGCAGCAGGGCTCGCGCCGTCTGACGCCTGGCTTGGGCGGGTGATCGACCCTCTCGGCCAGCCGATCGACGGGCGGGGGCCCCTTCCGCGCGGGCGTCGGGTGCGCGCGGTGCGTGCTTCGTCGCCGCCAGCCACCGCGCGCGCGCGCCTGGGCCCGCGGCTCGCCCTCGGCGTCCGTGTGCTCGACCTCTTCACCGCCTGCCGCGAGGGGCAACGCCTCGGCCTGTTTGCTGCCTCCGGCGTCGGCAAATCGACACTGTTGGCTGCGCTCGCCCGCCAAGCGGACTGCGACGTTGCGGTGATCGCGCTCGTTGGAGAGCGTGGGCGCGAGGTGCGCGAGTTTGTTGAGGACGAGCTCGGACCGCAGGGGCTGGCGCGGTCCGTCGTCGTCGTTGCCACTTCTGATGCGCCACCTCTCCTTCGCCGCGAAGCCGCGCTCGCCGCCATGACGGTGGCTGAACATTTCCGCGATCAAGGCAAGCGCGTGCTGCTGATGATGGACAGTGTGACGCGCTTCTGTCTCGCGCTGCGCGAGATCGGCCTTTCCGCCGGCGAGCCGCCGACCACCCGCGGCTACCCCCCGTCCGTGTTCGCGGACCTGCCGCGGCTGCTCGAACGGGCAGGGCCGGGGCTAGAGGGCTTGGGCGGTTCCATCACTGGCCTGTTCACCGTTCTGGTCGAGGGCGATGATCATGACGAGCCGGTAGCAGATGCGGTGCGCGGCATTCTCGATGGCCACGTGGTGCTCGATCGCCGCATCGCCGAACGTGGACGCTATCCGGCGGTTGATGTGCTGCGCAGCGTCAGTCGGGCAGCGAACAGTGCGCTCGACCCCCGCCAACGCGCGCTCATCACGCGCGCCCGGCGTCTGCTCTCACTTTATGCCGATCTCGAAGATATGGTGCGGCTCGGTGCCTATCGGCCGGGCAACGACGCCGAAGCGGATGAGGCCGTTCGCCTCGCCCCCGAGATCGAAAAACTCCTCGCCCAGGAGCGGGACGAGGTCGCTTCGCCGACGGAGGCCTTCGCCCGTCTCGCCGCGCTTCTGGGCGAACCGGGCTGATCCCTTCGGCACAACCATGCGCCGTCGCACGGACCCCTTCGCCACCTTACTGAAACTCCGCCGCGCTGAGGTGGAGCAGGCCCGGCGCGACTTGGCCGATGCACTGGCCCAAGCCTCCGCCCATGCCGCGGACGCGCGGGCGGCCTTCGCTGCGCTTGAACGTGAGGCAGCCTCCGACCCTGCTCTCTACGCCGCTTGGCTGCCACGGGGCATCGAACAGGCTTTGGGCGCCGCTGCCCGAGCCAAAGCCGCCGAACAGGCCGTTGAGGCGGCGCGGGTCGCGCTCGCCGAAGCCCGGGCGGCAGAACGCGCGGTGGAGGTGATGGCGGAACGCCGCGCGGCGGAACAGGCACGCCGACGCGCACGCAAGGAGCAAGCCATGTTAGACGAGGCCGGACAGCGCCGAATGCGCTAGCGAGCCTCGGCTCAGGCGCGCGACCCTCGCGCCCGCTCGCCCAGAGCAGGCGAGGGCTGCACCGGGACTGCGATCTCACCGCACCGGCAGGACAGCCGCAGACGACGGCCGAGGCGCGCACGCCCCCTCCGCCGAAGCGCCCGGCGCCCACGCGCAACCTGAGCCCGACAGGGCAGTGGAACCGGCCGACCTCGCCTTGTCGCGCCCCGGCAAACGGGCTAGGGGAGCCGGGCTTTCTCGCGGACGGGGCAGCGGCCTCTTTGCCTGCCGCGTTCGCACGTCGCATGGAGCAACCCGGCATGGCCCGCAGGAAGATCGCGCTCATTGGCGCCGGCAACATCGGCGGCACGCTTGCCCATCTCATCGGTCTGAAGGAGCTCGGCGACGTCGTGCTGTTCGACGTCTTCGCCGGGGTCGCCGCCGGCAAGGCGCTCGACATCATGCAGTCTGGGCCGGTTGAGGGGTTCGATGCGATGATGACTGGCGGCAACGACTATACCGCTATCGCGGGCTCCGACGTCGTCATCATTACCGCGGGCTTCCCGCGCCAGCCGGGCATGAGCCGAGACGATCTCGTCGCCAAAAACGCAGGCGTCATCGCTCAGGTGGCAGAAGGCGTCAGGACGCATTGCCCCGACGCATTCGTCATTGTCATCACCAACCCGCTCGATGCGATGGTCTGGGTGTTCCGCGAGAAGTCGGGCCTGCCGCACCATCGCGTCGTCGGCATGGCGGGCGTGCTCGACTCGGCGCGATTCCGTCTTTTCCTCGCCCATGAATTCAACGTTTCGGTTGAGGACGTGACGGCCTTCGTCCTTGGCGGCCATGGCGACACTATGGTTCCCCTGGTGCGTTACTCGACCGTGGCTGGGATCCCCATCCCCGACTTGATCAGCATGGGATGGACGACGCGCGAGCGGATTGATGCTATCGTAGAACGAACTCGCCAGGGCGGAGGTGAGATCGTCAAGCTGCTCGAAAAGGGCTCGGCGTACTACGCGCCAGCCGCCTCCGCCATCGCCATGGCGGAGAGCTACCTCAAGGACAAAAGGCGGGTGCTGCCCTGCGCGGCGTGGCTCACTGGCCAGTACGGCGTGCGTGACCTCTACGTCGGCGTGCCCGTCGTGATCGGCGCCGGCGGGGTCGAGCGCATTGTCGAGATCGCGCTGAACGACGACGAAAAGGCTGCCTTCACCCGCTCCTGCGACGCTGTGCGCGACCTCATCGAGGCTGCGCGCCGGCTCGTTGCATGACGCGGTCCGCCATCGCGGAAGGGAGGTCGCGATGAACGTTCACGAATACCAGGCGAAAGAACTTCTGCGCACATATGGGGTCGCCGTGTTGCAGGGCGGGGTGGCGTGGACTGCGGACGAGGCGGAACGCATCGCTGCCTCCCTGCCTGGCTCGGTTGTGGTGGTGAAGGCGCAGATCCATGCCGGCGGACGCGGCAAAGGGCGTTTCGAGGGCGATCCGTCAGGCAAGGGCGGCGTGCGGCTCGCCCGCTCGCCTGAGGAGGCGGCCGAACACGCGCGCGCGATGCTGGGCCAAGTCCTGGTCACTGCCCAGACCGGCCCTGCGGGCAAAAAGGTGCAGCGCGTCTATGTCGAGCAGGGGTGCGAGATCGCGCGCGAACTTTATTTGGGCCTTCTCGTCGATCGTGGTGCAGGGCGGGTCGCTGTCATCGCTTCAGCGGAAGGCGGGGTGGAGATCGAGGAAGTCGCCGCCACGCACCCGGAACAGATCCTGCGCGAGACGATCGACCCGGCGACGGGGCTGATGCCGTTCCAAGCCCGCAAGCTCGCTTTCGGGCTCGGGCTGAAGGGCAAGGAGGTCTCCCAGTTCGCCGCCCTCGTCACTGCCGCCGCACGCGCCTTCGTCGACCTCGACTGCGGCATCCTAGAGATCAACCCTCTCGTGGTGACGAAGGACGGCGCCGTGGTCGCGCTTGATGCCAAGATGGCCTTCGACGACAACGCGCTCTTCCGTCACCCCAACCTCGCCGCGTTGCGTGACGAGACGGAGATGGATCCCCGCGAACTGGAGGCCGCCAAGCACGACCTCAACTACGTCGCCCTCGACGGCAACATCGGCTGCATGGTGAACGGAGCGGGCCTCGCCATGGCGACGATGGACATCATCAAGCTTTACGGTGGCGAGCCCGCCAACTTCCTCGATGTCGGCGGGGGTGCCACGAAAGAGCGCGTCACCGCAGCGTTCAAGATCATCCTCTCCGACCCAAAGGTGGAGGGTATCCTGGTCAACATCTTCGGCGGCATCATGCGCTGCGACGTGATCGCGGAGGGCGTGGTGGCGGCAGCGCGCGAAGTCAGTCTCAACGTTCCGCTGGTGGTACGGCTTGAAGGCACGAACGTCGAACTCGGCAAGCGCATCCTCGCCGCCTCCGGGCTGCCCATCGTCTCGGCCGACAACCTGGCGGATGCGGCGGAGAAGATCGTGCGCGAAGTGAAGAAGGCGGCCTGACGATGGCGATCCTGGTCGATCACAACACCAAGGTCATCACCCAGGGCTTCACCGGCGCACAGGGCACGTTCCACTCCGAACAGGCGATCGCCTACGGAACGAAGCTGCTCGGCGGCGTGACACCGGGCAAGGGCGGTACGACGCATCTCGATCTCCCAGTTTTCGACACCGTGGCCGAAGCCGTGGCGAAGACCGGCGCCACGGCCTCCGCCATCTACGTTCCGCCCCCCTTCGCGGCGGATGCGATCCTCGAGGCGATCGACGCGGGGCTCGAGCTTGTCGTCTGCATTACCGAGGGCATTCCCGTGCTCGACATGGTGCGCGTCAAGCGCGTGCTGGCAGGGTCGAAGACGCGGCTGATCGGGCCGAATTGCCCGGGCGTGATCACTCCTGATGCCTGCAAGATCGGCATCATGCCGGGCCACATCCACCGCCGCGGCAAGGTGGGCATTGTGTCGCGCTCCGGCACCCTCACCTATGAAGCGGTAGCGCAAACGACTGCCGCGGGCCTCGGCCAATCCACCTGCGTCGGCATTGGCGGAGATCCGGTCAAGGGCATGGACTTCGTCGACGTGCTTGAGCTTTTCCTCAGCGACCCAGAGACGGAGGGAATTATCCTGATCGGCGAGATCGGGGGGCAGAGCGAGGTGGAAGCAGCGGAGTTTATCCGACACTCGGGCACCAAGAAGCCGGTCGTTGGCTTCATCGCCGGTGCCACAGCCCCGCCAGGGAGGCGCATGGGCCACGCCGGCGCCGTCATCTCCGGCGGCAAAGACACCGCGCAATACAAGATCGAGGTCATGCGACGTGCTGGCATCCATATCGCTGACAGCCCGGCTGCCCTCGGCAGCACCATGGTGAAGGCGTTGCGTGGCTGAGTCATTTCGATCAGTGATCGGTGCGGGCGGAAAAGGAGCCACGGCTTTCGAGATTTTCATTCCAATAAAGAAACACCGTGCCTAGGCTTCGTGACGGTTGTCAGGAGCCGGGCCGCGAAGGCTGGCTGAGCGTCGTGTCCTCATCGTGGCGGAGGGCCCAAGCGCACAGCAGCGCGCGATGGAGCTCGCCCTAAGCTCGGGCGGCCGTGGCCTGGTCGCGGCCGCCTCGGGTGCCGTGATTGCTCGTTTCGCCGAGACGATGAAACAGGCTTTCGCCGCCTGGCCCGGCGCGCGCAAATCTTGGCGGAGTTGTACGGACGCCCGCCCGATCTGCCTCATCCGCCTTGAGATGGCGACAGGGAGAGGACGCTCCTCGTCTCCGGCATCAACCCGGCGTTTTGCGCTGTCAGCGAGATGGTGATTGAGATGAAGATTACGATCACCATGGCGGCGGATCGTGCGACGAAGTTCGACTTCGGCCAGACGTGCAGCCTCCAGAACAAGAGCAAGTTCAGCACCTCCTTCAAGTCCGGCGGCCCGCTCAAGCTGATCGACGGTTCGGCCAAGGCGAGCGTGGAGACCACCACCACGGTGGCCTCCAGCGCCACGATGACCGCCTTCTACACGCGGAAGTTCAACACCGAGGAGGGGGTGCGAGCTTCCTGCGCACCGGGCTTCGCCCCGTCCCGCCGCTGCTGCGGACCATCCCGAAGATCACGGTGACGCAAGGCGCGCGGGCAGCGCGTCCTGAGCATCGAGGCACGATCAGGCGAAAGGACGGCGCGGCGTGGCGACTGACATCGAAGAGGTGCTGGTCCGCCCCGTCGGCGAGGTTCTTGCCAAGGTCTCGGACGGTGTGGCTCAGGCGCAGGGAGCAACGGATTTCGCTGCCATCGCGACTCGGAGGCTGATCGACGACGCTCCCATGCTGTCGGGTTAAGGGCTGCAGGCGAAGTGTTGCCACATGCCCGAGGTCACGCTCGCGCTGACGCTCTCGTTCAGCCTGCAGCGCCGCGCGAAAATCGACAGCGGCGGACGCATCGTGGAGCACCGTCTTGCCCTGCTGGCTGCACCGCGCAACGGTCTGCTGCAGAACATGCCTGGCCTCGAGATCCAGCGAAGCAGCACGCCGAAAGCCCGCATCGTCGCCGCGTCGACCGCCGATCGGACGCGCGCGCGCCCCGAGCAGGTGACGGAAGCGTTTCGAAGCACTATAAAAACGATGCAGTCGGCCCTCCGCTCGCGGCCGGACGATTGCATCGGCTACGCGGTCAACGAGCTCGAGGTCGGGCTGAAGAGCCTGCTCGCGCTCGAAAAGCACGGAATGGTCCGCTTCGTCCTGCCCGAGCCGGCAGATCATTTCGACCCCGGCCAGCTCACTGCGGTCCGCTTCCGTCTTCGTACCACCCCCGCCGCAGTGGCGGAGCTCACCCTCTTCGCCGTTCCCCCGCTCCCCGGCCTTTCGCGCGAGGCTGCACGCGCGCCGGAATCAGCGGCGAACTTCTCGGCAAACAGTTGCGCGCGTTCGGGCTGAAAACCCCTGCAGAGTTCGCTCCCCCGGCCAATGCCCCGCTCGAGGAGCTCCAGAAAAAGACCGGTGCACCCAGCCCGCGCGGGCTCCTCGACGCCCAGGCAGCGCTGCCTAAGGCTCTGGGCAAGGACGGGAAGAGCACATGATCGACGCCGGCTCTTGACGGCACGGCCAGCAAAGTCTGAGGCTCAGCGTGCAACGGAACGCTGGGGAGGGAACGCATGACCAACCGCACCGACCGCCTGTCGCGCCGCGCCGCCCTGCCGGCTCTCGCCGCTGCCGCCGCAGCGGCTCCCGTCACCGCGAAGGCCACGTCCGCGGGGCCCTACAAGGTGGTCTACCACCTCAACCAGCCGGGCGGGGAAGACTTCGCCTACTACCGCCAGATGCTGCGCAACATTCGCAACCACCTGAGCATCAATCCGCCCGAAGGGATCGATCTTCGCGTGGTGATGCACGGGCCTGGGATCAATCTTTTGCGTCGCGCCGCCAAGGCTGACCCGCAAATTGCCGCCACGGTGGACGAGCTCAAGCTGAAAGGGGTCAAATTCCAGATTTGCCGAATTACCCTTTCGCTCGACAACATCAAGCTCGAGGAGCTTTACGACGCCGACGAGGGCGATCTTGTGCAGTCGGGCGTGTTCGAGATCATGCGCCTACAGCAGCGCGAGGGCTTCGCTTACCTAAAGATCTGACGTCTGGCGTGGGCGTGTCCTTGGGTTGAGTGCTGACGCGCTAGAGTTGCGCTTCTATGACGATCCGACACCGCGTGGCTCGTTCTGTTCCGCTTGTCGCGTCGCGCCTAGGCGCCGTGTTTTCCTCGCCTCGTCCCTGGTGCGCAGGCGGTTCCTGTCCCCTCACGCGTCCATCTTGAGCGCGGCGAGGAAGGCAGACTGAGGGATCTCGACCTTTCCAAACTGGCGCATGCGCTTCTTGCCTTCCTTCTGCTTCTCCAGGAGCTTGCGCTTGCGGGTGATGTCGCCGCCATAGCATTTGGCGGTAACGTCCTTGGCCAGCGCCGAAATCGTCTCGCGTGCGATGATGCGCCCGCCAATCGCGGCCTGGATCGCGATTTTGAAGAGCTGGCGGGGGATCAGCTCCTTCAGCTTCTCGCAAATCGCGCGCCCGCGCTTCTCCGCCTGTGACCGATGCGCGATGAAGGCGAGCGCGTCCACGGGATCGCCGTTGACCAGGATGGAGATCTTGACGAGATCGGAACGCTCATAGCCGTCCATCACGTAGTCGAAACTGGCATAGCCGCGGCTGACAGACTTCAGCCGGTCGTAAAAGTCGAACACTACCTCATTGAGAGGCAGACGATAGACGGCCATCGCGCGGTTGCCGACATAGGTGAGATCGACCTGCACGCCGCGACGCTCATTGCAGAGCGTGAGGATGGCGCCGAGATGTTCGTCCGGCACGAAGATGGTTGCCTTGATCCAGGGCTCCTCGATGTGATCGATCCGCGACAGATCAGGCATGTCTGCTGGATTGTGCAGCTCCATTGTCTCGCCGTTGGTAAGATGCACACGATAGACAACGGAGGGCGCGGTTGCGATCAGGTCTAGGTCGAACTCGCGCGCAAGCCGCTCCTGCACGATCTCGAGGTGAAGCAGGCCGAGGAAGCCGCAGCGGAAGCCAAAGCCCAGAGCGGCGGAGGTTTCCGGCTCGTAATGGAAGGCCGCGTCGTTGAGCCGAAGCTTGGCCAGGCTCTCGCGCAGTTTCTCAAAATCGTCTGCATCGGTCGGATACAGACCGCACCAAACCACCGGCACGGAGGGCTTGAAGCCTGGAAGCGGTTCGGCTGCGGGGTTACGGTCGTCGGTAATCGTGTCGCCTACGGAACAATCTGCCACTGTCTTGATCCCGGCGGTGATATAGCCCATCTCGCCTGGGCCCAGATCCTCTACCGGCACCATTTTCGGCGTGAACACGCCCACAGCCTCAACGGTGTGCACCGCACTCGTGCTCATGAAGCGGATGCGCTGCCCCTTGCGCAGCCGCCCATCCTTCACCCGCACCAGCACGACAACGCCGAGATAGGGATCGTACCACGAATCGACCAAAAGCGCCTTGGTCGGCGCCGCATCGTTGCCCTTCGGCGGCGGTAGGCGAGTGATGATCGCCTCCAGCACCTGGTCGATATTCAGCCCCGTTTTCGCCGAAATGAGCACGGCGTCGTCCGCGGGCAGGCCAATCACGTCCTCGATCTGCTGCTTTACACGATCGGGTTCGGCTGCCGGCAGGTCGATCTTGTTCAGCACCGGCACAATCTCATGCCCCGCTTCGATCGCCTGGTAGACGTTGGCAAGAGTCTGTGCCTCCACCCCTTGTGAGGCGTCGACGACAAGAAGTGAGCCCTCGCAGGCGGCGAGACTGCGCGACACCTCATAGGCAAAATCGACATGCCCGGGCGTGTCCATCAGATTGAGCACATAGGTCTCGCCGTCCTTTGCACGCCAAGTAAGCCGCACGGTCTGTGCCTTGATCGTGATGCCGCGTTCGCGCTCGAGCTCCATCGAGTCCAGCACCTGATCCTTCATCTCGCGCTCGGAGAGAGCGCCGCAGGCTTCGATCAAGCGGTCGGCGAGGGTTGACTTGCCGTGGTCAATATGCGCGATGATCGCAAAGTTTCGAATGCGTGAGAGGGGCGTGTCGGTCATGGCCCTGTCCGTCGAGCAGCGGCCCGGCTGGCGGTGTGCGTCACCCCCACGCAGTTAGGGCAAACTGAGGGTTTGTCAAAGCACGGCCGCCGCAAGCACAACCGCGCGCCGATCAACCGCGTAGAACCGCCCCGGTCGCTTTGGCCACCGCGGCGACGACGCGCTCGGCGAGCGCTTCGAGCTCGGTGTCCGTCAGCGTCCTCTCGCGAGGCTGAATGGTGACGGCGACGGCAAGGCTCTTTTTGCCCGGTTCGATGCCGCGGCCGCGATAGATGTCGAACAGCTCCACGCGCTCGATCAGGGCGCGATCCGCCGCTCGCACAGCACGCAGCACCGCCCCCGCCGCCACCGCCTCGTCGACGACGAAGGCGAAATCCCGCTGCACGGGCTGGAAGGCGGGAAGATTGGGGTTGCCACGCCGCTTGCGCCGAGGCGCCCCGATCGCGCCAAGGTCGAGCTCGAACACCGCAACCGGGCCCGCGACGTCGAGGGCGGCAAGCACGCGCGGGTGGAGTTCGCCGAACAGGCCCACGGTCACGTTCGCCCCGACACGCAGCAGAGCGGACCGGCCCGGGTGCAGCCAGGAGGGCGGCTCCGGCACCACCTGAACCCCGTCAAGATGAACGCCGAGCCCTGCAAGCACCGCGAAGGCGTCGCCCTTGGCGTCGATGGCATCGACGGGGCGCGACGGCTGTGCCCAGTGCCGAGGCGTTGCTCCGGCGCGCAGCCCGGCAGCGACCAGGCTCTGTTCACCCGGCTCCCCGCCCCAAAAGGCAGGGCCGATTTCGAACAGCGCGACGTCGCCGAAGCCGCGCGCCCTGTTGCGGGCTGCTGCAGCGGCGAGAGTGGCTAAAACGGTCGGGCGCAAGGAGTCGAGATCGGAGGCGATCGGGTTGAGCAGGCGGCGTGCTTCGTCGCCGCCGCCGAACAGGGCGGCAAGTCGCCCGTCCATGAAGGAGAAGGTGACGCACTCGGCGAGGCCCCGCGCGGCCAGCACACGCCGGGCGGTGGCAGCACGCGCCATGCTGGGCGTCAGCGAGGGCGGCGGCACCACTCGGTCCCTGCCCATGTCATCCTTCAGAGGCGGCATCGGCGCGGCGGGAACCGTGTCGAGACCGATGATCCGCAGCACCTCCTCGATCAAGTCATACTCGGCTTGCGGGTCGGGTTCGCCGGCGCAATCGTTGCGCCAGGTCGGGACGCGCACGGTGAGGCGATCCGGTTCGCGCGAAACGGTCTCAAAGCCGAGGCGGCCGAGGATGGTGCAGGCCTCATCCGCTGGCACGGCAAGCCCGCCAAAGGCTTCGAGGCGCGAGAAGCGCAAGGACGCAGTGCGTCGCGTGCGCGGTTCCGCCCCGGCCTCCACGATCTCGGAGGCTTCGCCGCCACAAAGCTCGAGGATCATCCTGGTCGCGGCCTCGGTCGCTTCGCGCATGAGGCCAGCATCAATGCCGCGTTCGAACCGATAGCGCGCGTCGGTGGTGATGCCGTGGCGGCGCCCTGAATTGGCGATCGCCACCGGATCAAACAGCGCAACCTCGAGGAACACCTCAGTCGTTGCCTCGGTGCAGCCCGTCTCCTCGCCGCCAACGATACCAGCCAAAGCCCGCGCCCCTTGCGCGTCGGCAATGACGCAGTCTGCCTCCGTCACCGTCACCTCGCGTCCATGCAGGCCGCGGAAGGTCTCGCCGCGGCCTTGGCGCATGGTCAGCACGCTTCCTACAAGTGTCTTTGCATCGAACACGTGCAGAGGGCGGCCGAGATCAAGCGTAAAGAAGTTGGTGATGTCGACGAGTGCGCTGATCGGTCTCAGGCCCACACTCTCGAGACGCCGACGCAACCATTCCGGCGACGGTCCGTTACGCACACCGCGAATGAAGCGCCCAAGCACCCACGGGCAGGCCGGCGTTTCCGTGACCCAACGGATGGGCGAAGGGAACGATGGCGGGACCGGCTCAGCCCGCCAGGGCCGCAAGACGCCCAAGCCCGCCGCGGCGAGGTCGCGCGCCACCCCGCGCACCGAAAGCGCATCGCCGCGATTGGGGGTCACCTTGATCTCGATCACCGGATCATCGAGCCCCGCCCAATGCGCATAGGCCATGCCCACAGGGGCGTCCTCGGGCAGTTCGACGATCCCCGCATGATCCTCGCCGAGCCCCATTTCGCGGGCGGAAAGCAGCATACCCTCCGACACTTCGCCGCGGATCTGTCCCACCTTCAGCGTGATGCCAGTGCCTGGGATAAAGGCGCCGGGAAGAGCCAGCACCGCCTTCATCCCGCTGCGCGCGTTCGGCGCCCCGCAGACGATGTTCAGCCGACGCCCGTCACCGCTATCCACGGTGCAGACGCGGAGCCGATCAGCGTTCGGGTGAGGCCGGGCCTCGAGCACATGCGCGATGCGGAACGGTGCCAGGGCGGCGCCGCGATCCTCTACCCCCTCCACCTCAAGGCCGATAGCAGAGAGCGTCTCCGCGATGCGCTGGGCGGAGGCGTCGGTATCAAGATGCGTACGCAGCCAGGAGAGAGTAAACTTCATCCAAGCGAGCTTCCCGTCACGCTCCCGTCACAATCCCCAAGTGTTACGACACTCCAGCCACTGGCATCCGCCCCCGCATCGCGCCGGCCTCAGCCGGCGAGGCCAGCGGCAAGAGAGGCGACGTCATCGGGGCGGAAGCCGGTGGCGCGAAGCCAGCGGATGTCGCTCTCGTAGAAGGGGCGGAGGTCGGTGATCCCGTGCTTGAGCATGGCGATGCGCTCGATGCCCATGCCGAAGGCGAAACCCTGCCAAACGCGGTGGTCGATGCCGCCCGCCTCCAGCACCTTCGGGTGAACCATGCCGCTGCCCAAAATCTCCAACCAATCCTCCCCGCGACCGAGCTCACCGGTGCGGCGGTTCCAGCCGATGTCGACCTCCATCGAGGGCTCGGTGAACGGGAAGTAGGAGGCGCGGAAGCGCACCGGCAAATCGGGAATGCCGAAGAAAGCGCGCAGGAAATCAACAATACAGCCCTTGAGATGGGCAAGTGTCAGGTCGCGGTCGATCGCCAGCCCCTCGACCTGATGAAACATCGGAGAGTGGGTGGCGTCGTGGTCGGCGCGGTAGGTGCGGCCGGGCGCGATGACTCGAAGCGGCGGCGGGTTGGCGAACATGGCCCGGATTTGCACTGGCGAGGTGTGCGTGCGCAGCACCTTCTCGTGCCCTTCTGCCGTGCGGCCGGGTAGATAGAATGTGTCGTGGTCCTGGCGAGCAGGGTGATGAGGCGGGATGTTCAGAGCGCCGAAATTCAGCCAGTCGTCCTCCACATCCGGCCCTTCCGCCACCGTAAAGCCCATCGCGCCGAAGATGGCGACAATCTCCTCAATGGTGCGGCTGATGGGATGGATCAGCCCCTCCGGCGAGGGCCGCGGCGGCAGGGTGACGTCAAGCCGTTCCTTGGCGAGCCGGGCATCAAGAGCGGCGTCCTCGAGCACCCGCCGCCGCGCCTCGATCGCCTCTCCGATCGCGTCTTTCAGAGCGTTCAGCGCCGCCCCGCGCGCCTTGCGTTCTTCAGCGGGGACGGAGCTGAGAGTTTTCAGCAGCGCGGTGATGGAGCCGTTCCTGCCCAGCGCGGCCACCCGCACGGCCTCGAGGGCAGCGAGGTCAGTCGCAGCCGCAACGGCGGAGAGAGTTTCCGCGCGCAGTCGATCGAGATCGTCCATCGTCGCGGTCGCGTCCATCGCGCGCGCCAGACCCCCTTTGCGATGCGGCGAGCTGGCCTTCAGGCGGCGGCGCGGGCAGCCAGCGCCTGATCGACCACCTGGGCAAAGGCTGCCGGTTCGGCGAAAGCCAATTCTGCCAGCACTTTGCGATCAAGCGCGATGCCGGCCTTTTTGGCTGCCGCGATGAACTGGCTGTAGGTCAGCCCGCGCGCGCGCACGGCGGCGTTGATCCGCTGGATCCAGAGGGCGCGGAACTCGCGCTTGCGCACCTTGCGATCGCGATACGCGTACTGAAGGCTTTTTTCAACCTTCTGCTTCGCCATGCGGATGGTGTTGCCCGCACGGCCGCGGAAGCCCTTCGCGCGCTCAAGAACCTTCTTGTGTCGGGCGTGTTTCGTCACGCCGCGCTTCACACGTGCCATCCTTCGCTCTCCTCGGCTCTGTCTTGTTCGCTCAGCAGAGCCCGTACGGCGTCCACTGCTTCACGGTGCGTGCGTCCATGTCGGTCAGCACCATGGTGCGACGGTTCTGCCGCTTCATTTTTTGGCTTTTGCAGGCGAGGTTGTGGCGCTTAAAGCCGTGCCCGGCCTTCACTTTGCCGGTGGCGGTGATGGTGAAGCGCTTCTTGACGCTCGACTTGGTCTTTAGCTTGGGCATTTTGGCACCGTCCTTTCTCGAGCGAGGCCCGCGAGATGGGGCAAGGCGGCCGGGCATGCCCTGGCGCCCGGCGCGCGCGCGGACCGTGGCTTATACGGAGCCCCGCCCGCCCCTGCAACCCCGCCTGCCGGGGCCCGCCGTTGCCGGGCCCCTCGCCCGCGCCCTATATGCGCCTCAGCATGGTCGCCTTTCGCAAAATGCAGGGCCTCGGCAACGACTTTGTCGTACTCGATGCGCGCGCCCAGCCGCTCGTCGTCGGGCCGGCGGCAGCCCGTGCCTTAGCCGACCGCCGGCGCGGTGTGGGATGCGATCAGGTGATCGTGCTGGAGGCAGCGCGCGAGCCCGGCACCCTTGCCTATATGCGAATCCTCAACGCCGATGGGTCTGAGGCGGGCGCCTGCGGCAATGCCGCCCGCTGCATCGCCGACCTCCTGATGCGCGAGGCGAGGACGGACGCGATCCGGCTCGGCTCGCCGTCGGGCGTGCTGCACGCCGCGCGGGCCGATGGCGGCCAGGTCACAGTCGACATGGGCGAACCACGCCTCGGCTGGCGCGACATCCCGCTTGCCCGCGAGGCGGACACGCTTCACTTGCCGCTTACCCGCGATGGCCTGTCTGATCCGGCGGCCTGCTCCATGGGCAACCCGCACGTGACCTTCTTCGTGCACGATGTGAGCGCGATCGACATCCCGCGCCTCGGCCCCTCTCTGGAGACCGATCCGCTCTTTCCCGAACGCGCCAACATCGGCTTCGCCGAGATCCTCGCCTCAGACCTGATCCGCCTGCGCGTATGGGAACGCGGCGCGGGCCTGACCCTTGCCTGCGGTTCGGGTGCCTGTGCAGCGCTTGTGAACGCGCATCGGCGGGGGCTTGCCGCGCGCGAGGCGACCGTGATGCTGGACGGCGGCGAGCTTCGCATCGCCTGGGGCGAGGATGATCGCGTGCGCATGACGGGCCCTGCGGCGGAATCGTTTCGTGGTGAGATTGAGCTCGATCTCGCTGCTCTTTCCTCCCTTGCTGCCTGAGGGGTGCCATGCACCGGCGCGTGCTCACCTTCGGCTGCCGGCTGAACGCGGTGGAATCCGCCGTCATCGACGCCCATCTCGATGCCGCCGGCAGCCGCGATGTGATCGTCGTCAACACCTGTGCCGTCACGGCAGAGGCAGAACGCCAAGCACGCCAAGCCATTCGCCGCGCCCGGCGCGATCACCCGCACGCGCAGATCGTGGTCACCGGCTGCGCCGCTCAGATCAACCCCCACGTTTGGGCGGCGATGCCTGAGGTCGATCGCGTCATCGGCAATATGGAGAAGTTGGAGGCGAAGACCTGGTCCGAGCTGGCGTCCGACACGCCGCGCGTGGCGGTGTCAGACATCATGGCGGCGCGCGAAAGCGCGCACCACCTCGTCACCGAGTTTGGCGGCCGCGCCCGCGCCTTCGTCCAAGTGCAAGCAGGGTGCGACCATCGCTGCACCTTTTGCGTCATTCCCTTCGGCCGCGGCCCGTCGCGCTCGGTTCCCGCGGGTGAGGTGGTTCGCCAGGTGCGTGCGCTCGTTGAAGCGGGTTACCGCGAGGTGGTGCTGACGGGGGTGGACATCACGGCCTACGGAGCCGACCTGCCTGGCAAGCCGTGCTTAGGCCAGCTTGTTCGCCGCCTTCTTACCCTCGTGCCCGAGCTGCCGCGGCTTCGCCTTTCCTCACTCGATCCGATCGAGATCGACGAGGAGCTATGGCGGCTGATCGCGGAGGAGCCGCGGCTGATGCCGCATCTGCATCTTTCAGTGCAAGCGGGGGATGATCTGATCCTGAAACGGATGAAGCGCCGCCACCTCCGGCGCGACGTGATTCTGCTGACCGAGCGCGCGCGCCAGCTTCGCCCCGACATTGTGTTCGGTGCCGACCTGATCGCTGGTTTCCCGACCGAGACCGACCAAGCAGCGGCCAACACACGCGCGTTGATCGAGGAGGCGGGGCTAACCTTCCTCCATGTCTTTCCGTTCTCGCCGCGCCCCAACACGCCTGCCGCGCGCATGCCGCAGCTTGCCCCAGCCGTGATCCGCGAACGTGCCGCTGCCTTGCGCGAGCTCGGCGAGCACATGGCACGCCGCTTCTACGAAAGCCGGGTCGGCACCACTGCCGCCTTGCTGGCAGAGCGGGAGACGGGCGAAGGCCACACCGAACACTTTGCCCCAGCTCGTCTGATCCGAGGCCGGATCGATCCGGGCACGATCGGACGGGTTCGCATCACGGCGGCGAACGATCGGGGCCTCATCGCGGAGGTCGCGTGATGGTGTTCAAACGCCTGTTCAGCCGCGGCAAGGCCGAGGCGGAATCGCCTGCTGAACCGCGGCCAGCGCAAGCCGCCGAGGGTGCGGACGAAGCCGCACCATCGCTGCCAGCAGCCGATGAGTTGGTGCAGGCGAAAGGTGCGACGACGAGGTTCGCTGTGCCAGCGTCGCCATCTCAAGCCGAGGCCGAGCATGCACCCCGAGCTTCTACGCAAGACACCGTGGCGCGGCGACAGCCTGAAGCGGAGACGAAGCCAAGTGCGCCTCACGACATGCACGAAGAGGTGGACCGGCCCCGCGGCTTCTTCGCCCGGCTAAAGGCCGGGCTCGCGCGCTCCTCGGCGAAGATCAGCTCCGGTATCGCCTCTCTTTTCCGCGACCGGCTGATGGACGATGCCGCGCTCGATGAGCTCGAGGAACTGCTGATCACGGCTGATCTCGGCACTTCGGCAGCGAAACGGATCGTCGATCGCTTTCGCCTTGCCCGCTTTGGCGCGCATGTCAGCGAACGTGAGGTGAAAGAGGCGCTGGCAGCCGAAATCGCCGACATTCTTCGCCCCGTCGCTGTTCCTCTGCTGCCGAACCCAGCGTACGCGCCGCATGTTGTGCTGGTTGTCGGCGTGAACGGTAGCGGTAAGACGACGACGATTGCCAAGCTCGCAGCACTCTGGTCGTCTCAGGGGTTGAAGCCGATGCTGGTCGCTGGCGACACGTTCCGCGCCGCCGCCGTCGAACAGCTGACCATCTGGGGCGAAAGAACGGGCTGCCCCGTGATCACCGGGCCCCCGAACGCGGATGCTGCTGGCCTTGCCTTCGACGCTCTAGCCCGTGCCCGCAAGGAAGGTGCGGATGTGCTGCTGATCGACACGGCAGGAAGGCTGCACAACAAGGCAGATCTTATGGCAGAGCTTGGTAAGATCGTGCGTGTGCTGCGCAAGCAAATGGCTGATGCACCGCACAGTGTGCTGCTCGTCCTCGATGCCACCACCGGGCAGAATGCGCTCTCGCAGGTGAAGGTGTTCCGCGAAATGGTGGAGGTCAGCGGGCTCATCGTCACCAAGCTCGACGGGTCGGCGAAGGGGGGCGTGGTGGTGGCTCTAGCGGAGACCTTCGGGCTGCCCGTGCACGCGGTAGGGGTTGGCGAGAAGGCGGAAGACCTCCGCCCCTTCGACCCGGACGAGTTCGCCCGCTCTCTCGTCGGCCTCGATTCGATGGGGTGACGGCAGGGCAAAGGCGTCAACGGTCACCCAACTCCGCTGGGCTCGCGCATGGAGTACGGCCGAGGGTGGTGACGGCAGGGCAGAGGCGTCAACGGTCACCCAACCTCCGGTGCGCACCGTCGGCGGGCCCTCAAGAGGGTGTTCGCATGCCCTTCGACGCTGCAGCGACCATGGGTAAACCCTTCATCCTGAGGGCTTTTTTTGCCTAACCAGCCAGACCGAAGCGATCCTGCGCGAACGAAGAAAAGTTCGCGGTCGGCCGGCGTGCGCGGCACGCCATGTTGCACAGTGCTCCCCTGCTCACCCACGCCACAACGATCCACGAGGGCGCAACCACGCACCATCGTCTGATCGCCGCCCTTGGCATCCTTCGCGACTGGGCTTTGCAGGCAGAAGCCGTGTGGCGCGGCGTGCGACGGGGGACGGAAGGAGAAGTGGCTCCCCCGCGTCTTTCTGCGCGACGGCCCTAGGCCCGTGCTCTCGGCCTCTGCCGGGAAAGGCGAACTGACCAAACGCCTTTCGGTAGCCCACGCAAGGTGTCGCGGCGGGCTGAAGAGGCTCGCCGACGGCACCGCCGTTGCTCTCCCTCTCAGCCCTGGGTTACGAGACCCTACGCGGGCACAGCCCATACGGCTTGGTCATGCAAACCGCGCCCGCCTGATGCCGCGGCGAGGCCTTGCGCCCTTGATCACACCGAGTTTCGTGGCCTAATGCCGTGCAGGGATTGGCACACACCCTCGGCAGGGTCGGAACCGGGATGGAGACCGAGGATCGCGAGGCGTTGCTTGCTCGGCTGAATGAACTCCGCATCGAACACCGCGACCTCGATACGGTGATCGCGCGCCTCTCCGCGTCTGGTCAGGCTGACCAGATCCATCTCGCCCGGCTGAAGAAGCGCAAGTTGAAGCTCAAGGACGAGATCTCCTGGATCGAGAACCGCCTGATCCCCGACATCATCGCCTAAGCGAACCGTGTCGCGCCCTGCCACCCCTTGCACCGCTGCCGACTCGTTCGTTCTGTGACCGATCCCCCCTCGCCATCCTTTGCCGCCCCCCCGGTTGGGCTGATCATGGGCAGCCGGTCGGATTGGGAAACGATGCGCCATGCCGCCGCCATACTCGATGAGCTGGCAGTCCGGTACGAGGCGCGCGTGGTGTCCGCCCACCGCACGCCGCGAAGGCTTTACGACTACGCAACGACTGCGGCGGCACGGGGGGTTCGCGTCATCATCGCCGGCGCAGGGGGGGCAGCGCACCTGCCGGGCATGACGGCCTCGCTCACCACACTGCCGGTGCTCGGCGTGCCGGTGGAAAGCCACGCTCTGCGCGGAATGGACTCCTTGCTCTCTATTGTCCAGATGCCGGCTGGCATCCCTGTCGGAACGCTCGCCATCGGGCGAGCGGGAGCGGTGAACGCCGCCTTGCTCGCCTGCAGCATTCTTGCACTCTCCGATCCCGCCCTCGCCGAGCGCCTTGCCGCTTGGCGCGCCCGCCAGACCGAAGCCGTGCCCGACACACCTGCCGATGGCTGAGCCTTTTCCCCCGCTGCCGCCCGGTTCCACCATCGGCATCCTCGGCGGCGGGCAGTTGGGGCGGATGCTGGCGATGGCCGCCGCACGGCTGGGCTATCGCACGCACGTTTATTCGCCGGAACCGGACCCGCCGGCCTCTCATGTCGCCACGCGAACGACCGTCGCGGGCTTCGACGATGCCGAGGCGCTGGCCCGCTTCGGGCGCAGCGTCGATGTCGCCACATTCGAGTTCGAGAATGTCGCCCTGGATGCCTTCCCCGCTCTCGAGGCCGAGGCACCAATCCGCCCCGCCCCTTCGGTTCTGGCCACCGCGCAGGATCGGAGATTGGAGAAATTGTTCCTGAACCGCATCGGCGTCGCCACGGCCCCGTGGACATCGATCGCACGCCGCGAGGAGGCCGAAGCAGCCGTAGCCGAAATTGGTTTTCCCTGCGTGCTGAAAACCGCGCGTTGGGGCTACGATGGCAAGGGCCAGGCCGTCCTGCACGGGCCGGAAGACCTTCCCCCCGCCCTCGATCAGCTTGCCGCCGGACGCGCTCTTCCGCCTCTGATC
>CALLUO010000055.1 GCA_938010425.1 uncultured Elioraea sp.
GACAGAGGCAACCGGCACGCTGCCCGTGCGCACGCGGACGCTCGTTCCGCCGCTGCGCGTCTTTCGCCCCTGCACGCTTGACGAGGCAGTGGTGAGGCTCGGCCTGCCGGATGCGCTTGCTATGGCCAGCGGAGGGGGGTGATCTCGGGGCTGAGGTTCGGAGGCCCTCCCCGCTCGGTGACACTTCTGCGCGGGCTTGCTGGGCTCAAGGGGACAGACCAGCGCGCGGGGGGGGATCCGCATCGGCGCTCTTGCCACCCGCGAACAGGTGGCGCATCGCGCGCTTCTGTATGCGGCGTCTTTTTGTGGCGCGTGCACGGTGCTGATCGACGGCGTGCCCGCCACGGCCTGCTTGATGCTCGCGGTGGAGGTGGACGGGCGTCGGATCACCACCATTCGAGGCCTCGAGTGTGCAGACGCGCACCTTCACCCGCTGCAGCGTGCCTTCCTTGAGGAACCTGCGTTCCAGTGCGGCTCCTGCTCATCGGGCATGGTTCTGCTCGCTTTCGCCTTGCTGGCGAAGACCCTGATCCAGATGAGGCGACCTGCCGCGCCTGGATGAGTGCTGCGCTCTGTCTCCGCGGGGGTGGAACCGCCAGTCTGCGTGCGGTGCGGCGCGCGTCAGCGCTTCTTCGGGAGGGTGGCTGATGGCCGCAGCCGATCTCGCCCGAGTGCGCGGCACGTTCGCCTACGCCGTCGATGTCGCTTTGCCCGGCATGCTGCACTCTATGCTCGTGCGCTCGCCCCAACCGCACGCGGAAATCCTCGCCATCGATGCCGCCGCCGCGTGTTCCGCTGGTCGCGTCGTGGTGCGCTGGCGCGTTCTGCCGCCTGTCCCCACCATCGCCGCCGCACTCGCCCCTGACGCACCGGCCCTGTTCGACCAAGGCCCGCAGCAACCTTGTCCCAAGGGACCGCAAGCAGAGGCCTGGCGCGAGCCTGCGCGCGACATGCTTTGGCGCTTCCACTTCCGTATAGGCGATCGCGATGCCGTGTTTGCCCGCCCCGCGCACATCTTCACCAACACCGACCGTTTCCTACGCATGAGCCACCTCCCGATTGAACCCCTTTGCGCAGTGGCGCGCCGGGACAACGAGGGGGGAAGTGTGGTGCAACAATCAGGATCCGTTCCTGCTGCGAACGGATCTCGCCCGCACTCCGGCTTGCCTGAGGCGGCGATCCGCGTGCTCGTCTTGCCGGCAGGGGCCGGGTTCGGGGCGAAGTCCTGCCCCAAGCACGAAACGCTCACGCTCCTCCTGTCGCGGCTTGCGCGCGGTTCCGTGCGGCTTGCGCTCACGTGGGGCGAGTGATGCTCACCCTCTCGCAACACGCCGCTCAAGTCTCACTGACGACGGCCTTGTTGGCTGACGGCACCCTGCTCGCCCGCTGGGGCTTGCTTTGCCTGGACGGCGGCGCCTATGCGGATGCCTCCGTGATTGTCTGCGAGAAGGAGGCCTATCGCAGCCTGTCAGGGCCTATCGTTGGCAAGCGGTGGAAAGTATTGGCGAAGTCGTGCGCACCTCGACTGCACCGGCAGGGTCGTTCCGCGGCTTCGGCGGCCCGCAGGCTTGCTTCGCTGGCGAACGCCAGATCGATGCGATCGCGCGTCGTTTATGCCTCGATCCGGTCGAATTCCGCAAGCGCAACTTTCTCCGCCCCGGCGAGGTGCCACGGCCGGGCGAGACGCCGATGGATTCGGACCTCGAGGATGGTCTCACCCAGGTCGCTGCCCGCATCGGCTGTACAGGACCTCGAACGCCGGGGGTGGGCGCGGCATCGCCGTTGGCATGAAGCATGGCGGCGGCTTCTCACGTCACAGCCTGGCTGTGGTGAAGCTCGCGCGCGACGGCTCTGCTCTCGTTCTCTCAGGCATCGCCGATCTCGGCCAAGGCCCTGAACGGGTCGCAGCAGTAATTGTCTCCGAGGTGCTGGGCATCGATCCTGCACGCGTGCGGCTTGCTCCCATCGACACCGACCGCACACCGCATGATCAGGGTCGCGGTGCAGGGCTTGGCCCAGGCGTTGATGGAGGCGCTCGTCTTCGACGACGAGGGGCGCCTTGCGAACGGCACACCTCTCGCCCATCGCATGCCTTCAGTGCTCGACCTGCCGCGCGAGGTGGCGACGATCACGCTCGAGCACGGGCTTGGGCCAGGGCCGTACGGGGCGAAAGGGCTTGGGGAGCACGCCATCCTCGCCGTGGCGGCGGCGATCGCCAGCGCGGTGGCCGACGCAACGGGAGCGGAATATTCCACGCTGCCCATCACGCCCGAGGATATCGCAGCTACATCCGGCTCGGCAGCCGGTGTTCGAGCCGGCTGAGCAGGCGGACAAGGGGCCAGAGCAGGAGCAGATAGATCAGAGCGGCGGCGACGAGAGGCGAGGCGTTGTAGGTGACGCTTTGCGCCTGACGTGCCTGGTAGAGAAGCTCCGGCATGGCGACGACCGAGGCGATCGAGGTGAGTTTCACCACCTCGAGCGTGTTCGAAACGAGGTCGGGCAGGACATTGCGCACCGCTTGCGGCAGGACGACCCAACCGAGGGTGTCGAGTGCGGAAAGGCCGCTCGATCGCGCAGCTTCCCACTGACCGCGCGGCACGCTGTCGATTCCCGCCCGCAGGATCTCGGCGTAGTAGGCGGAGCTGTTGAGCAGGAAGGCGACCGCGACCGAGCCGAGCGGCCCGAGCTCGAGCCCGGCGAAGGGCAGGCCTTCGTAGACGAACACCAGGAGGACGAGGGGAGGGAGCGCGCGGAAGAGGTCGACCCAGACGGCGAGCAGGAGGCGGGCGATGCGAACCGGGGTTAGAGACAACAGGGCAAGGAGCAGCCCTCCGGCCAGACCGAGCGGCACGGCGATTGCGATCAGCAGCATCGTGTTCGCGAACCCCTGTAGCAGCAGCGCGCGTGCCGCCCACACCACCTCGACATTGAGGAAGCTGGAGACGAAGAGCTCCACGGCTCAGTGCCGCCAGGCAAAGCGACGCTCGATCCTGCGCGCCAGAAGCACCATGGGCCCGAACAGCACCAGGTAGGCGAGGGCACCGAGCGTCAGCGGCGAAGGATTGGACGAGAAGGACACACCTGCCGACGCCTGGGCAAGGATCTCCGAGACCGCGACCACGCTGCCAAGCGCCGTTCCCTTGGTGATGGCGATGGTGCGATTGGTGAGAGGCGCGATGGCGAGCCGGAGGGCCTGCGGTAGCACCACACAGCGCAGGGTTGTGAAGAAACTGAGGCCCGTCGACCGTGCAGCCTCCCACTGACCTTTCGGCACAGAGAGGATCCCCGCCCAGACGATCTCTTCGGCGAAAGCAGCCAGAACAAGGGCGAGCACGACCCAGGTGCAGACGAAACCCGATGGCGTAAATCCGAGGTTGGGCAGGCCGAAGTAGAGGAGCACGATCAGCACGAGGGGCGGAATGGCCCGGAACAGATCGACGAACAGCACGATCGCGAACGACAGTACGAGGCTGCCCAGGCTGCGCAGGACGGCGAGCAGCAAAGCAAGGGCGAGCCCGCTTGCGATGATCAGCGCGGCGAGTTGCACGGTGAGCAGGAACCCGGCCGCGATGCTCGGCAAATACTCCGCCATCACGCGGAGATTGAGGAACGAGAAGAGAAAAAGCTCCCAGCCGGACATCGGCTCAGTGGCGTTCGAGCGATCGGAGAAAGGCACGCAACCGGTCGGACTTCGGCGCGCCGAACAGGCAGTCCAGCGGACCCTGCTCGATCACGCGTCCGCCGTCCATGAACAGGACCCGATCAGCCGCAGCGCGAGCGAACTCCATCTCGTGGCTGACGACGACCATGGTCATGCCGCCCTCGCGGAGCTGTCGCATCACCCGCAGCACACTGCCGACCAGTTCGGGATCAAGCGCAGAGGTCGGTTCGTCGAACAGCATGACGCGCGGCTCGAGTGCGACGGCGCGCGCAATTGCGACCCGCTGCTGCTGACCGCCCGAGAGCTGGGCGGGGTAGGCGTCCGCCTTGTCGGCCAGTCCTACAAGGGCGAGGGCCGAACGCGCCCTTTCCTCCGCGTCGCGTCGCCTGAGCCCCACGACGCGGCGGAGGGCGAATGCCACGTTCCCGAGGGCCGTCATGTGCGGATAGAGGTTAAAGGACTGGAACACCATGCCGATGCGCCTGCGCAACGCATTGATGTCCGTGCGGCGCGCGAGCACGTCGATCCCGTCGCCGACGATATGACCCGACGTCGGTTCCTCGAGCCGGTTGAGGCAGCGCAACAGCGTCGACTTGCCGCTGCCCGACGGCCCGATGATGAACACGAGCTCGCGTTCGGCGACGACGAGATCGACTCCGTCGAGGACCTTGAGAGGGCCGAAACTCTTGTGGATCGCGCGCGCTTCGATGATCGGCCGGCTCAGCATCCGGCATTGGTCGGGGTCGCGTCTTAGCCGGGCAGGCCGGGCGGGCCAAAGCCTGGGAAAACGACGTTCTCCGCATCGTCCGGGCCGGGCGTGACGCCGAACCACTTCTCGGAGAGGGCGGCGATGGTGCCATCCTTCTTCAGGCATTCGATCGCGATTTCGAGCTGGCGGCGAAGCTCCACACTGTCCTTGCGCAGCGGCACGGACCAGTGCGCGCGTGTCTCCTTCAACACAAGGTCGGGCACAAAGAGCGGATTGCGCGTGGCGGCGAACTTGATGACGGTGTTGCCGGCGAGATTGGCATATGCCCTGCCGGCGATCACCGCCTGAACGGCGTCGGAGTTGCTGTCATAGGCCTGCGCCGTGAAGCCGTCACGCTCGGCGTTTTGCCTGGCCCAGGTGTCGTAGATGCTGCCCTTGTTCACCGCGATGGTTTTGCCGCGCAGGTCGTCCAGAGAGCGCAGCGGAGCGGACCCGCGACGAATGCCGAACTGGTACTCGGTGAACAGGTAGCCTTCTGTGAACAGGAGGTTTTCGGCACGCTCCCGTGTCGCCGTCGTCGGTGCGCAGAGGAAGTCGTAGCGGCCGGCGTTCAGCGCGGAGATCAGCCCTGCGAAGGACCCGCCTTAAATAACGAGCTCGCGCCCAAGACGTTTGGCGACCGCCTGGAAAAGGTCGATGTTGAAACCTTCCAGCCCGCCGCCGAGTTTCGGCATCGCGTGCGGTGCGAAGGTGGCGTCGACCGCACACCGGAGCGGAGGCTGGGCTTGTGCGGCTGCGTTCTGGGCG
>CALLUO010000056.1 GCA_938010425.1 uncultured Elioraea sp.
GCCAGGTTTGCAAATCGAGATCCGATGTGATCTGTCCGGGGCAAGAGAGGCTGGCATTTCAGCCCGCCATCTTGGAGCCTCGATCGCATGCGCGTGCTTGCCCCCGTTCTGCTGTATTTGGTTGCCTTTGCCACATCTTTACCGGCACGCGGCCAGCCCTCTGCTACCCAGGCCCCCCGTCCGCGTGGTAGCGGTGGAGCGTCGGGCGGTGGAGGGCCGCGCTAGTATTGTCGGGCGGGTCAGTGCGGTCGATACGGTTCAGATCATCCCCCGCGTCACCGGCTTTCTGCGCGAACGCACCTTTATCGAGGGCCAGGAGGTACGCGCGGGCGATCTCCTGTTTGTGTTGGAGCGTGAGCCGTTCGAAGCGGCGGTGGCGGCGCGCAGAGCCGATCTCGCCTCCGCCCGGGCGGCGCTGCTCAACGCCGAACGGCAACTCGCCCGCGCCGAGGAGCTGGTCAGGACCAACAACATCCCCCTCGCCACGCGCGACCAGCGCCGCGCCGAGGCGGAGATGGCGAGGGCGCGCGTGCAAGAGGCGGAAGCTGCGCTGCGCATGGCTGGGATCGATCTCGGCTACACGCTGATCACCGCGCCCTTCGCCGGCCGGATCGGACGTCCCGTCGCTTCGGTTGGCGCCGTCGTGTCCCCGCAGTCGGGCCCACTTGCCACCCTGACCTCGGTGGACCCGATGCATGTGACCTTTCGCGTCAGTCAACGCGAGGTGCTCGAATCTTAGCGGCGCCGCGCCGAAACCGGCAGGACACAGAACGCCGCCGAAACGCTTTCCGTGCGCCTGCGGCTGGCTGACGGTTCGGCTTATCCCTACGAAGGGGTGATCGATTTTATCGATCCGCAAATCGATTGCGGCACGGACGCTCAGGCCGTGCGGGCGTCGATACGCAGTCCGGAACGGATCCTGTTCGACGGTGCGACGGTGACGGTCGACATCGCGGAGCGCGAACCACGGCGTGCCCTTGTTATTCCCGTGCTGCCCAGCTCGCAGACCGCGAGGGGCAGTACGTGTTTGTGGTCTATGCGCAGGGCCGTGCGGCGGTGCGCCGCGTGCGCGTCGGCAACACCACACCCGCGGCCGCCGAGATCGTCGAGGGCCTTAACGAGGGTGAGAACCTGATCGTCGAGGGGATCCAGCGAATCCGCGCCGGCACCTCCGTGCAGGCCTGGCCGGCGACGGCAGCGTCCTTACCCTTCGCCGGCGCCGCACGCGAGGTCGTGCGCGTGTTCTCTTCCCTCTTCGTCGATCGTCCACGGCTCGCGATCGTCATCGCCCTGGTGATAACGATCGCAGAACTGCTCGCACTGGGACGTATACCGATCGCCCAGCTGCCCGACATCGTACCGCCGCAGGTGACAGTATCGGCCATCTATCCAGGTGCGTCGGCGGCAGTGGTGGAAGAAACGGTGGCCCAGGCGATCGAGACCGCGGTCAACGGCGTGTAGGACATGATCGACATGCGCTCAGTGAGCGCGAATGACGGCTCCTACCAGCTCACCGTCAGCTAAGGACTATGCGATGCGCATCTGGTTCGAAACCGATTGCATCATCGGGCTCTGCCTCTCGCCGAGGGATGCCTTGCCGCGTTCCAAGCGCAAAACGTTCAAGCTTAGGTTGGGCGGAACGGTCCCCGCCTGGTCGCCGACGACCAGCAGGCACAGCTCAACATCGTGACCAAGGGCCGGCTCATCACGCCCGAGGAGTTCGGCGCGATCGTCCTGCGCGTCGGAGCGGATGGCGAGCTTCTTTACATGCGCGACGTCGCGCGGATCGAGCTCGGTGCGAGGTCGGAGGACATTGCCGTCACTTTCAACGGCGCACCCGCCGTGGCCATCAGCACCTACCTCGCGCCGGGCACGAACGCGGTGCGCGCCTCGGGCGAACTGCGCGCAGCGCTCGAGGATCTTCGCCGCCTGTTTCCCGCCGGCCTCGACTACACGGTTACCTACGACACCACGGCCTTCGTCGACGCGACCATCGAGAGCGTGAAGGACACGTTGATCGAGGCCTTCGTCCTGGTTGTCCTCGTCGTCTTCATCTTCCTCGGCAACCTGCGCGGGACCCTCATTCCCATGATCGCGGTGCCGGTGAGCCTGATCGCCACCGTCGCTGTTCTGCTGGCCCTCGACTACTCGCTCAACACCGTCTCGCTGCTGGCCATGGTGCTCGCCATCGGCATCGTGGTCGACGATGCCATCGTGGTCGTTGAGAATGTCGAGCGGATCCTGCGTGAGCAGCCTGCACTCTCGCCTGCGGAGGCGATCAAATGGGCGATGGCGTGATCACTGCGCCGATCATCGCAATCACCTTGGTGCTGCTCTCGGTGTTCGTGCCCATCGCCTTTATTCCCGGGATCTCGGGCGAGCTGTTCCGCCAGTTCGCGGTGACGATTTCGGTGGCAAGGCTGTTTTCCGCGGTGAATGCGCTCACCCTCTCACCAGCGCTTTGCGCGCTCATCCTTCGCCACGGCGGGCCGGCGCGCGGCATCGGCTGGCTGCGAGTGCGACAGTGGCACGCGCGGCCCTCGCCATCCGCGAGGCGATCGTCTTTCCCTTCGTTTGGCCTCCCATCATCGGCCTCGGCACAGGCGGGGGGTTCGAACGGCAGGTGATGAACCTTAAGGGGCGGCCGTTCGCAGGGCAGAGTGGTGCCGTGCAGGGCCTGATCGTTGCCGCCCATGCCGATGCGCGGATTGATCGCGCCTTCTCCACCTTCTCGACGGCGAACCCGTCCATCTTCCTCGACATCGACCGGGAACGGGCGCAAAGCCTCGGCGTGCGTATCGCCGACATCTTCGCCGCCCTGCAGGCGACGTTGGGTGGATACTACGTCAACGACTTTACCCTGTTCGGCCGCAACTGGCAGGTGCAGCTGCAGGCCGAAGCCGAGGATCGGCGGGACATCGACGACATCCTGCGTGTGCATGTGCGCACCGCTGCCGGCACCATGGTGCCGATGCGGAGCCTTGCGTCGGTTCGCATCGAGGTCGGGCCGCAAACCATCGTCAGGTTCAACAATCTGCGTGCCGTCACCGTGCAGGGCAATCCGGCTCCCAGCGTCTCCTCCGGCGCGGCGTTGATCGCGATGGAGAAGATTGCCGATCGCACCCTGCCTCAGGGGTTCGACCGCGCCTGGAGCGGGACCCCGTTCCGGGAACGCGCCGCAGCCGGGCAGGAGGCCGCCATTCTCGCCCTCGCCGTTCTGTTCGCCTACCTCTTCCTCGTCGCGCTCTTCGAGTCCTGGACCATTCCTGTTTCGGTCATGCTCTCCGTCGTCGTCGCTATCCTCGGCGTTTCGCGGGGCTGATCATGGCGCGCATCCCAATCGACCTCTGTGGGCAGATTGGAGTCGTGATGTTGATCGCGCTCGCAGCGAAGAACGGCATTCTCATCGTCGAGTTCGCCAAGGAGCAGAGGGCGAAGGGCGTGCCCCTGCGCGAGGCGGCGACCGAGGGGGCGAGGCTGCGCTTCCGGCCGGGGATGATGACCTCGTTCGCCCTCATCCTCGGCCTGGTGGCGCTGGTCAGCGCGAATAGTGCGGCGGAGCTTGCGCGCGGGGCGGTGTCCATCCCCTTCTTCGCCGGCATGCTCGCCGCCTCGTTGGTCGGCATCTTCCTCATCCCGATGCTGTACGTCGTGGAGCAGGGCGGGCGCGAATGGGTGAAGGGTCGGCTGTTGCCCGCCGCCGGCCAACGCGGCGAGGGCGAAACGGGCCAGGCGAGTGCAGGTTCGGGCTGAAGCGTTGAGGAGCGCGGGTTAGGGCCGCGTCTTGTTTGTGCTGCGAGTGGCGCCACCTGCCCAGTGTGAGGAACGGCATCGGGGTGGCAAACACAGCGCGTGCGAGCAAAGGCTGGCGCGGCAAGCCTGTTCGCGCGTGTCTGATCGCCCTCCTTGGGCTTGGGCTTGCTCTCCCCGCCCTCGCCCTATTGCTGGATGCTCTCCGCCACAGCCTTGGGCCCGACCCTTGGGCCGAGGCAAGCCGGCGATCGGGCTCCTGGGCTCTTGTCTTCTTGCTCGCCTCGCTTGCCGTGACGCCGGCGCGGCAAACGCTCCGGCTCGCCGCCCTTGCCCCCATGCGGCGGGTCGTCGGTCTCACCGCCTTCGCCTATGCCGTGCTGCACCTCGGCATCCATCTCGGCAGCCTTGACGGTGACGTCCGGCGTCTGGTCGGAGAGATCATCAGTCAACGCAATCTGCTGTTCGGCGCCATTGCGGTCGCGCTCTTGATCCCCCTCGCCGCCACCTCGTTCGATCGCGCGATCCGCGCTTTGGGCGGCGTCGCTTGGCGGCGATTGCACCTGCTGGTCTTTCCAGCCTCTGGGCTTGCCATCGTGCACTTCGCTGTCTCTTGGCCGCAGAAAGTCGAAGTCACTGAGCCTGCCGTTGCGGCTGGCCTGTTCGCCTGGCTCGCGGCGTACCGTTTGGTGGCGCCGCGCGGCGGCGCGCCCGGTTTGGCCACCTATGCCGGGCTCGCCCTCGCAGCGGCCGGTGTCACAGCGGGGCTCGAGTTCGCGTGGTTTGCGCTGCGCACCCAAGTCGATCCTTGGCTCGTGCTGGCGGCCAATCTCGACAGAGAACTTGCCCCGCGGCCGGCGGCCTGGGTGCTGGCCGCTGGGCTCGCTGCCCTTATGCTCCGGCTGGCCCGCCTCTTCGCCTCCCGCTAAGCCCAGCGCGGCCGGCTGGCACGCCAGCTGCCGCTTGCCTGAAGCGCGCCCCTGGGCTGGGCGGGCGCGGGGTCAGACTTTCTCGACTTGGCTGTATTCGAGTTCGACCGGGGTGGCGCGGCCGAAGATAGAGACCGAAACCTTCACCCGGCCCTTCTCCTCGTCCACCTCCTCCACCGTGCCGTTGAAGCTGGTGAAGGGGCCGTCGATCACGCGCACCTGTTCACCAACCTCGAACGTGATGGATGGCTTCGGCTTCTCCACCCCCTCCGCCACCGCCTTGACGATGCGCTCGGCCTCGGCGTCGGAAATCGGCTGCGGGCGGCCCTTACCACCGAGGAAGTTCGTCACTTTCGGCGTGTTTTTCACCAGGTGCCAGGTGTCGTCCGTCATCTCCATGCGAACCAGCACATAGCCGGGGAAGAACTTGCGCTCCGACTGCACCTTCTGGCCGCGCTTGACCTCGACCACCTCCTCGGCTGGGACGAGGATGTCGCCAAACTTTTCTGCAAGTCCCTTTTGCGCCGCCTGTTCGCGGATCGCGTCGCGCACCTTCTTCTCGAACCCAGAATACACGTGGATCACATACCAGCGCATTTTCCCCGCCTGGGACGGCGGGGCCACTGGCCGGACGGGGGCGAGCCCGTCCTTCGTCTCCGCTGCCGCCATGCTCTCCCTCTCCTTATGCGCCGAAGCCGAAGATCAACCGCACGCCGAAGCCGATCACTTGATCGACCAAAAAGAAGAAGGTCGCCGCCAGCACCGAGAGCACGACCACAAGCCCGGTGGTGATCAACGTCTCCTTGCGCGTCGGCCAAGTGACCTTCGCCAGTTCCTGCCGCACTTGGCGGACGAAGGTCGCTGGATTGATCCTCGCCATGACGTCCGTTCCATTTGCGGCGCTGATGTCACCGCCCGGCAGCCGCTCAGGCTAGCCAAACTGTTGTAGATGGGAAGCGGCGTGGCAGGGGTGGAGGGTCTCGAACCCCCAACCTCCGGTTTTGGAGACCGGCGCTCTAGCCAATTGAGCTACACCCCTGCGGACGATGCGCCCGTTTTCCGCCCGCTGATAGCCGAGCGGCGGCCGCCCCGGCAAGGAACCTCGCTTGGCCCTCACTGCAGGATTTTGGTGACGACGCCGGCGCCGACGGTTTTGCCGCCTTCGCGGATGGCGAAGCGCAGCCCCTCGTCCATGGCGATGGGGGCGATCAGTTCCACCTCCATGCGCACATTATCGCCTGGCATGACCATCT